>NZ_WYCT01000346.1 GCF_011008945.1 Streptomyces harenosi
CCGTGGTCCCGGCGCCGGACGAGGTGCGGCTTGCGGTGCCGAAGGCGTATGTGGTGCTGGCGGAGGGCTGGGAGCCGGGTCCGGACACGGCGAAGGTGCTGTTCGAGCACTCGCGCGAGGTGCTGGCTCCGTACAAGCGCATCCGGCGTCTGGAGTTCGGTGAGCTGCCCAAGACCATCTCGGGCAAGATCCGCCGGATCGAGCTGCGCGAGGCCACCGCCGCCGGCTCCGACCGGGAGTATCTGGAAGCGGACTTCCGCTGACCCTCACGCCGGTGCGGCCGTCCCCCTGGAGGGGACGGCCGCACCGGCGTCGTGGCGTCTGTCACCGGGGCGCGACGGCCGCCCGCCGGATGCGGCTCACCACCCAGACCAGGGGGAGCGTCGCCGCGCAGACCGCCGCGCCGACCAGCGGCAGCCCCGCGACCGGGTGACCGGCCGCGAACCAGCCGGCCGCCGCCGAACCCGCCGCGATACCGGCGTTGCCGGCCGACGCGCCGAGCGTCGAGGCGAGATCCCCGCCGGGCCCGGCCAGTTCGATGGTGATGAGCTGGAGCGCCGGGGCCAGTCCGAAGCCGAACAGCCCGAAGACGGCCAGGACGACGGCGGCCGTCACCGGGTGCCCGCCGGCCCAGTGGAGCAGGGCCAGCGCGGGCACGAGCACCGCCCCGGCCACGAGCAGCGTCGTCGCGGCGTCACGGTCGGCGCAGCGCCCGCCCGCCAGCGTGCCGAGCGCCCCGGCGGCGCCGAACACCAGCAGATAGGCGCCGACCGCGCCACCGGAGACGCCGGTGACCTGCTGGAGATAGGTCCCGAGCAGGGTGAAGACGGTGAACTGGCCGCAGAACAGCAGGACCGCCACGCCCAGGGCGAGCAGCACGGGCCGGGTCAGCACGTAGCGCACCTGCGCCCCCAGCGCACCGCGCCCGCCGCTCGGCACCGGCGGCACCAGGGCGAAGGTGAGCGCGAGCGCGGCGCAGCCCAGCACGGCGATCCCCGCGAAGACCGACCGCCAGGACAGGACATGACCGGCGTAGGTGGCCAGGGGCACGCCGAGGAGGTTGGCCGCGGCGATGCCGCCGAAGACCACGGCCACCGCACGGCCCCGGCGCTCGGGCCCGGCCAGGCTCGCGGCGGCGGCGGAGGCGACCCCGACGAACATGCCGTGCACCGCCCCCGCGACCGCGCGCACCAGGACCAGCAGGGTGAAGCCGCCCGCGACGGCGGCCAGGGCGTTGGCCAGCGCGTACAGGGCCAGGGCGGAGCAGATCAGGAGCCGGCGCGGCACCCGGACGGTCAGGGCCGTCAGCGCGGGCCCGCCGGCGCAGACCCCCAGCGCGTAGGCGGTGACCAGCAGGCCGGCGGTGCCGACCGTGACGTGCAGCCCGGCGGCGATCCGGTCCAGAATCCCCACCACGACGAACTCCGCGGTACCCACCACGAACGCGCTCAGGCCGAGTGCGACCAGGCCCCGGCCGCCGGGTCTGCGCGGGGCGCGGGACACGGGCGGACGGGGCGCGGGCGGGCGGAGCGCCGGGGGGCGGCCGGTGTCGGTACGGGGCATGGCGGACTCCTCGGTGTCGGGTGGCAACGGATGTGCCGCCAGCTCACCAGCGCCCGCCCGTCCTGTCGCCGCCGACTGCCCCAAGTCGCTCCCGATCACGGGAGGCCGGCGCGAAAGGCGCTCAGGTGGCGGTCGCGCCCCCGTCCACCGGCACCGCCGCGCCGGTCACGAACGAGGACCCGTCGCCGCACAGCCAGGCCGCGGCCCGCGCCACCTCGACGGGCGCGGCCATCCGCTTCTGGATGGCGTCCGCCGCGAAACGGTCCTCCAGCTCCGGAGCCGTCCGCAGCACCTGCTCCATCATCTCCGTACGGGTGCTGCCCACGACCAGGGCGTTGACCCGCACCCCCCGCTCCCCGTACTCGGCCGCGGCGGCCCGGGTCAGCCCGATGACGGCGTGCTTGGCGGCGACGTAGGCGGCCGAGGCGCCGGTGGCCCGCGTCCCGGCCACGCTGGAGGTGTTCACGATGGAGCCGCCGCCCCGCCGCAGCATCGCGGGTATCTGGTGCCGCATGCAGTTCCACACGCCGCGCACGTTGACGTCCATGGTGCGCTCGTAGACGTCGGGGTCCAGCTCGTGCAGCGGGGTGCCCGCCGTGGCGTAACCGGCGTTGTTGAACGCGCAGTCGAGCCCGCCGAACCCGGTGACGGCGGCCTCGACGGCGCGTGCCGCGTCGGCCTCCACGGCGACGTCGCCGGCAACCGCCAGGGCCCGCGCGCCGGACGCGGTGAGCTCGGCGGCCAGGTCGCGCAGCCGCTCCTCGCGCCGGGCCATCAGGACGACCGCCGCGCCCTGCGCGGCGAACAGCCGGGCCGCGGCCGCGCCGATGCCGCTGGAGGCACCGGTGATCATCGCCACTCTGCCGCTCAGCATCCGCTCCGGCCCGCTCATCTCCCGCCCGCTCATCGCCCCGCGACCTCTCTCGTGTCCGCGGCGCGCTCCCAGAGCGTGCCGTCGGCCAGCTCCGCGTCCACGGTCCGCAGCAGCGTCTCGTCGATCTCGTCCAGCGAGCCGACCAGGTGCCGCACGCCCGCCTCCCGCATCAGGCGCGGCTGGAAGCTGTGGACGAAGTCGGTGGGGTGGCCGATGAAGCCCACCCCCAGCTCGCGGGCGCTCTCGGCGACCCGGGCGACGTCGTCGACGAACACGGCCTGGTCGTAGCGGAGGCCGAAGACCTCGGTGACGATCTCGTGGAGACCGGGCCGGAAGTCGTTGGTGCAGACATAGCCGGGGCCGTCGAACAGGTCGGCGTGGTCGCCGAGGAAGCGCTCGAAGTGGTCGGCGGGCAGCCCGCCGTAGCAGACCGTGCGCAGCCCCAGCGCCCGCAGCCGCCGCACCAGCGCGATCGCGCCCGGTGTCACGGTGACGGGATGGCGGGCGACGTAGGCGTCGCGCTCCGCGAAGTACGCCGCGAGCGCTTCCGGGCCGGTGAGGCCGCCGGCGACCGCCCGGGCCATGTTCTCCCCGGCGATGTGCTGCGGCTGGGAGAAGACGGAACGCTCCAGCTCGGCCGTGTACCGGCCGTTGCGGCTCACCACGAAGTGATGGATCACCGGACTGAACGTGTCGTTCAGCAGGACGCCGTCGATGTTGAGCGCGGCCAGCCGCAGCCGTGCGAGACCGTGGGACATCAATCCTCCGTGAGCGTGCGGACCGGCCGGGGACAGCGGCGGCCGGGCCGGGCGGAAAGGGAATCCGTCGTGACGCCGCGCCATCGCGGCGGAACGGACGACCACGCCGGCGGGACGGCGTCGGCGGACGTCGAGTCGTACGACGTCCCGCCCACCGCGTGGGTTGTGCTGCGGGGAGGACCTTTTCGGCACGGCCGGGACCGCCGTGAGGCGGCCGGGACGGGCCCGCGGGCGCCGGGTCTCAGGCCGGCGGGGTGTGCGCGCGCTCCGCGCCCAGTTCGGTCCGGGCCACGATGGCCGGCACCGCGATGCCGGGCAGGAGCAGGCGCCACATCCTCGTGACCCGCTCCATCAGGTCCTTCCGGCCGCTGACGACGGCCGAGAACATCTGCATGCCGGTACACGCCTCGACCACGAAGGTGGCCACCTCACCCGGTTCCACCCCGGCCTGGAGCTCGCCGCGCTCGTGCGCGTCCCGCAGGCACTCGGCCATGATCTCCACCCACTGCTCGTAGGGGCTGGCGTCCTGCAGGCCGAACGAGGTCTGCTCGTTGGTGAGCCGGACGCCCGCCCGCAGCAGCGGGTCCACCTGGAGCCGGCGGGCCCAGTTCAGCGTGAGGTCCACCAGGCGCTGCAGGCCCCGGGAGTCCAGCCAGGGGACGATGGTCTCGGGCTGGCTGTTCATCACCGCCCGCGCCAGGTCCTCCTTGGAATCGAAGTGGAAGTAGAGGGCCCCCGCGGTGAGCCCCGCGCGCTTCAGGATGCGGTTGATGCTCGCGCCGGAGTACCCGAACTCGTCGAAGACTTCCGCGGCCGCGCGCAGCAGCGACTCCCGGGTCTGTACCGCACGCTCCTGTTTCACGCCGCCCGCCATCGATTAGCCCCTCCAAAGTAGAACGATCCTTATGTTATCGATGGCCCGGCGGTCTCTGGCAACCCCGACAGCACCGCCGATCCGGAACGCTCCCCTCCCGCTTGAGGAACACTAGAGAGACTCTTTACTCGTCCTTTGCCCATCAAAAAAAGAACGCTCTTTATGTTGTGGGCACTTGGTGGAGCTCTTGGGGGGAGATCAACATGTCTGCAGTGTTCCAGCAGGGATCTGTGCGGGAGTCGCGGAGCCTGGAGGTCCGCACACCGGCGCTGGCCGTGCACCAGAGCCATGTGCACAAGCGGAACGGCGCCGAGGTCCTGCTGTCCACCTGGCGGGCGCTCGGCGCGGACACCTACGCCGTCACGGCGCACTGGCCGAACGAGCACGCCTTCTACCACCCGGCGCACGGGCTCTACGACCCGCTGCTGCTCTGCGAGACCGTGCGCCAGTCCGTGCCCCTGCTGTCCCACGTCGCCTACGGCGTGCCCTTCGGCCACCAGCAGGCGTGGGAACACCTGCGCTTCGCGCTGAACGCGGGCGCCCTGGTGGCCACCACGGCCCCCGCCGAACTCGAACTGCGCGTCGCCTGCTCGGACATCGTGCGGCGGGGCACCCGGCTGGCCGGGCTGACCATGGCGGTCGGCATCACGCTCAACGGACAGCGGCTGGGCACCGCCACCACCCGCTTCAACAACCAGCCGCGCGCGGTGTACCAGAGGCTGCGGGGCCGGTGCGCCGACGTCGACCTGGCCCGGGAGCGGGCCCTGACACCCGGACCCGCCGTCGCGCCGGAGCAGGTGGCACGGGTCAGGGAGGAGGACGTGGTGCTCTCCCCGACCGGCACGCCGGGCCGGTGGCAGCTCCGGGTGGACCTCACCCACCCCGTGCTCTTCGACCACCCCGTCGACCACGCGCCGGGCATGCTCCTGCTGGAGGCCGCGCGCCAGGCCGCCCACACCATGAGCGCGCGGCCGTCGACCGTCGTCGCCATGGACGCCGAGTTCGTCCGGTACACGGAGTTCGACGAGCCCTGCTGGGTCTGGACCGACTCGCTGCCCTCCGACGAGCAGGGCCGCAGACGGGTGCTGGTGACCCTCGAACAGAGCGGCCGGCGCGTCTTCTCCGCGGACGTCACCCTGGAGTCGGCGCCCGGCCTGTGAACGAAGGCGGAGGGCGCGGCCGCCGCAGGACGGCCGCGCCCTCCGCGACGCGGGAGGCGGGGCGGCCGGTGACCGCCCCGCGGTGCGGGGGCTACGCGGCGGACAGCTCCGCCGCCACCAGCTCCGCGATCTGCACGGCGTTCAGGGCCGCGCCCTTGCGCAGGTTGTCGTTGGAGATGAACAGGGCGAGGCCGTGCTCGACGGTCTCGTCCCGGCGGATGCGGCCGACGTACGACGGGTCCTGGCCGGCCGCCTGGAGCGGGGTCGGCACGTCGGTGAGGGCCACGCCGGGGGCGCCGGCCAGCAGCTCCTTGGCGCGCGCCACGCTGATCGGACGGGCGAAGCGGGCGTTGACCTGGAGGGAGTGGCCGGTGAAGACGGGCACGCGCACACAGGTGCCGGAGACCTTCAGGTCGGGGATCTCCAGGATCTTGCGGGACTCGTTGCGGAGCTTCTGCTCCTCGTCGGTCTCGTCCAGGCCGTCGTCGACGATCGAACCGGCCAGCGGCAGCACGTTGTACGCGATCGGCGCCACGTACTTCTGCGGCTCGGGGTAGTTCGCCGCCGCCCCGTCGTGGGTCAGCTTGGGCGCGTCGTCACCGACCTTGCGCACCTGGTCGAACAGCTCGTCCACGCCGGCCAGGCCGGAGCCGGAGACGGCCTGGTAGGTGGCGACGACGAGGGCTTCGAGGCCCGCCTCGGCGTGCAGCGGCCTGAGCACCGGCATCGCGGCCATCGTGGTGCAGTTCGGGTTGGCGATGATGCCCTTGGGGCGGTCAGCGATCGCGTGCGGGTTCACCTCGGACACCACCAGGGGCACCTCCGGGTCCCGGCGCCAGGCGGAGGAGTTGTCGATGACGACGGCGCCCTGCGCGGCGACCTTCTCGGCCAGCGCCTTGGAGGTGGCGCCGCCCGCCGAGAAGAGCACGATGTCCAGGCCGGTGTAGTCCGCGGTCGCCGCGTCCTCCACCGTCACACCGTCGAGGTCCTTGCCCGCGGACCGGGCGGAGGCGAACAGGCGCAGCTCGGTGACCGGGAAGTTCCGCTCCGTGAGAATCCTGCGCATGACCGTGCCGACCTGACCGGTGGCTCCGACGATTCCGACCCTCACGGTGACTCCTCTTACGTGTCCTGTATGTGGCTGTTGCCGGGCCGAGGCCCTTTCCATCATGCGGCCCGGCCCGGCCCGGCTGTCCACTTCTTTGCCGGGGGTGCCCGGCACGTGGGACGCGGCGCGCCGCCGAGCGGTTGCGGAACTTGGGGCGTCACCCCGGCTGAGCTGCAGATATTCAGCCGTACCGGGCGCCGCGCCGCAAGCTGTGCTGCCGCGCGCCTGCCCGGGGCCCACCGGCCCACACGGTGATGTGACGTACGCCTCCCGTGGCGTTCCCCACCCGGGCCGAACGTTTCCGCCCCTTGCGGCGTCCTAGGGGAAACGCGGCGAGGGGAGGGACGGCTGTGCTGCGCGGAAAGCTCCGCCGCGCCCGGGGGGACGCCGGGGACGACCCCCTGGACGCGGCGCAGGAACGCCGGGTGCGGGCGGTGCTCGCGCTCGGCGGGGTGCCGCAGGCGGACCTGCCGGACGGGGTACAGCAGGTCCGCCTGCGGCTGCTGGAGCGGGCCGCGAGCGGACGGGAGGCACCGCGCGACGTCTCGGCGTGGGCGGCGGTGGTCGCCTCCAACCTGGCCATGGACTGGCACCGGGCCAAGCGCCGCCAGGAGCGGATCGGGGAGCGCCTGGCCGCGCTGCGCCAGGCGGAACACCCCTCGGGGGAGGACACCAGCCTGCTCTCCCTGGCCGTCGCCCGCGGCCTGGACCACCTGCCCGACGCCCAGCGCCAGGTCGTCGTCCTGCGCTTCTACGCCGACCTGCCGGTGCGCGACATCGCCGAGCAGCTCGGCGTCCCCGAGGGCACGGTCAAGAGCAGGCTGCACACGGCGGTACGGGCCCTGCGCGCCCGCCTGCACGAGGACGAGGTGGTGTGACATGGCCGCCGGACACGACGGACGTGCCGCGGACGACGGGCGCCCCGGACACGAAGGGCGCCCCGGACACGAAGGGCGGGACGGGCACGACGGGCGGGACGGCCGCGGGAAGGACGGGCGGAGACGCCCCGGCGGTGGCGGGACCGATCCGCTGATGGCCGCGATCACGGGGGAGCCGCTGCCGCCCGGGGCCCGCGCGGACCCCGCCGCGCTGGCCGAGCACCGGTCGGCGGTGTCCGACGTGGCGCTGCTGAGGGAGCAGCTCGGGCTCATCGCCCGGACCCTCTCGGAGCCGCCCGCCCC
>NZ_WYCT01000347.1 GCF_011008945.1 Streptomyces harenosi
GGCAATCCGACTTCTGCATACGGCTTGAGATTATTCATCACCGTATTCCACTGCTCGCGCTGCAAATCAATTGCCTGCTGCTGTGTCTTCTTTTTTTTTTTTCAAGCAGAAGACGGCATACGATTTTAGCGAGTGTCTCGTGGGCTCGGAGATGTGTATAAGCGACAGGCCGGGTGCCCCGGGACCGGGCCTGTCCGCAGGTCCGCCGGGTGCCGGGGGCGGCGGGGCAGGGATGGGATCGGGGTGCCGTGGAACACTGCACGGCATGCGACGCCTGTTCCCTGTGACCTACCAGACAGCAGAAGCCGGTCCCGGCCCCGCCCCCGGCGCGGACGGGGCCGACCGCGAGTGGAGCCTGGCGGAGCTGGCCTCCGCCTACGCCTACCCGGAGCGGGACGCGGGCGGGGCGGGGGTGTGGCTGCGGGCCAACATGGTCTCCACGCTCGACGGGGCGGCCCAGCACGACGGCCGTTCCCAGCCCATCTCCAGCGCGGCCGACATGCGGATCTTCGGCACGCTGCGGGCGCTGGCGGACGTGGTGGTCGTCGGCGCGGAGACGGTGCGGCGGGAGGGGTACCGCCCGGCACGCGCGCGGGCCGAGTTCGCCGCGCTGCGGGAGGCGGCCGGGCAGGGGCCGGCGCCCGCGATCGCGGTGGTCAGCGCCGGACTGGAGCTGGACTTCTCGCTGCCCCTGTTCACCTCCCCCCTGGTGCCCACGCTGATCCTGACGGGCGCCGCGGCGGCCCCGGACCGGATCGCCGCGGCGGAGAAGGCGGGCGCCCGGGTGGTGATCGCCGGGGACGGTGCCGGGGTGGACCCCGCCCGGGCCGTCCGGGCCCTGGCCGGCCTCGGCCACACCCGGCTGCTGACCGAGGGCGGCCCCCGGCTGCTGGGCCAGCTCACCGCGGCGGGCGTCCTGGACGAGCTGTGCCTGACCGTCTCCCCGATGCTGACCGCGGGGGACGCGCAGCGCATCGCCGGAGGGCCGCCGGTGGCGGTGCCGCGTCGCTTCCAGTTGGTCTCCCTGCTGGAGGAGGAAGGTTTCCTCTTCAGCCGTTACCGGCAGGTCTGAGCCGGGGTGGCCGGTGTCGGCCGGATTGGCCGGGATGCGTCCGAAGTTGTCCGTCCGGGCCCCCCGGGCGGGTGTTCGATCCGTACCGCCACCGGTCAGGTAATCAGCGGAATCTTTCGTTCCGTTTAATCTCCGGAGGGCACACTGACTCCGGCAGTACCCGTGCGATCACGGGGCAGGATGGTTTCCGCAGGGCCCGCCACGGCCCTGCGGGCGGGCCCGCGGGCCCTCGAGGAAAAGGGGCGCCTGGTGTTCACAAGCGTGTTGATGATCGAGAAGGCCCTGACGTCCGCCGACGTGGAGTTCGTCACCACCTTGCACGGGGACGAACCGGTCTCCTTCCACGTGCTGCTCCAGCCGCGCGGCGAGCAGGCCGACCGGCTGCTGCGGGCCATCGACGACATCGCGCTCGGCGAGCTCGACGAGGCCGTCCGCGAGGGCGAGACGCCCGAGGGCGAGGAGGCGCTGACCATGGGGCAGAGGGCCCTGGAGGTGTCCCTGACCGCCCTGCGCTCGGCGGGCAGCCGGGCGGAGGGCCGCCTGATCGAGGACCACCCGCTGGACGAGCTGAAGTCCCTGGTCGAGGAGGTCCGCGCCGACGAGGTGATCGTCCTGACCGACCCGCACTACGTGGAGGAGTTCTTCCACCGCGACTGGGCCTCCCGGGCCCGGCACAAGGTCGGGGTGCCGGTGCTGAAGCTGTTCTCCCACAGCAAGGCATAGGCTGGGGCCGCGCTCCCGCGCCGGGAGCGCGCCCGCCGCCGCACGGCGCGGGCCGCCGTACCGCCCCCGGTACGGCATGACGCACCACCTGTCGTACCACTCGCACCACTGGGGAGAAACGCGCATGGCACCCGGCCTTCCTACCGCCATGGACCGACCGCACTTCATCGGCATCGGCGGCGCCGGGATGTCGGGCATCGCGAAGATCCTCGCGCAGCGCGGCGCCCGGGTGGCCGGCAGCGACGCCAAGGACTCCGCGACCGCCGCGGCGCTGCGCGCGCTCGGCGTCACCGTGCACATCGGGCACGCGGCCGGGCACCTCGCCGACGACGCGAGCTGCGTGGTCGTCTCCTCGGCGATCCGGCCGGACAACCCCGAGCTGGTGCGCGCCGCCGAGCTGGGCATCCCGGTCGTGCACCGCTCCGACGCGCTGGCCGCCCTGATGACCGGCCTGCGCCCGATCGCGGTGGCCGGCACGCACGGCAAGACCACGACCACCTCCATGCTGGCGGTGGCGCTGTCCGAGCTCGGCCTGAAGCCGTCCTACGCCATCGGCGGCGACCTGGACGCCCCCGGCTCCAACGCGCTGCACGGCGAGGGCGAGATCTTCGTCGCCGAGGCGGACGAGAGCGACCGCAGCTTCCACAGGTACGCCCCCGAGGTCGCCATCGTCCTGAACGTCGAGCTCGACCACCACGCCAACTACGCGTCGATGGACGAGATCTACGAGTCCTTCGAGACGTTCGCCGGGAAGATCGTCCCCGGCGGCACGCTGGTGATCGCGGCGGACCACGAGGGCGCGCGCGAGCTGACGCGGCGGCTGGCCGGGTCGGTCAGGACGGTGACGTACGGCGAGGCGGCCGACGCCGACGTGCGGATCCTGTCCGTGGTGCCGCAGGGCCTCAAGAGCGAGGTGACGGTGGTGCTGGACGGCACCGAGCTCACCTTCACCGTCTCCGTCCCCGGCCGCCACTACGCGCACAACGCGGTGGCCGCCCTGGCGGCGGGCGCGGCGCTCGGTATCCCGGCCGCGGAGCTGGCCCCCGCGCTGGCCGCCTACACGGGCGTCAAGCGGCGCCTGCAGCTCAAGGGCGAGGCGGCCGGCGTCCAGGTGATCGACTCCTACGCCCACCACCCGACGGAGATGACGGCGGACCTGGAGGCGATGCGCGGCGCCGCCGGCGACGCGCGCATCCTGGTCGTCTTCCAGCCCCACCTGTTCTCCCGCACGCAGGAGCTCGGCAAGGAGATGGGCCAGGCGCTCGCCCTGGCGGACGCCTCGGTCGTCCTCGACATCTACCCGGCCCGCGAGGACCCGATCCCCGGTGTCACCAGCGACCTGATCATCGAGGCGGCCCGGTCGGCGGGCGCCGACGTCACGCCGCTGCACGACAAGGCGGAGGTGCCCGAGGTCATCGCGGGAATGGCCAAGCCCGGTGATCTCGTTCTCACCATGGGCGCGGGCGACGTCACGGACCTCGGCCCGCGCATCCTGGACCGTCTGCCGAAGTGAGGGGCTGAGCAATCGTGCCGTACGACGTCGAGAAGCCGGACGAGCAGTGGCGCGCGGAACTGTCCCCGGCCGAGTACGCGGTGCTGCGCCAGGCCGCCACGGAGCCCGCCTTCACCGGTGAGTACACCGACACCAGGACGAAGGGCGTCTACTCCTGCCGGGCCTGCGGCGCCGAGCTGTTCACCTCGGAGACGAAGTTCGCCTCCCACTGCGGGTGGCCGTCCTTCTACGACCCGAAGGACACCGACGCGGTGGAGCTGGTCGAGGACCGCTCCCACGGGATGGTGCGCACCGAGGTCCGGTGCGCACGGTGCGGATCGCACCTGGGGCACGTCTTCGAGGGAGAGGGCTACCCGACCCCGACCGACCAGCGGTACTGCATCAACAGCATCGCCCTGCGGCTGGCGCCGGAAGAGGGCTGATCCCGGACCGCCGTCCCCGGCGCGTCGCGCGCAGGCCCCCGCCCTGGTCCGGCGGGGGCCGTGTCGTGTGCGAGGGGGCCGCGGGCACGGCGTCTACACTCTCCCCCCAACGGCCCGCCGACGCCGGCCGGGAGCGCGGGCCCCGAGCCACCCGAAGGGTACTTGGCGTTGTGATACGGATCGAGGAAGTCACCAAGCGCTACCCGGACGGCACGGTGGCGGTCGACCGGCTCTGTCTGGAGATACCCGACCGTGCGATCACCGTCCTCGTCGGACCGTCCGGCTGCGGCAAGACCACGACCCTGCGGATGATCAACAGAATGGTGGAGCCCAGCGAGGGTGCCATCTACCTCGACGGCGCGGACATCCGGCGCCGGCCGGTCACCGCGCTGCGCCGGTCCATGGGATACGTCATCCAGAACGCCGGGCTCTTCCAGCACCGCACGATCCTCGACAACATCGCCACCGTGCCCCGCATGCTCGGCTGGGGCAAGCGCAGGGCCCGGGAGCGGGCGGCGGAGCTGATGGAACGCGTCGGACTCGACGCCTCCCTCGCCGGGCGCTACCCCTACCAGCTCTCCGGCGGCCAGCAGCAGCGCGTCGGCGTGGCGCGGGCGCTGGCCGCCGATCCGCCGGTCCTGCTCATGGACGAGCCGTTCTCGGCCGTCGACCCCGTGGTGCGCAAGGGGCTGCAGGACGAACTCCTGCGCATCCAGGACGAGCTGGGCAAGACCATCGTGTTCGTCACGCACGACATCGACGAGGCGATCAAACTCGGCACCAGGGTCGCCGTGCTGCGCACCGGCGGCCGGCTCGCCCAGTTCGCGCCGCCCGCCGAGCTGCTGTCCGATCCGGCCGACTCCTTCGTCGAGGACTTCCTCGGCGCCGACCGCGGCATCCGGCGGCTGTCCTTCTTCCCCTCCGACGGCCTGGAACTGACCACCGATCCGGTGGTGCGGGCCGGCGCCACCGCCGAACGGACCGGCGGCTTCGGCGCCCCCTACCTCCTGGTCACCGACGCCCAGGGCCGCCCGCTGGGCTGGAGCCGGCCGCAGGACCTGGCCGCCGGGGGCGCCGACCCGGGGCGGCTGCTGCCGTACGGGCGGCCCTTCGTGCCCGGCACCGACTCGCTGCGGGCCGCCCTGGACTGCGCGGTGCTGTCGCCGACCGGCTGGGCGGTCGCCGTGGACTCCGGCGGCCGGGTGACCGGAGTGGTCTCCCAGCAGACGATCGGCGAGGCGATCCGCGGCGCCCACGCCGGGGAACGCGCGGCCGGCGAGGTGGCCCGGTGAACGGCGCGCTCGGCGGCTTCTTCGACATCCCCAGCGACCTCCAGCACAGCTACCCCGGCCTGATCGGGCTGCATCTGCGCGAGGCGCTGCTGCCGGTCCTGGCCGGGCTGCTGCTCGCCCTGCCCCTGGCCCAGCTCTGCGTCCGGCTGCGCCGGCTCTACCCGCCGGTGCTGGCGGTGACGACCGTGCTGTACGCCATCCCGTCGCTGGCCTTCTTCGTCGTCCTCATCGACTACACCGGCCAGACCGAGCTGAGGGTGATGATCCCGCTGGCCGTCTACAGCCTGGTGGTGCTCGTCCCGGCGATCGTCGACGGGGTGCGGTCGGTGCCCGAGGAGACGCTGGCCGCCGCCACCGCCATGGGCTTCGGCCCGGTACGGCGCTATCTCCAGGTGCAGTTGCCGATCGCCGTGCCCGCGATCGTCGCCGGGCTGCGGGTGGCCACGGTCTCCAGCATCTCCCTGGTCAGCGTCGGCGCCCTGATCGGCAACCAGGGCGCCCTCGGCAACCTGCTCGCGGCGGCGCAGAAGTACGACCGGCCGGTGCTTGCGGTGAACTCCGTGCTCACCACCGCCGTCCTGGCGATCCTGTGCGACGCCCTGCTGGTGCTGGCGCGCGTCCTGCTGACGCCGTGGATGCCGGCCGCCGGCCGCCGGCGGCCCCGGCAGGCGGCCGGGCCGGAGCCGGCCCGGCCGCGGGAGGCGACCCGGTGAACGTGCTCGGCTTCGTCAGCGACTTCTTCGGCGACAGCGCCCACTGGCACGGCTACGACGGCATCCCGCACCGCCTGCTGGAGCATGTGCAGTACTCGCTGCTGGCGCTGGCCCTCGCGGCGGCGATCGGGCTGCCCGTCGGCCTGGTGACCGGGCACACCGGCCGCGGCGGCAACGCCCTGGCCCTCCTCGCCACCGCCGCCCGCGCGCTGCCCAGCTTCGGGCTGCTGGTCCTGATGGCCGTCCTGCTCGGCATCGGCCTGGTGCCCGTGATGATCCCGCTGGTCGTCCTCGCCGTCCCGCCGATCCTGGTGACCACCTACGAGGCCGTGCGCTCGGTCGATCCGTCCCCGGTGGACGCGGCCCGGGGGATGGGCATGCGCGAGACGCGGATCCTGTTCCAGGTGGAGATGCCGGTGGCGCTGCCGCTGATCCTCAGCGGCCTGCGCTCGGCGGCCGTCCAGATCGTCTCCACCGCCACCATCGCCGCCTACGTCAGCCTCGGCGGACTGGGGCGGTACATCGTCGACGGGCTCTACCAGCGCGACTACGAGAAGGTGGTCGGCGGCGCCACCCTGGTGGCGGTGCTGGCACTGGTCACCCTCGCGGTGTTCTGGGCGGTGGGGCGGCTGGTGGTGTCCCCGGGCGTGCGCAGGCACTGACGGAACGTCAGGTCCCGCGCGCGGGTCCCGTGTCCCGCCCCGCCCGGCCGGGAGTCTCGTCCGGTGAGAAGTGACCCGGCCGGTGTTGACTGATCGGCCGGGGGCTGGATTGGATCGGTGGATGACGTCAACCGCGAAGCACAGCAGATCCACTACGAGGCACACCGGGGCGGCGGCCGCCGCGCTCGCCGCCGTCGCGGCACTGCTCGCGGGCTGTTCGTCCGGCGGCACCTCCGACGACCCGCTGGCGGGTGAGGAGGCGGAGGCCGGGACCGTCGTCGTCGGCTCGAACAACTTCGCCGAGAGCACGCTGCTCGCCGACATCTACGGCGAGGCCCTCAAGGCCAAGGGCCTCAAGGTCGAGTACAAGCACAACATCGGCAGCCGCGAGACGACGTACGGCCTGCTGAAGAACGGCTCCGTCACCGTGCTGCCGGAGTACAACGGGGCGCTGCTGGCCTACCTCGACGCGAAGGCCGCGCCGAAGACGGTCGAGGAGACCACCAAGGCCATCGAGGCGAAGCTGGACGCGAAGCTGACGCTGCTGGAGCCGTCGCCCGCGCAGAACAAGGACTCCGTCACCGTCAACGCGGCCACCGCCGCGAAGCACGGGCTCACCGCCCGGTCCTCCATCGGCGACCTCCGGGACATCGCCGGGGACCTGGTCATCGGCGGCTCTCCGGAGTTCCAGGCCCGGCACCAGGGGCTGAAGGGCCTGAAGAGCGTCTACGGCGTGGAGTTCAAGTCGTTCAAGGCGCTGGACGCGGGCGGCCCGCTGACGCTGGCGGCGCTGCGGAAGAACACCGTGCAGGCCGCGGACGTCTTCACCACCGACCCGGCCATCACCAAGGAGAAGTTCGTCGTCCTGAAGGACCCGGAGAACCTCTTCGGCTTCCAGAACGTGCAGCCGCTGGTCCGCGAGGGCAGCCTGCCGAAGGAAGGGATCGAGGCCCTCGACGCCGTCTCCCGCAAGCTGGACACGGCCACGCTGCGCGAGCTGGACGCGCGGGTCCAGAGCGAGAAGCAGGACCCGCTGGACGTGGCCAAGGAGTGGCTGGGGTCGCAGGGCCTCGGCTGAGGCCCGGCCCCGCCCGCCGCTGCCGCC
>NZ_WYCT01000348.1 GCF_011008945.1 Streptomyces harenosi
CCCCCGCCCCGCCCGCCCCGCGACGGTACGCCCGGCCGGAGGGCCCTCACAGGGGCAGCCGCCGGAAGACCGCCCGCGGCAGATGCCGTACGGCCGACATCACCAGGCGCAGGGCGCCGGGCACCCACACCGTCTCCGAGCGGCGCCGCAGCCCCAGCTCGATCGCGGTGGCGACCGCCTCCGGGGTGGTGGCCAGCGGCGCCTCCTCCAGCCCGGCGGTCATCCTCGACCGCACGAACCCGGGGCGGACCACCATCACGTGCACGCCCGTGCCGTGCAGCGCGTCGCCCAGCCCCTGCGCGAAGGCGTCCAGGCCGGCCTTGCTGGAGCCGTAGATGAAGTTGGCGCGGCGGGCCCGCTCCCCGGCGACGGAGGAGAGCACGACCAGGGAGCCGTGACCCTGGGCCTGGAGCGCGGCGGCGCTCACCAGGCCCGCGGAGACCGCGCCGGTGTAGTTGGTCTGCGCGACCCGCACGGCGCTGACCGGTTCGCGCTCGTCGTGGGCCTGGTCGCCGAGGATGCCGAAGGCGAGCAGGACCAGATCGATGTCGCCCTCGGCGAAGACCTTGCCGAGGACCGCCTCGTGGGACTCGGGGTCGAGCGCGTCGAAGGCGACGGTGCGGACCTCCGCGCCCAGGGCGCGCAGACCGGCCGCGGCCTGTTCCAGGGCGGGCGAGGGGCGCCCGGCCAGCCAGACCGTGCGGGTGCGGCGGGCGACGAGGCGGCGGGCGGTGGCCAGCGCGATCTCGGACGTACCGCCGAGGACGAGCAGGGACTGGGGGATGCCGAAGGCGTCCTTCACGGCGGCTCCTAGAGGGTGAGGCGGCGGGACAGGTCCGAGGTGAACACCCCGCGCGGGTCGAGCTCGGCGCGCAGGGCGCGGAAGTCGTCCAGGCGCGGGTACATCGCGGCGAGCAGGTCGGGCCGCAGCCGGGAGTCCTTGGCGAGGTACACCCGCCCGCCGGCGGCGGCGACCTCCTCGTCCAGCTCGTCCAGGAAGGCGCCGAGGCCGGGCAGCCCGGCGGGGATGTCCAGGGCGAGCGTCCAGCCGGGCACCGGGAAGGAGAGCCAGCCCGGGTCGGCCTCCCCGAACCGTTTGAGGACGGCCAGGAAGGACGGGCAGCGGTGCTCGGAGATGCGCCGCACGATCCGGCGCAGGGTGTCCTCCCGGCCGTAGCCCACGACGAACTGGTACTGCACGAAGCCGCCGCGGCCGTAGATCCGGTTCCAGTGCGGGACGCCGTCCAGCGGGTGGAAGAAGCTCGCGATCCGCTGGAGCCGGCCCTTCTGGGCGCGGGGCGCCTTGCGGTACCAGACCTCGTTGAACAGGCCCACGGTGGTGCGGCTCAGCAGGCCCTCGGGCAGCGAGGCGGGGGCGGCCGGGAAGCGGGGGGCGCGGAAGGCCAGCGGGTCCCGCCGGGCGCGGGCGCCCCTCGGCAGCGCGTCCAGCGGGGCGTGGTCGCCGCGGGTGAGGACCGCGCGGCCGGTGGCGGCGCCGCGGGCGAGCAGGTCGATCCAGGCGACCGAGTAGCGGTAGCGGTGGTCGGTGGCGGTGAGGCGGGCCATCAGGTCGTCGAGGTCCGTCGCGCGTTCGGTGTCGACCGTCATCAGCGCGGTCTCGACCGGTTGCAGGCGCACCGTCGCGGTGAGGATCACGCCGGTCAGGCCCATGCCGCCCGTGGTCGCGTCGAACAGGGGGGTGCCGGGCGTCACGGTGTGGATGCCGCCGTCGGCGGTGAGCAGCTCGAAGGCCAGGACGTGCCGGGAGAAGGAGCCGCTGACGTGGTGGTTCTTGCCGTGGATGTCCGCGCCGATCGCGCCGCCGACCGTGACGTAGCGGGTGCCGGGCGTCACCGGCACGAACCAGCCCAGCGGCAGCAGCACCTCCATCAGGCGGTGCAGGGAGACGCCCGCGTCGCAGAGCACGGTGCCCCCGTCGGCGTCGATCGCGTGGATGCGGTCCAGGCCCGTCATGTCGAACACGGCACCGCCCGCGTTCTGCGCCGCGTCCCCGTACGCCCGCCCCAGGCCCCGGGGGATGCCGCCGCGGGCCCCGCACTCCCGGACCGCCGCAGCGGCCTCCTCGTAGGTCGCGGGGCGGATCAGCCGGGCGGCGGTGGGGGCGGTGCGGCCCCACCCGGTGACGGAGACGGTGGTGTCGGCAGACATGGCGGTGACCGTATCGTCACCCGTGCTCCGATTGGCCACGAAACATCAAGTCTCTACCCGAAATGGGTGATTAATGGGATGTCGCTCAATATTGCCGGAGTTTTTCCGGAGTTCCCGCGCGGCCGGGGTGAACAGTGAGTCCACATGGACCACCAGGATCACGAGGGTCAGCAGGATCACCAGAGCCGGCCGGATCACGAGGGCCACCAGGGTCACGAGCACCACCAGGGGCCCGAGGGCCGGCAGGGGCACGAAAGCCACCAGGGGCCCGAGGGCCGGCGGCATCACCGGGCCCGGCCGTGTCCCGGAGACCACCAGGGGCACGAGGGCGGCCGGGACGACCGGGACGGCCGCAGCGGCGCCCCGGCCATGGACCACCGGATCGTGACGGCGCTCCGGGCGTGCGGTGGCGATCCGCGGGTGGCCGGTGCCGCACGCGCGCTGTCCTGGGCGGGGGAGCACGGCGCGCTGTGGGTCGCGACGGGCCTCGCGGGGGCCGCCGCGGACGGCGCGCGGCGCGGCGCCTGGCTGCGCGGCACCGCGCTCGTGGCGGGCGCGCACCTCGTCAGCATGGGCGTGAAACGGGTCGTGCGCCGCCCGCGCCCCGCGCACGTGGAACCGCTGGTGAGCACCGCGGGCCGGCACTCCTTCCCCAGCTCGCACGCCACCTCGGCCACCGCCGCGGCCGTCGCCTTCGGGGCGCTCGGCGCGCACGCCGTACCGCCGCTCGCCGCCGCGGTGTGCGTCTCCCGGCTGGTCGCGGGGGTCCACTACCCCTCGGACGTCGCGGCGGGCGCGGCCCTCGGCGCGCTCACGGCCCGGCTCGGCGCCCGCTGGATGCGGGGAGGCGGTTGTGACTGACACCACGCTCCTGCGGCAGCGCACCCGCCAGGAGCCGCCGCCCGCGCCGCCCCGCACCGGCAATCTGCTCACCGGCCTGCTGAGGACCGCGCGTCCCCGGCAGTGGGTGAAGAACGTCCTCGTCGTCGCCGCCCCGGCCGCCGCCGGCGAGCTGTTCTCGCTCCACGCCCTGGCCCGCCTCGCGCTCGTCTTCGCCCTGTTCACCACGTGCGCCGCCGCCGTCTACCTGGTCAACGACGCCCGCGACGCCGACGCCGACCGCGCCCACCCGGTCAAACGGCACCGTCCCGTCGCCGCCGGACAGGTCCCGATCCCCGTCGCCTACGCCACCGGCGGCGCCCTCATGGTCCTCGCGCCCGCCGCCGCGGCCTGGCTGTGCACCCCGTCCGTCGCCGCCCTGCTGGCGGCCTACACCGGCCTCCAACTGGCCTACTGCGTCTGCCTCAAGCACGTTCTGGTGGTCGACCTCGCCGTCGTCACCACGGGCTTCCTGATGCGGGCGGTGGTCGGCGGGCTCGCCCTCGGCATCCCGCTCTCCCGCTGGTTCCTGATCACCACCGGGTTCGGCGCGCTGTTCATGGTCTCCGCCAAGCGCTACTCCGAGGCCGTGCAGATGGCCGGGAAGGCGGGCGCCACGCGCGCGCTGCTCACCGAGTACACCACCGGCTACCTGCGCTTCGTCTGGCAGCTCGCCGCCGGTGTCGCCGTCCTCGCCTACTGCCTGTGGGCGCTGGAGGAGGGCGGGGTGCCGCACACCAGCGTGCTGCCCTGGCGGCAACTGTCCATGGTCGCCTTCATCCTCGCCGTCCTGCGCTACGCCGTCTTCGCCGACCGCGGCACCGCCGGGGAACCCGAGGACGTCGTCCTGCGCGACCGCGCCCTCGCCGTCATCGGCGGGGTGTGGGTGGCCATGTACGGCCTGGCGGTGGTCAATTGGTAGGCCGCGGGCGGGAACTGGCCGGGTTCGCCGCGGCCGGGCTCGCGGCCTACGCCGCCGACCTCGGCCTCTTCACGTACCTGCGCGGCCCCGCCGGTCTCGACCCGCTCACCGCCAAGGCGCTGTCCTTCGTCGCGGGCTGCTCGGTGGCCTACGCGGGCAACGCCCTGGGCACCTACCGGCACGCCCGCGTCCGGGGCCTGCGCCCGTACGCGCTCTTCGTCGCGGTGAACCTCGCCGGGGCGGCCGTCCAGTTGCTGTGCCTGGCCGTGAGCCACCACGGCCTCGGCTTCACCTCGCAGCGCGCCGACACCGTCTCCGGGGCGGGCGTCGGCATGGTGCTGGCCACCCTTCTGCGTTTTTGGGGCACTAGAACACTGGTCTTCCGCGACGGGCGGCCCGAGCGGCCCGGACCGACCGAGCGGAGCGAGCAGATCGACCGGAATGCCCGGCTCGAGGGCAAGGGCCGGGTGGAGCGGACAGGGGGCGGCGTCGGATCATGGACTGGCTGAAAAGGCTCCCCGTCGTGGGGCCCTGGATGGCGCGGCTGATGGCCACCCACGCCTGGCGGTCCTACGAGCGGCTGGAACGGGTGAAGTGGACGCGGCTGGCCGCCGCGATGACGTTCACCAGTTTCGTCGCGCTCTTCCCGCTGCTGTCCCTGGCCGCCGCCATCGCCGCCGCCACGCTCAGCACCCGGCAGCAGGAGCAGCTCCAGGACAAGATCGCCGAACAGGTGCCGGGCATCGCCGACCAGCTCGACATCGAGGGGCTGGTGCAGAACGCCGGCACCGTCGGCCTGATCGCCGGCGCCCTGCTGCTGTTCACCGGCATAGGGTGGGTCGACTCGACCCGGGGCTGCCTGCGCGCGGTGTGGGAGCTGCCCGACGAGGACGAGAACCCGGTGCTGCACCGGGCCAAGGACGCCGGCATCCTCGTCGGACTCGGCGGCGCGCTCCTGGTCACCCTCGCCATCTCCACCGTGGCCTCCGCGATGGTCGGCTGGATCATCCGCCGGCTGGGCATGGCCGACGGCGGCTTCGGCGGGGTGCTGCTGTACGTCGCCGCGTTCGCCGTCGCCGTGCTCGCCGACTTCCTGGTCCTGCTCTACGTCCTGACCCTGCTGCCCGGCGCCGAGCCGCCGCGCCGCCGCCTGCTGGTGGCGGCGCTGCTCGGCGCGGTCGGCTTCGAACTGCTGAAACTGCTGATCAGCGGCTATATGCAGGGCGTGGCCGCGAAGAGCATGTACGGCGCGTTCGGGGTCCCCGTCGCCCTGCTGCTGTGGATCAACTTCACCTCGAAGCTGGTGCTGTTCTGCGCCGCCTGGACGGCGACCGGCGGCAAGGAGGAGGAGGCCCGGGGCACCGGCGGGGTCACCGGCGGCGGCGCACCAGATCCGGCAGCGGCCAGCGGCGGTTGACGAGGAAGGCGCCGCCCGCGAGCAGCGCCAGCAGCCCGCCGGTGACCGCCAGCGCGATCCCCATGCCGCCGGTGCCCGAGGCGGCCGAGGCGCTCGCCACCGCCTCGGCGCCCGCCACGCCCCGGCCGGTCCCCGCGTCGGTGCCGCCGGCCTCGCCGGAGCCGCCGCCCGGCTTCCCGTCGGTTCGCGCCCCCTTCGGGGGCACCAGCTCGCCCACCGGTTCCACCTTGCCGGCGGCCTTGAACCCCCAGTCGAACAGGCGGGCGGTCTCCTTGTAGACCTCGTTGTGCTCCTTCTTCTCCGGGTTCATCACGGTGACCAGCAGCACCTTGCCGCCGCGCTCGGCGACGCCGGTGAAGGTGGCGCCCGCGTTGGTGGTGTTGCCGTTCTTCACCCCGGCGATGCCCTGGTAGACGTCCATGCCGGCGTCGCCGGTCAGCAGCCGGTTGGTGTTCTGGATCTCGAAGGACTCCCGGACCGCCCTGCCCTTCTTGTCCTTCGTCGTGCTGCCCGGGAACTTCGCCCGGACCGTCGAGCAGTACTCGCGGAAGTCCTTCTTCTGCAGCCCGGAGCGGGCGATCAGCGTCAGGTCGTACGCGGAGGAGACCTGCTCCGGAGCGTCGTAGCCGTCGGGGCTGACCACCTGGGTGTCGAGGGCCTGGAGCTCCTCGGCGTGCGCGTTCATGTCCCGGACGGTCTTGGCCACGCCCTGGTTCATCGCGGACAGCACGTGCACGGCGTCGTTGCCCGAGCGCAGGAACACACCGAGCCACAGGTCGTGGACGGTGTACGTCTCGTTCTCCTTGATCCCGACCAGGCTGGAGCCGGCCCCGACACCCGCGAGGTCGGCGGGGGTGACCTTGTGCTCCATGGTCTTGGGGAACTTCGGCAGCAGCGTGTCCGCGAACAGCATCTTCAGCGTGCTCGCCGGGGCCAGCCGCCAGTGCGCGTTGTGCGCGGCGAGCACCTCGCCGGACTCGGCGTCGGCCACGATCCACGACCGGGCGGTGACGTCCTTGGGCAGCACCGGCACACCGCTCGCCAGATTGACCTGCGTCCCGGGCCGGCCGAGCCGGGCGCCGCCCACGGTGGACATCTGCGCCGGGGGAGTGGCCGTCGGGCTCGCCGAGGGACTGGCCGAGGGGCGCGGGGCCGCGTACGCGGCGGGGGCGGTCAGCGCGAGCGGCGCGGCGGTGGCGGTGGTCAGGACGGCGGCGGTGAGCGCCAGGGATCGCCTGGCGGCCTTCTTGGGTGCGGGCACGACCGAGAACGTACCTGCCGTGAGCGGGTAAGTCCCGCCCCGCTCCCCACCCCGGGGCCGGAACCGGACACGCGGCCGCGATACTGGAGGCATGAAGCTCAGCCGCCCCGTCTCCTGGTTCCTGCTCGCCTTCGGGGTGTGGAGCTGGGTCATCTGGATCACTTTCGTCAAAAACCTGATCAAGGACAGCAGCGGGCTCGCGTTCGAGGACGGGGACCCGACGGCCTACTTCTGGGTCCATCTGCTGCTGGCCGTCGTCTCCTTCGTATGGGGGACGGTCATCGGGGTCATCGGGTTGCGCGGACTGCGCGCACTGCGCCGCACGTCATAGAGGCCACGGACGCCATGGACGCCCTCGGACGCCATGGACGCCATGGAGGGTGAGCGTCACGGGCGTGCTGGACGCCGGTGACCCGCCGACGTCACAACGGAGGGGATACGACGGCATGGTGGTCGTCTTCGCGCTCGTCGCACTGCTGGTGCTCGCCGTCCTGGTGACGGCCAACTGGTACGTGTGGCGGCGCCTGTTCCGCGACACGACCCGGGGCCCGGGGGCCGTGCGCCGCGCGGGCGCGGTGCTGGTCGCGGGCGGCTGGGCGCTGGCCGTGGCCGCGCTGGTCGCCGAGCGCACCGGCGCCCCGTTCACCCTCCAGAGGGTGCTCGCCTGGCCGGGCTTCCTGTGGCTGGCCCTGTCGGTCTACCTGCTGCTGGCGCTGCTGGCGGGCGAGGCCGTACGGCCGCTGCTGCGGTGGTTCCTGGCACGGCGGGACGCCGCCCGCGCGGACGGCGCGCGGCCGGCGGCCCCGGCGCCCGCGGAGCGCGTACCGGCGGCGACCGCACCGCCCGC
>NZ_WYCT01000349.1 GCF_011008945.1 Streptomyces harenosi
CCCCGCCCCCGCCGCCGGTCGTCCCGGGCGTCCTCCCGGGCGGGGCTCCCCGGGCGCCGGGTGAGGCGGGCGGGCCGGGCCCCTCACGCCGGGCACTCGCCTCCCGAGGGCCGGTCCCGCGGCTCCAGGATGCCCGACTGGGCGATGAGGTAGCCGAGTTGGGCGCGGCTGCCGCTGCCGAGGGTGGCGGCCAGCTTGGCTATGTGGGCACGGCAGGTCCGGACGTTCATGCCCAGGCGGCGGGCGATGGCCTCGTCGACGTGCCCCTCCACGAGGAGCTTGGCGATGGAGTACTGGATGTCCGTGATTCCGCCGGGCGCGGGATCGTAACGGCCCCCGGCGCTCAGCGGGACGGACCGGCTCCACATGAACTCGAAGACCTTGATCAGGTAGCGGACCAGCCCGGGGTGGCGGATCTCCAGGGCGACCTGCTGGTCGTCGCGGGTGGGGATGAACGCGACGGTCTCGTCGCAGACGATGAGGCGCTCCACCACCTCGTCGATGGTGCGGTACTCCGCCTTGCCGCCGGCCAGTTGGGCGACGTAGGCGAGCTTCTGGGGGCTGTAGCGCGCGGTGTGCTGGTAGAGCGTGCGGATGCGCACCCCGCGCTCGGTCAGCGGCTTGTCGCGCTCCAGGCCCTTGGCGAGGCTGCGCTCGGAGAAGCGGTCGTCGCTGGGCTGGATGGTGAGCATCTCGCACCGGCACTGCGCCGTCGCCAGATCGAGGGCGGCGTTGATCCGGCCACTGCCCTCCAGCACCGTGATGGCCAGGGCGCTGCTGCCCGGCTGGACGCCGAGCGTCATGAACGGCTCGAAGGCGTCGGCGAGCCGCAGTGACAACCGCCTGCGTTCGGCGATGTCGCGCTCGATGGGATCGAGGCGCCGGGCGAGCGCGACCGCGGGCGGCACGGGGCGCAGCCAGTCCGGGTCGTCCGGATCCGGGTGGAGAAGGGCGAACTCCGTCAGGCAGGGGGCGCATTCCACGTCGGCGCGGGAGATGCGCCCGCTACGCAGGGCGTTCGCGTAGAGTCGGCTTCCTTCCTCGCACAGTTCGGTCACCGCGTGGGGATGTGCCGCCTTGGTCTGATTTTCCACGAAATCTCCACCCCCCAGGGTCCTGAACATGCAGGAACATGATGCATCGATTGTGTGGCCATGACGTGTTCGAATGAGCCATCGTCTTACATGACGGGGGAAGAGAAGACTTACCTAGTGAGGACGAAGCCGACCATGCGTAAGAGACTGCTTCGCTCGGTGCTTGCTGCCGCTCTTTCCGCCGTTGCGGCCTTCGGTGCACTGAGTGGTTTTTCCGGAACGAAGGGCGACGTTCGGGCGGACAGCCACTGGCCGTCGATTGTCGTGAACTCGGAGCGTTGATGTGACGACTCCACCCGACGACCGTTCCTTCCGCCGTGAGATGGCGACGGCCTACCGCTCCGGCTGGCACTTCATCGACCTGGTCACCGCCATCCCCCACAGCGGTGACTCGCTGATGGTGACCGTCTTCGGTGAACCGGTCGTCGTGACGCGGGACGAGGACGGAGACGTACGGGCGTACCGGTGCCTGCGGCGGCCCCGGGGGGCGCCGCAGCCCGTGCGATGTGCCATCCGGTACGGCATGATCTTTGTAAACCTGGACCAGCGGGACCACCGGCTCGTGGAGCCGGAGGCCCCCGATGTGAGGACCATCTCGGCCACCCCCCGCAGTGCCTGACGCGATTCCCCCGTCGCAAAAGATCGCTCAGGTGCTTCCCCCCGCAGCGGCGTCACCGTGACCTGAACACGGTGACGCCGCTGTCGTTTTATGAGGACTTTTCCCGGCACCGGGTGATTGCCGGAGCGGCTCGATTTCGCCGTTGGCTCACCCGCGCCCCATCGCCCGCTCCAGCGCTATCTCGATCACCACGCGGGACGGGTTGGGCGACGGCTGCCGCCCGTAGCGCTCCGCGTAGCGCCGTTCGGCCTCGGCGACCCGCTCCGGCTCGGTGCGGACCCGGGCCCGGCCCTCCAGCGTCGCCCACCGCCGGCCGTCGACCTGGCACACGGCCGCCGGCGCCCCCTGCGGCCCCGCCGCCAGGACGTTGCGCACCTTCGCGCTCGTCCGGTTGGCGATCACCCGGGCCAGCCGGGCCCCTGGGTCGTAGGTGACACCCACGGGCACGACGTGCGGGGTGCCGTCGGGGCGCGGCGTGGTCAGCGTGGCGAGGTGCCGCTCCTGCCAGAAGATCAGATACGGCGGGTCCGGCTCGGCCGGATCGACGGAGTAGGTGGTGGCCATACCCGCAACCTAACCGGCGCCCGCCCGGGACCCGCCGGCAGCGCCCCGGGCCGGGACCTCCCATCTCAGCCTTGAGTGGAATAGACTCAAGTTTGTGTACGTTGACTGAGTCAGCACTGGGTAGACGTGGTGGCCGGACAGACGCCAGGAGGAGAACGCGAACGTGGACGCCGAGCTGACCAACCGGAGCCGGGACGCGATCAACGCGGCCAGCAACCGGGCCGTGACCGAGGGGCACGCCGATCTCACCCCGGCCCACCTGCTGCTGGCTCTGCTCCAGGGGCAGGACAACGAGAACCTCACCGACCTGCTCGCCGCGGTCGAGGCCGACCTGGCCGCCGTGCGCTCCGGCGCGGAGCGCATCCTCGCCGGGCTGCCCAGCGTGACGGGGTCGACGGTGGCGCCGCCGCAGCCCAACCGCGAGATGCTCGCCGCCATCGCCGACGCCCAGGCCCGCGCCAGGGAGCTGGGTGACGAGTACCTGTCCACCGAGCATCTGCTCATCGGCATCGCGGCCAAGGGCGGCGCGGCCGGTGAGGTGCTCCAGCGGCAGGGCGCCGACGCCAGGAAGCTGCTGGAAGCCTTCCGGAGGACGAGGGGAGGGCGCCGCGTGACCACCCCCGATCCCGAGGGGCAGTACAAGGCGCTGGAGAAGTTCGGCACCGACCTGACCGCCGCCGCCCGCGAGGGCCGGCTGGACCCGGTCATCGGGCGGGACCAGGAGATCCGGCGCGTGGTGCAGGTGCTCAGCCGCCGCACCAAGAACAACCCCGTCCTCATCGGTGAGCCCGGCGTCGGCAAGACCGCCGTCGTCGAGGGGCTCGCCCAGCGGATCGTGAAGGGCGACGTGCCGGAGTCGCTGCGGGACAAGCGGCTGGTCGCGCTGGACCTGGGCGCGATGGTGGCGGGCGCCAAGTACCGGGGCGAGTTCGAGGAGCGGCTGAAGACCGTCCTCGCCGAGATCAAGGACTCCGACGGGCAGATCGTCACCTTCATCGACGAGCTGCACACCGTCGTGGGCGCGGGCGCCGGCGGCGACTCCGCCATGGACGCCGGGAACATGCTCAAGCCCATGCTCGCCCGCGGCGAGCTGCGCATGGTGGGCGCGACGACGCTCGACGAGTACCGCGAGCGGATCGAGAAGGACCCGGCGCTGGAGCGGCGCTTCCAGCAGGTGCTGGTGGCCGAGCCGACCGTCGAGGACACCATCGCGATCCTGCGCGGCCTCAAGGGGCGCTACGAGGCCCACCACAAGGTCCAGATCGCCGACAGCGCCCTGGTGGCGGCGGCGACCCTGTCCGACCGGTACATCACCTCCCGCTTCCTGCCCGACAAGGCCATCGACCTCGTCGACGAGGCGGCCTCCCGGCTGCGCATGGAGATCGACTCCTCGCCCGTCGAGATCGACGAGCTCCAGCGTGCCGTGGACCGGCTGAAGATGGAGGAGCTGGCCCTCGGCAGGGAGACCGACCAGGCGTCCAGGGAGCGCCTGGAGAAGCTGCGCCGCGACCTGGCCGACAAGGAGGAGGAGCTGCGCGGCCTGGGCGCCCGCTGGGAGAAGGAGAAGCAGTCCCTCAACCGGGTCGGTGAGCTGAAGGAGAAGCTGGACGAGCTGCGCGGCCAGGCCGAGCGGGCCCAGCGCGACGGCGACTTCGACACCGCCTCCAAGCTGCTGTACGGCGAGATCCCGGCCCTGGAGAAGGAGCTGGAGGCCGCCTCGCAGGCCGAGGAGGAGGTCGTCCGGGACACGATGGTCAAGGAGGAGGTCGGCTCCGACGACATCGCCGACGTCGTCGCCTCCTGGACCGGCATCCCCGCCGGGCGGCTGCTGGAGGGCGAGACGCAGAAGCTGCTGCGGATGGAGGACGAGCTCGGCAGGCGGCTGATCGGGCAGGCCGAGGCCGTGCGGGCGGTCTCCGACGCGGTGCGGCGCTCCCGCGCGGGCATCGCCGACCCCGACCGGCCCACCGGCTCCTTCCTCTTCCTCGGCCCGACCGGTGTCGGCAAGACGGAGCTGGCCAAGGCCCTGGCCGACTTCCTCTTCGACGACGAGCGGGCGATGGTCCGCATCGACATGTCGGAGTACAGCGAGAAGCACAGCGTGGCCCGCCTGGTCGGCGCCCCGCCCGGGTACGTCGGCTACGAGGAGGGCGGCCAGCTCACCGAGGCCGTGCGCCGCCGCCCGTACAGCGTGGTGCTGCTGGACGAGGTGGAGAAGGCCCACCCCGAGGTCTTCGACATCCTGCTGCAGGTGCTGGACGACGGCCGCCTCACCGACGGCCAGGGCCGCACGGTCGACTTCCGCAACACCATCCTGGTGCTCACCTCCAACCTGGGCAGCCAGTTCCTGGTCGACCCGCTCACCAGCGAGACGGAGAAGAGGGAGCAGGTCCTGGAGGTGGTGCGGGCCTCGTTCAAGCCGGAGTTCCTCAACCGGCTCGACGACCTGGTGGTCTTCGCCGCGCTGACCAAGCCGGAGCTGGAGCGCATCGCGCGCCTCCAGATCGACCGCCTGGCCGGGCGGCTCGCCGAGCGCCGCCTGAGCCTCGACGTCACCCCCGAGGCCCTGGCCTGGCTCGCGGAGGAGGGCCTGGACCCGGCCTACGGCGCCCGTCCGCTGCGCCGTCTGGTGCAGAGCGCCATCGGCGACCGCCTCGCCAAGGAGATCCTCTCCGGCGAGATCAAGGACGGCGACACCGTGCGCGTGGACCGCGCCGGTGACGGGCTGATCGTGGGGCCGGCCGCCGCCGCGACGCGGTGAGGGACCCGGCGCGTCACCCCGGTGGACGCCGGGCGGACCCCCGACCGGCCGGATCGCGTCAGCCGATGGCAGACAGATCCGGCCGGGCCTTGCCACCCCCCTCCCCGGATGAGGGAGGATGGCGAGATCCGCACGAAGGGAAAAACACGGTGACCATCGACCCGTCCTCGATTCCGAACTTCGGGGGCCAGCCCGAGCCGCAGCCCCAAGGACCGGCGGGCCCCGTCGTCCCGGATCAGGATCTCGTGAAGCAGCTCCTGGAGCAGATGGAGCTCAAGTACGTCGTCGACGAGGAGGGTGACCTCGCCGCGCCGTGGGAGCAGTTCCGTACGTACTTCATGTTCCGCGGCGAGGGTGACCAGCAGGTCTTCTCGGTGCGGACGTTCTACGACCGGCCCCACAAGATCGACGAGAAGCCGCAGCTGCTGGAGTCCATCGACGACTGGAACCGGCGCACCCTGTGGCCCAAGGTCTACACCCACACCCACGACGACGGCACGGTCCGCCTGATCGGCGAGGCCCAGATGCTGATCGGCATGGGCGTGGGCCTGGAGCACTTCGTCTCCTCCACGGTGAGCTGGGTACGCGCCGCCATCGAGTTCGACCGGTGGCTCGTCGAGCAGCTCGGCCTGGAACAGGAGGTCAACGACGCGGAGAAGCCCGAGGACGACGAGTAGGCGGCCCTCGGGGACCCATGCCGTCCCGGCGTGTGCCGGCGGGCACGCGCCGTACGCGGAAGAGCCCGGCCAGGGCACCCACCCTCGCGGTGGCGTGCCGGGGCCGGGCTCGCGCGCGTACCGGCGCCCCGCGCGGGCGGCGGGCCCGTCCGGACCGGTCCGTCCACAGCCTGTGGACAGCGGGTCCGGAGGGGCCCGCGGCGTCACCCGGCGCCCGGCCGGGGCGCCAGTGCCGTCAGCCGCCCCACGGCGTCCTCCAGCACCGCGGTCCGCTTGCAGAACGCGAACCGTACGAAGGGGGCGCCCTGCTCGCGGTGGTCGTAGAAGACCGCGTTGGGGATGGCGACCACGCCCGCCCGCGCGGGCAGGGCGCGGCAGAAGGCGAAGCCGTCGTCGAAGCCGAGGGGGCGGATGTCGGTGGTGACGAAGTAGGTCCCGGCGGGGCGGAAGACCCCGAAGCCCGCGTCCGCCAGGCCCGCCGCGAGCAGGTCCCGCTTGGCCCGCAGGTCGTCCCGGAAGCCGGTGAAGTAGGAGTCGGGCAGCGCGAGCGCCTCGGCCACCGCGTACTGGAAGGGCCCCGCGGAGACGTACGTCAGGTACTGCTTGGCCGAGCGGACCGCCGTGACCAGGGCCGGCGCCGCGGTGATCCAGCCGACCTTCCAGCCGGTGAAGGAGAAGGTCTTGCCCGCCGAGCCGATGGTCACCGTCCGCTCGCGCATCCCGGGGAAGGACGCCAGCGGCAGGTGCTCGGCGCCGTCGTAGACCAGGTGCTCGTAGACCTCGTCGGTCACCACCAGCAGGTCGCGCTCCACGGCCAGCCCGGCGATGGCCCCGAGCTCCTCGCGGGTCAGGACGGTGCCGGTCGGGTTGTGCGGGGTGTTGATCAGCAGCACCCGGGTCCGGTCGGTGACGGCGTCGCGCAGCTCGTCCAGGTCGAGGCGGAAGGCGCCCTCGTGCGGGCGCAGGGTGACCGGCACGCGGGTGCCGCCGGCCATCGCGACGCAGGCCGCGTAGGAGTCGTAGTACGGCTCCAGCGCGACCACCTCGTCGCCGGGCTCCACCAGCGCCAGCAGGGCCGCGGCGATCGCCTCCGTGGCGCCCGCGGTGACCAGGACCTCGGTGTCGGGGTCGTACTCCAGCCCGTACCAGTGCCGCTGGTGCGCGGTGATCGCCGCGCGCAGCTCGGGGACGCCCGGACCCGGCGGGTACTGGTTGCCGCGCCCGTCGCGCAGCGCCCGCACCGCCGCCTCCCGCACCTCCTCGGGGCCGTCCGTGTCGGGGAAGCCCTGGCCCAGGTTGATCGCGCCGGTCCGCGCGGCGAGGGCGGACATCTCGGCGAAGATCGTCGTCCCGAACTCGGCGAGCCGGCGGTTGAGGAAGGGGCGTGCGCTGGAGGTCATGCCGGTCATCCTGCGCCGAAGCTCTGGAGTTCCTCAACTCTGCTTTGGGGCGCGCCGGGCATGGGCATCCCCCGGTCACACACGTGAGCGAGGCATCCAACGGGGGCTGCTTCGGGGGGACTTCCGGGGAACGCCCGGGGAGACGGAAGGAGGGTGACGCCATGGTCGTCGGCATCATCCTGGCAGTGGTCGTCGTCGTGGTGGGGGCGGTCGTCGCGGGCAGCCGCAGCGGCCGGAGCACGGCGCGCGCGAAGGGGGGCGCGGGGCGCCGGCGGGAGAGCGGGTTCGGCGGCTCCGGCGGCGGTGACACCAGTTGGTGGGTGCTGGGCGGGGGAGCGGTCGCCGGTGACGCGGGAAGCTCGTC
>NZ_WYCT01000034.1 GCF_011008945.1 Streptomyces harenosi
GCATGCGAGGTTAGCGAGTTCCTCGGGGGCTCGGAGATGTGTATAAGAGCCACCCCCCCCTCCCTTCCCGGCGCAACCGGGCGGCGATCCGGCGGCGTCCGCCCGGTTGCGCGGGCACGGGAGGGGGGGCGCCCCGAGCGGACGCCCCCCACCCCGGACGCACACCTAGCCCTTGAGCGCCGCCTCCATCATCGCCTTGGCCACCGGTGCCGCCAGGCCGTTGCCGCTGACCTCCGAGCGGGCCGCGTCGGACTGCTCGATCAGGACCGCCACGGCGACCTCCTCGCCGGAGGAGTCCGACGTGGCGTAGGAGGTGAACCAGGCGTACGGCGTCTTGCTGTTGTTCTCGCCGTGCTGTGCCGTACCCGTCTTGCCGCCCACGGTCGCGCCCGCGATCTGCGCGTTGGAACCGGTGCCCTTCTCGACCACCGTCCGCATCGCCGACTCCAGCTGCCCGGCGGTGGCGGAGCTGACGATCTCCTTCGTCTCCGGGGCGTCGTCGTAGTTCTCCAGCACATCGCCACTACCGTCGGTGATCTGCGACACCATGTGCGGGGCGACCAGTCGGCCGTCGTTGACGATGGCGGCGGACACCATGGCCATCTGGAGCGGCGTCGCCGTCACATCGAACTGGCCGATGCCCGTCAGAGCGGTCTCGGAGTCGTTCATGCCGGAGGGGTAGACGCTGGTGTACGCGCGCACGGGCACGTCCTGCGTCTCGTCGTTGAACCCGAACTTCTCGGCCATCGCCCTGACCTTGTCCTGGCCCAGCGCCACCGCCATCCTGGCGAAGACGTTGTTGCACGAGTACTGGAGCGCGGTGCGGATCGTGGCGTTCTCGCAGGGCGCGGCGGGGTTCTCGTTGCTCAGGTCCCGGACCGTGCCCGGCAGCCGGTAGGGGTCCGGGCTGTCGGTGGGCTGGTCCACCGAGGTGTACAGCCCGTCCTCCAGCGCCGCCGCCGCGACGACCAGCTTGAACGTGGAGCCCGGCGGCAGCGGCTGGCGCAGCGCCCGGTTGGTGAGCGGCTTGTCCGGGTCGGCGTTGAGCCGCTTCCACGCCGTCCCCGCAGTGTTGGCGTCGGTCAGCGCCGACGGGTCGTACGACGGCGTGGAGACCACCGCGAGGATGCGGCCCGTCTTCGGGTCGATCGCGACGGCGGCGCCCTTCTTGTCCCCGAGCGCCTCGTACCCGGCCCGCTGCACCTGCGGGTCGATCGTCGTGACCACGCCGCCCGGGTCGGCCCGCTTGCCGGTCACCGTGTCCATCACGGTCTTCAGCCGGCTGTCGGTGCCGTTGAGCAGGTCCTGGTAGATGCCCTCCAACTGGGTCGGGGCGTACGCCTGCGAGGCGTAGCCCGTCACCGCCGCGTACAGCTCGCCGTCCCGGTAGGTCCGCTTGTACGCGAGATCGCTGCCCTTCGTCGGCGCCGAGCCGGTGACCGCCTCACCGGCCACGACGATGTTCCCGAGCGGCGCCGCGTACGTCTCGATCGCGTTGCGCCGGTTGTCCTTGTCGTCCGCGAGCGCCTGGCCTTGGTAGAACTGCACCCAGGTCGCCCTGACCAGCAGAGCGAGCACCAGGAGCAGCGTGAAGACCGATGCGCGCCTGATCGTCTTGTTCATCCCGTCCCATAGACGAACGGACGGGAGTGAATCGTTCCCTTCCGGGCCGGTTTCTCATCGTCCGTTCATGAACCCGGGCGGCGCGCGGGCGGCTCAGTCCTCCAGCGTCAGCACGACCTCGTCGATCTCCGCACCGCGCGCCGGGGCGAACCCGCGGGCCCGGGCGGTGAGGCGGAAGCCGCACTTCTCCAGCACCCGGCGGGAGGCGGCGTTGTCCGCCGCCGCGCGCGCGTACAGCGGGCGTTCGGGCACCTCCGCCAGCAGGTGGCGCAGCGCCGCCGTCGCCACGCCGCGGCCCCAGTACGCGCGGTCCACCCAGTACGTCACCTCGCGCTCGCCCGGCTCCCCGTACACGGCGGTGCTGCCCACCACGTCGCCGTCGGCGAGGATCGTGCGCACCAGGCGGGCGGAGGACCGCAGCCGGGCCCACTGGGCGTCGAAGGCGTGCCGGTCGGCCGGGTCCCCGGGGGTGAAGGCCGCCATCCGCAGCGCCTGGGGGTCGTTCTGCTGCCGGTAGAACACCGGCAGGTCGCTGTCGTGGACCTCGCGCAGCGTCACCCGCATCGCTCAGAGCCTCCGGGTCGCCAGGGTCAGCCGGTCCCGCGCGTCGAACAGCGCGTCCTTCACCATCTGCTCGTGCGCCGGGGTCAGCCGCGCCACCGGGACCGAGCAGCTGATGGCGTCCCGCGCCGGGGTGCGGTAGGGGATCGCCACGCCGAAGCAGCGCAGCCCGAGGGTGTTCTCCTCGCGGTCCACGGCGAAGCCCTGCTCCCGCACCTGGTGCAGCTCCTCGATGAGCTTCTCCCGGTCGGTGATCGTGTTCTCGGTCAGCGCCGGGAGCGTCTCGGGGAGCATCTTGCGGACCTGCTCGTCGGAGCAGGTCGCGAGGATCGCCTTGCCGAGGGAGGTGGAGTGCGCGGGCAGGCGGCGGCCGACCCGGGTGAAGGGGCGCAGGTAGTGCTGGGACTGGCGGGTGGCGAGGTAGACGACGTTGGTGCCGTCCAGGCGGGCGAGGTGGATGGTCTCCGTGGTGTCGTCCGACAGGCGGTCCAGGGTCGGGCGCGCGGCGGCGACCACCTCGTCGCCGTCGATGTAGGAGGTGCCCACCAGCAGCGCCCGCACGCCGATGCCGTACCGGGTGCCCGTGGCGTCCGTCTCGACCCAGCCGAGCTCCACCAGGGTGCGCAGCAGCATGTACAGGCTGGACTTGGGATACCCGACCGCCTCCTGGACCGCCGCGAGGGAGTGCATGCCGGGGCGCCCGGCGAAGTACTCGAGCAGTTCCACGGTCCGCACCGCGGACTTGACCTGTGCTCCGCCGCCTGTCTCGCCTGCCGACATCGCCGTTGACCCCTTCGTTCGACGGGAAGCTGGAGATATAGTCTCCGACAGCCATTCATCATCAGAGACAGCGTTCAGTATATCGAACGCCCCTGGTGGACGACGTACATCCTGCGGCATGGCAAGCGACTCGCATGCGGCATCAGTAGGGAGGGCCCACGGTGGCAGCAGCACCAGTCTGGAGTGTCGACCCGCGTACCGGGAAGCAGCGTGAACAGGTTGCGGTGGAGGCCACAGCCCAGGAGGTGGACGCCGCCGTCCGCGCCGCGCACGACGCGCGCGGGGCCCTCGCCGACCGCGGGGTCCGCGCGGCGTTCCTGCGCACCGCCGCCGAGGAACTGGAGGCGGCCAAGGACGGACTCGTCGAGACCGCCGACGCCGAGACGGCCCTCGGCACCGTCCGGCTCACCGGCGAACTCGCCCGCACCTGCTACCAGTTGCGGGCCTTCGCGGACATCGTCGACGAGGGCGCCTTCCTCGACGTCGTCATCGACCACCCCGATGACACCGCGACCCCGCCCGTCCCGGACCTGCGCCGCTACAAGGTGCCCCTCGGCGTCGTCGCCGTCTACTCGGCGTCCAACTTCCCCTTCGCCTTCTCCGTCCCCGGCGGCGACACCGCGAGCGCCCTGGCCGCGGGCTGCCCGGTCGTGGTCAAGGCACACCCCGACCACCCGGCCCTGTCCGAGCGGGTCGCCGCGGTGCTGCGCCGCGCCGCCGCCCGGCACGGCGTCCCCGAGGCCGTCGTGGGGCTGGTGCACGGCTTCGAGGCGGGCATCGAGCTGATCAAGCACCCGCTGATCGCCGCGGCCGGGTTCACCGGTTCGGTCCGCGGCGGCCGCGCCCTCTTCGACGCGGCGGCCGCCCGCCCGGTCCCGATCCCCTTCCACGGTGAGCTCGGCTCCCTGAACCCGGTCCTGGTCACCGAGGCCGCCGCCGCCGAGCGCGCCGAGGAGATCGGCTCGGGGCTGGCCGGCTCGATGACGCTGGGCGTCGGCCAGTTCTGCGTGAAGCCGGGCCTGGTCTTCGCGCCCGCCGGTGACGCGGGCGACCGCCTGCTGAAGTCCCTCACCGACACCGTCGGCGGCACCGGGGCCGGCGTCCTGCTCGACCACCGCATGCGGGACAACTTCGTCGCCGGTGTCGCCGAGCGCGCCCAGCTCCCCGACGTGGAGGCGCCGGTGGCCCCGGGCGCGGGCGACGAGCACACCGTCAGCCCCGGCTTCCTGACCGTGCCGGCGGCCCGGCTGGCCGAGGAGGGCGAGCACGACCTGCTGCTGGAGGAGTGCTTCGGCCCGGTCACCGTGGTGGCCCGCTACCAGGACGAGGCGGAGGTCCGCTCCGTCCTCACCCGCCTGCCCGGCAACCTCACCGCGACCGTGCACCTGTCCGAGCGGGAGGCCGCGGGAGAGGGCCGGGGCGCCGAGATCGTCGAGGAGCTCACCCCGCTGGCCGGGCGCGTCCTCGTCAACGCCTGGCCGACCGGCGTCGCGGTGGCGCCCGCGCAGCACCACGGCGGCCCCTACCCGGCGACGACGTCCACCTCGACGTCGGTGGGCGGCACGGCCATCGAGCGGTGGCTGCGGCCGGTGGCCTACCAGAACACGCCGGAGGCGCTGCTGCCGCCGGAGCTGCGGGACGACAACCCGCTGGGCCTGCCGCGGCGGTTCAACGGGCGCCTGGAGCGGTAGCCCTCCCGGGCACGCGGGGACGGTGGGGTCCGCGGCCCCCGGGCATCCGGGGCCCCGGCCCCCCCGGCGTCCCGCGCGCCGCGCCGCGAGCACCGGGACGTCCCGCCCGGGGCGGGGGCGCCGACGGGCGGCCCGGTCCTCCGCCGGGCCCTCGCGGGCGCGCGTCCACGCGTCCGCGCCCCGGCGGCCGCCGCGGTCACCGGAATGAGACCGGGCCCTTGGAGGTTCACGTACCGGGCGGAGACCGTCTCCGCCGCCCGTACGACCTGGAGAAGACCGAGACCATGCGCGTCGACATCTGGAGCGACATCGCCTGTCCGTGGTGCTACGTGGGCAAGGCCCGCTTCGAGAAGGCGCTGGCGGCCTTCCCGCACCGGGACGAGGTCGAGGTGGTCCACCGCTCGTTCGAACTGGACCCGGGCCGCGCCAAGGACGACGTCCAGCCGGTCCTCGACATGCTCACCGCCAAGTACGGCATGAGCCGGGCGCAGGCGGAGGCCGGCGAGGACGAGCTCGGCGCCCAGGCCGCCGCCGAGGGCCTGCCCTACCGGACCCGGGGCCGGGACCACGGCAGCACCTTCGACATGCACCGCCTGCTGCACTTCGCCAAGGAGCACGGACGGCAGGAGGCGCTGCTTAACCGGCTCTACCGGGCCAACTTCGCCGAGGAGCGCTCGGTGTTCGGCGACGACGAGCGGCTGGTCGAACTGGCCGTCGCCGCCGGGCTCGACGCCGACGGCGCCCGCGCGGTCCTCGCCGACCCCGCGGCCCACGCCGACGCGGTGCGCGCCGACGAGCGGGAGGCCGCGCGGCTCGGCGCCCGGGGCGTGCCCTTCTTCGTCCTCGACCGCGCCTACGGGGTCTCCGGGGCCCAGCCCGCCGAGGTCTTCGCCCGGGCGCTGACCCAGGCGTGGGGCGAGCGGACGCCGGTGCCGGTGGCCGGGAGCGACGGCGCGCAGGCGTGCGGGCCGGACGGGTGCGCGGCGCCCGAGCGGTGAGGGCCGGGCACCACGGACGCGCTCCGCTGGACGCGACCGCGCGGAGAATTGCGATGGACGGGGAGGTCCCCGGTCAGCAGAGTGGTCCCATGGACCCCTTCGACAGCCTCGTCCGTGCCGAGTTCGCCCCGAAGAACACCTACCTGAACACCGCCGCCCTGGGCCTGCTGCCCGCCCGGACCGTCGTCGCCATGCGGGACGCCATGGCGTCCGTGGCGGCGGGGGAGCCGTCCGACATGTTCGCCGACGTGGAGGCGTGCCGGGCCTCCTTCGCCCGGATCGCCGGTGTCCCCGCCACCCGCGTGGCCGCCGGGGCGTCCGTCGCCGTCTACAGCGGCCTGATCGCGGCCGCGCTGCCCGCGGGCGCCGAAGTCCTCACCGCCGAGGGCGACTTCAGCTCCCTGGTCAACCCCTTCCACATGCGCGGCGACCTCAAGGTGCGGGCCGTGCCGCTGGAGCGGATCGCCGAGTCGGTGGGCCCGGACACCGCCCTCGTCGCCGTCAGCTCCGTGCAGTCCGCCGACGGGCGGATGGCCGACCTGGCCGCGCTGCGCGACGCCGCCCGGGCGCACGGCGCGCGCACGCTCGTCGACGCCTCGCAGTCGGCCGGCTGGCTGCCGCTGGCCGCCGACGACTTCGACTACGTCGCCGTGGTCGCCTACAAGTGGGTGTTCTGCCCACGCGGCGTCGCCTTCCTCGTCGTCCCCGAGGACCTGGGCGGGCTGACGCCGCTCTTCGCCGGCTGGGCCGCCGGCGAGCGCCCCTGGGAGAGCACCTACGGCCCGGTGACGGAACTCGCCCGCTCGGCCCGCCGGTTCGACGAGAGCCCCGCGCTGCTGTCGTACACCGGCGCCCGGCACTCCCTGGCGCTGGTGGAGGAGCTCGGCGTGGACGCGGTGCACGCCCACGACCTCGCCCTCGCCGACCGGTTCCGCGCCGGGCTGGCCGCACGGGGCCACGAGCCGGTGCCCGCCCCCGGTTCGGCGATCGTCTCCGTGCCCGGGCTCGGCCACCGGCAGGAGGAGCTGGCCCGGGCCGGGATCCAGGTCTCCGACCGGGCGGGCAATCTGCGGGCCGCGTTCCACGTGTACAACACGGCCGAGGACGTGGACCGGCTGCTGGACGCCCTGTAGAGCGCGCCCGGGCGCACGTCCGGGCCGGTGCCCGCCGTCCGCACGGCGCGGGCACCGGCCCGGTGGCCGGTCACACGGTCACCTCACCGGCGTGAAGTCCCGCGCCCCGATGAACTCCGGCCGCCGCACCGGCGCCGCGAACGGTTCCACCGCCGTGTTCTCCACGCTGTTGAACACGATGAAGACGTTGCTGCGGGGGAACGGGGTGATGTTGTCGCCCGAGCCGTGCATGGCGTTGCAGTCGAACCAGGTCGCCGACCCGGCCTTGCCGGTGAACAGCCTGATGCCGTACGCGGAGGCCATCTCGGTCAGCGCCGCGTCGGACGGCGTGCCCGCGTCCTGCATCTGGAGCGACTTCTTGTAGTTGTCCTTCGGCGTCGCCCCCGCGCACCCGAGGAACGTCTTGTGCGACCCCGGCATGATCATGAGACCGCCGTTGGTGTCGTAGTTCTCGGTCAGCGCGATCGAGACCGACACCGTGCGCATGCGGGGCAGGCCGTCCTCGGCGTGCCAGGTCTCGAAGTCCGAGTGCCAGTAGAACCCGCTGGCGCCGAAGCCCGGCTTGACGTTGATCCGCGACTGGTGGACGTAGACGTCCGAGCCGAGGATCTGGCGGGCCCGGCCGACGACGCGCTCGTCGCGCACCAGGTTCGCGAAGACCTCGCTGATCCGGTGCACCTCGAAGACCGAGCGGATCTCCTGGGACTTCGGCTCCACGATGGAGCGTTCGTCGGCGCGGACCGCCGGGTCGGTGACCAGGCGGTCCAGCTCGTCCCGGTAGACGGCGACCTCGTCGGCGGTGATCAGCTCGTCGATCGCGAGGAAGCCGTCGCGCTCGAAGCTGTGCAGGTCGGCGGGGTCGAACGGGCCGGGCGTGTCGGGGGCGCCCCAGACGACCGGGTCCTGCCGGGGCGTGGCCACCTCGGTGGTGCCGCGGGTGGGGTAGAGGTCGGTGACGGTGGTCACGGTCACGGTCTCACGCCTCCTCGGTGAGCAGCGGGTAGACGCCGTTCTCGTCGTGGTCCTCCCGTCCGGTCACGGGCGGGTTGAAGACACAGATGCAGTGGAAGTCCTCCTTGACCTTGAGCGTGTGCCGCTCGTGGCCGTCGAGGAGGTACATGGTCCCGGGGGTGATGTGGTACGTCTCCCCGGTCTCGCGGTCGGTCAGCTCGGCCTCGCCCCGGGTGCAGACGACGGCCTCGATGTGGTTGGCGTACCACATGTGCGTCTCCGTGCCCGCGTACAGGATCGTCTCGTGCAGGGAGAAGCCGACCTTCTCCTTGGCGAGGACGATGCGCTTGCTCTCCCACGTGCCGGACGCGGACTTCACGTGCCGGTCGGTGCCTTCGAGGTCCTTGAACGAACGGACGATCACGGTGGTGCGATGCCTCCTAGGTGGTGTTCTGCGAGGGGGTGGCGCGGGGCGTCTCAGACGGTCTCGCGCACGGCGCGGGCGAGGGTCTCCAGGCCCTCGTCCAGCTCGTCGGGGGTGATGGTGAGGGCCGGGAGCAGCTTGACGACCTCGCCCTCGGGCCCGGACGTCTCGATGAGCAGCCCGAGTTCGAAGGCCCGCCGGGCGACCTTGGACGCGCGCTGCTTGTCGTGGAACTCCAGGCCCCACACCAGGCCGCGGCCCCGGTACTCCTTGACGTCGGCGAGGTTCTCCTCGGTGATGGAGATCAGCTGCCGCTCAACCTGCTCGCCGCGGCCCCGGGTCTGCTTCTCCATCGCCGAGCCGTCCGCCCAGTACGTCTCCAGCGCGGCGGTCGCGGTGACGAAGGCCGGGTTGTTGCCGCGGAAGGTGCCGTTGTGCTCGCCCGGCTCCCACACGTCCAGCTCCGGCTTGAACAGGCACAGCGACATCGGCAGGCCGTAGCCGCTGATGGACTTGGAGACGGTGACGATGTCCGGCGTGATGCCCGCCTCCTCGAAGGAGAAGAACGCGCCGGTCCGGCCGCAGCCCATCTGGATGTCGTCGACGATCAGCAGCATGTCCTGCCGCTCGCACAGCTCGGCCAGCGCCCGCAGCCACTCGGCCCGGGCGACGTTGATGCCGCCCTCGCCCTGCACGGTCTCCACGATCACGGCGGCGGGCTTGTTCAGACCGGAGCCCTGGTCCTCCAGCAGCCGCTCGAACCACAGGAAGTCCGGGACCCGGCCGTCGAAGTAGTTGTCGAACGGCATCGGCGTGCCGTGCACCAGCGGGATGCCGGCGCCCGCCCGCTTGAAGGCGTTGCCGGTCACGGCGAGCGAGCCCAGCGACATGCCGTGGAAGGCGTTGGTGAACGACACGATCGACTCGCGGCCCTTCACCTTCCGGGCCAGCTTCAGCGCGGACTCCACCGCGTTGGTGCCGGTCGGCCCCGGGAACATGACCTTGTACGGCAGGTCGCGCGGGCGCAGGATCAGGTTCTGGAAGGACTCCAGGAAGGCGCGCTTGGCGGTGGTCGACATGTCGAGCCCGTGCGTGACGCCGTCCCGCTCCAGGTAGTCGATGAGCGCCCGTTTCAGGACCGGGTTGTTGTGCCCGTAGTTGAGCGAGCCGGCACCGGCGAAGAAGTCCAGGTACGCGTGGCCGTCCTCGTCGTACATGCGGCTGCCCTGCGCGCGGTCGAAGACCGTGGGCCAGCCGCGGCAGTAGCTGCGCACCTCGGACTCCACGGTCTCGAAGACACTCAGGTCGGGCTGGGTGATGGTCACGGCGGATCGCTCCTCGTCGGGTGAGGGTCGGTGAGAGGAAGGGGAAGGAGAAGGAGAAGGGCCGGGGCCGGCGAGGGCCCGTGCGGTGCGGGGTGCGGGTGGCCGGGACTCAGCGGCCGGGGGCGGACAGGGGACCGATGCGGTAGAGGACCTCGGGGTCGTGCGGCCCGTCGGGGAAGAGGGCCGTGCCGAACAGCTCCTCCCGCTCCAGCCGGGCGCCGTGGCGCTCGGCGAACGAGGTGAACAGTCGCTCGGAGGCGGTGTTGCCCGGCGTGATGGTGGTCTCCACGGCCGACAGCCCGCGTTCCGCCACGGCCCGCGCGACCAGCCCGTCCAGCAGCGCGGCGGCGAGCCCGCGCCCGCGGTGGGCGGCGTCCACCGCCACCTGCCACACGAGCAGGGTGTCGGGACGGTCCGGCCGCACATAGCCGGTCACGAAGCCGACCGCCCGCCCGTGCTCGTCGCGGGCGACGGCCGACGTGGCGGCGAAGTCCCGGCACCACAGCAGATAGCTGTAGGACGAGTTCAGGTCGAGGACCTTCGAATCCCTGGCTATCCGCCACAGTGCGGCTCCGTCCGCCACTGTCGGAGAGTCGATGTGCAGGTCTGCTTGCGCGGCAGTCATGCAAATTGAACTTACCCAGCGGAATTCGAAATTGCATCGCCGGGTGGGGTTACGTACCGCCGCGTTCCGTGTTATCGCGCGAGCGCGGGTGTCCGCGCGACCGGCCGCGGTTATGTACGGGATTGTCCGGATAGTGACGGACAAAATGGGTGTGATGTGTAATGCATCACACCCATGTCGCCGGTCCGGGACCTGCCCGCGCCGCACCGGTGGGCGTTCACAGGATCTACGCGTTTAGCTTCGGGGGAAGCGGGCAGAAGAGGTCGGGAAGCCACCCCGAAAAGAATCGCGGAATTGTGCTCCGAGTGAATTCGAATAAAGCCGTTGATGCAGTGGGCGGAGATTACTTCCAGGCGCCCTCGACGGCCTGCCGGGCGGATTCCAGGTCCACGTCCAGCCCCTGCTCGGCCAGCGCCGAGCCCAGCGCCGCGAGGCTGCCCTGCACCGCCCCGGGCGTGGCGTTCGGCCCGTAGTGGTTCACCCGGATCATCTCCTTGGCCAGCGCGCCCCCGCCGGCCGCCAGCGGCAGCGTGGGGTCGGACCGCAGGGCCCGCGCCACCAGCTCGGAGGCGAGCACCCCCGACGGCGCCCGCAGCGTGGTGGCGACCGGCGCCGCGTCCCGGGCCTCGTACACGTAGGGCTCCAGCCCGCCGCCGAGCGCGAGCGCTCCGGCCCGGGTGGCCGCCGCGGCCGCCGCGTGCCGCGCCATCACCGACTCCAGGCCCTCCGCCTCGATCCGCTCGACACACGCCTCCAGCGCCAGCATCTCGAGCTGGGCCGGGGCGTGCAGCAGCGTCGTGCGCCCGCCGTCGATCCAGCGCTCCTTCCAGTCCAGCAGGGAGAGGTACGAGCGGCGCGGCGCCCGCGGGTTGGCCGCCATCCGGGCCCACGCCCGCTCGCTCACCGACACCGCCGACACCCCGGCGGGACCGCCCATCGCCTTCTGCGCCCCGATCACGCACAGGTCCACCCCCCAGGCGTCCGGCAGCACCGGCTCGGCCCCGACCGAGGCGACCGCGTCCAGGTAGAACAGCGCGCCGTGCTCCCGCACCACCTCGCCGATCTCCGCGACGGGGTTGGTGTTGCCGGTCGCCGCCTCCGCGTGCACCAGCGAGACGAAGTCGATCTCCGGGTGCTCGGCCAGCATCTGGCGGATCCGGTCGGCCGTGACCGCGGTGTGGAAGGGGACGGCGAGGTCGTGCACGGTCGCGCCGCAGTCCCGCAGCCAGTCGCCGAAGGTCTGGCCGTACGGACCGGTGATCACGTTCAGCGCGGTGGTGCCCGGGCCCGCCGTCGCGCGGATCGCGCCCTCCAGCGGCAGCAGCGCCTCCCCCTGCATGATCACGACGTCCTGCCGGGTGCCGAGCAGCCGGGCCACGCGGTCCTCGATCGAGGCGAAGCGGTCGGCGCTCAGGGGGGCGAGATCCAGGAAAGGATGGGTCACGGCGGTGCTCTCTTCGCTCACAACGGTGGGTACGGAAAACGGACGCAGTCGAGACTAGCCGCAGCCCCCGGCACGGCCGCGGCCGGAGACCGGCTCGCGCGCGGGAGCGGGCCGGCCGGCGCGGAAGGCGGTGACGGGAGCCGCGGGCACGGCCGGGAGCGCCGCCGGACGGCCGGCCGCGCACGGCGCGGCACGCGAGGGTCGCGGACGGGGCGGAGACCGCGGGACCGGCCCCTGGGGCACCCCCCGGGCCACCGTCTAAGGTGCGGGGCATGAGCGATGGCGCGGTGCTGCACGTGAAGGGGCGGGTGCTCGTCGGACCGGAGGACGTCCGCGACGAGCTGTGGGTGGTCGGCGGGCGGATCTCCTTGCGGCGCCCCGCCCGGACCGGTGACGTGCGCACCGTCGAGGGATGGGCGCTGCCCGGCCTGGTCGACGCCCACTGCCACGTCGGCCTCGACCAGCACGGCGCGGTGGACAGGGAGGTCGCCGAGAAGCAGGCGCTGACCGACCGCGACGCGGGCACCCTGCTGATCCGTGACGCGGGCTCGCCCTCCGACACCCGCTGGGTCGACGACCGCGAGGACCTGCCGAAGATCATCCGGGCGGGGCGGCACATCGCCCGCACCCGCCGCTACATCCGCAACTACGCCTGGGAGATCGAGCCCGGGGACCTGGTGGCGTACGTCGCCCGGGAGGCCCGGCGCGGCGACGGCTGGGTGAAGCTGGTCGGCGACTGGATCGACCGCGACCTCGGCGACCTGTCGGCCTGCTGGCCCCGCGAGGCGGTGCAGGCGGCGATCGCCGAGGCCCACCGCCTGGGCGCCCGCGTCACCGCGCACTGCTTCGCCGAGGACTCCCTGCGCGATCTGGTCGAGGCCGGCATCGACTGTGTCGAGCACGCCACCGGTCTGACCGACGACACGATCCCGCTCTTCGCCGAGCGGGGCGTCGCCATCGTCCCGACCCTGGTCAACATCGCCACCTTCCCGCGGCTCGCCGCCGGCGGCGAGGCCAAGTACCCCCGCTGGTCGGCCCATATGCGCCGGCTCCACGAGCGCCGTTACGACACCGTGCGCGCCGCCTACGACGCCGGAATCCCGGTGTACGTGGGCACCGACGCGGGCGGCTCGCTCGCCCACGGCCTGGCGGCGGCCGAGGTGGCCGAACTGGTCACCGCGGGCATCCCCCCGCTGCGGGCGCTGGCGGCGGCCACCTGGGCCGCCCGGGAGTGGCTGGGCCGCCCCGGCCTGGAGGAGGGCGCGCCCGCGGACCTGGTGGTCTACGAGCAGGACCCGCGCGCGGACGTGCGCGTGCTCGCCGCTCCGCGCCGGGTGGTGCTGAACGGGCGGGTCGTCGGATAGCCGACGGGGGTGACACGAGGGAACACCCGTGCCGCGTGATTCGAACACACTCGCCGGAACGCCACGATGGAGTGAAGTGCCCCCGGATCGCTGACGGTTCGCCGCGGGCGGAGACATTCTTGCCGGGTCCCGAGCACCTGACCGCACGCGTGTCTCCGCGTGTCTTCTCTGGGGGTCCCACCACCTTGAACGGCAACACCTTCCGCATGCCCGCACGCCGCCTCGTCACCGCCGCGGCGGCCACGGCCCTGGCCGCCGGTCCCGCGGTCCTGGCCGCCGCCGGTCCCGCCCACGCGACCGGCGGCCAGGGGCGGGCGAGCGCCGCCGTCCTGCGCACCACGCTGGACGTGTCCCTGCTCGACCGGGCCGTGCGGGTTCCCCTCACGGCCTCCCTCAACGAGGTCCGCGCCCCGCACAGCGCCCGGAAGACCGCGCTGACCGCGCGGCTGGACGGCGTCGACGGCGGGAAGCCCTTCAGCCTCCTGCGCGCCGAGGTGGCGGACGCGACGGCGACGGTCACCCCGGCCAGGGCCGAGGCCCGCACCGACCTCGCCCGGGCCAGGGTCCACGTGCCCGGCCTGCCGCTGCTGTCCGTCATCGAGGTGGACAAGGTCACCTCCCGGGCGGTCTGCGCGACCGGGAAGGCGCCGGTGGCCTCCGCGACCGTGCCGGGCACGGTGACCGTCCTCGGCCGGAAGGTCACGCTCACGGCGGGCGGGACCACGCACGTGCGGGTGCCCGGCGTGGGCGAGGTGAAGCTCGACCTCTCCCAGCGGCGGACGACCTCCCGGTCGGCCGCCGCGACGGCTGTCGAACTCACCGTGTCGGTCAACCCGCTGAAGCTGAACGTGGCCGAGGCCCACGGCACCGTCACCCTGGCGACGGCCGACTGCAAGGCCCCGGTGGCGCCGCACGCCCCCGAGACCCCGGCCGGGCAGCAACCGGCGCCGGCCGAGGAACCCGCCGCCGGCGTCAGGCCCCAGGGCGACGCCCCCGCCGGGCCCGGGCTGGCCGAGACGGGCGGGAACTCCGCCACCCCGTACGTCGCGGGCGGCGCCCTCGCCCTGGTCGTGGCGGGCGGCGGGGCCCTGGCCCTGGCCCGCCGCAGGCGCGGCTGACGGCACCCGCGGCGGGCGCTCTCACCCCAGCGCCCGCCGCAGCGCCGCGAGGAACCCGTCCGTCGTCGCCCGGTCCCGCACCGCCAGCCGCAGCCACTGCGGCCCCAGCCCGGGGAAGGTGTCACCGCGCCGGACCGCGTACCCGAGGCCGCGCAGCCGGTGCCGTACGGCGGCGGCCCCGGGCAGCCGGACGAGGACGAAGGGGCCCTCGGCGGGCTCGGCCACCCGCACCCCCCGGTCCGCCAGTTCCCGGAGCCCGGCCACGAGGTGGGCCCGGTCGGCGGCGATCCGGCGGGCCGCGTGGGCCGCCTCCGCCAGCGCGCGCGGCCCCACGCACGCCTCGGCCGCCGCGAGGGCGGGCGTGGACACCGGCCACAGCGGCTGGGCCCGTTCCAGGTCCGCCACGGTCTCCGGCGCCGCCAGCACGTACCCGATCCGCAGCCCGGCCAGCCCCCACGTCTTGGTCAGGCTGCGCAGCACCACCAGTCCGGGCACGTCGGTCCGCCCGGCGAGGGACTCGCGCTCGCCGGGCACCGCGTCCATGAACGCCTCGTCCACCACGAGCGTCCGCCCGGGACGGGCGAGCGCGGTGAGGGCGGCGGCCGGGTGCAGCACCGACGTCGGATTGGTCGGGTTGCCGACCACGACGAGGTCGGCGTCCTCGGGCACGGCCGCCGGATCGAGCCGGAAGCCGTCCGCCGCGCGCAGCAGCACCCGGTCCACCGTGTGGCCGGCGTCCCGCAGCGCCGCCTCCGGCTCGGTGAACTGCGGGTGCACCACGACCGGCCGGGACACCTTCAGCGCCCGCGCCAGCAGCACGAACGCCTCCGCCGCCCCGGCCGTCAGCAGCACCCGCTCCGCCGGCAGCCCGTGCCGCGCCGCCACCGCCGCCCGCGCGGCCCGCCCGTCCGGGTAGGCCGCGAGGGAGCCGAGCGAGGCGGCGAGGCGGTCGCGCAGCCAGTCCGGCGGGGTGCCCGCGCGCACGTTGACCGCGAGGTCCACCAGCGCCCGGCCCCCGTCGCGCACCTCGGCGTCCCCGTGGTGCCGCAGATCGGGGCCGTCGTCCTCCCCGTCAGTGCGCATGGGAGTGCGTGTGCCCGTGCCCGTGGTGGTGACCGTGGTGACCGTGGTGGTCATGGCCGTCGTCGTCGGGGTGGAAGTGCGGCTGCTGGGGCAGCCCCACCTTGTCCTCGAAGCCCGGCAACGCGACGCGGTAGACGCAACTGTCGCAGTTCATCCGCAGATCGCCCTTGACGGCCTCCTCGTACCGCTCCCAGACCAGGTCCAGCAGCTCCGGCTCGGGACCGATGACGTCCGCCGACCGCACCTCGGCCTCCGGGTGCGCGGCGGCCCACTCCTCGGTCTGCCGCCGCACCCGGTCCGGCAGGATGCCGGTGAAGAGGAAGTACGGCAGGACGACGATCCGCCGGGCGCCCAGCTTCAGGCACCGGTCCAGGCCGCTGGGCACGTCCGGCGCCGCCAGCGACACGAACGCCGTCTCCACCCCGGCGTACCCGCGGCCCTCCCACAGCAGCCGCGCCGCCTTGAAGACCTCCGCGTTGGCGTCCGGGTCCGTCGAGCCGCGCCCGACCAGCAGCACGGTCACGTCCGAGTGGTCCGGGTGGCCCCCGTCCGCGCCCAGTGCCTCCTCCAGCCGCCGCTGGAGCACGTCCAGCAGCGCCGGGTGCGGGCCCAGCGGGCGCCCGTAGGTGTACGAGATCCCGGGGTGGCGTTCCTTCTCGCGGGCCAGCGCCGCCGGGATGTCGCCCTTGGCGTGCCCGGCGGACACCAGCATCAGCGGCACGGCGGCGAAGCGGCGCACGCCCCGCTCCACCAGCTCGGCGACCGCCTCGCCCAGCGGCGGCGGGGACAGCTCGATGAAGCCGCCGGCGACGGGCAGTTCGGGGTGGCGGTGCCCGAGCTCCCGCACGAAGTCGCGGAACGCCTCGGCTCCGGCCTCGTCCCGGGTGCCGTGACCGGCGATGAGCAGGGCGGGCGGGGTCGTCACAGGGTCTCCTCGGATGAAGGGGATGGATCGGATGGCCGGGCCGCACCGGACGGACACGGTGCGGCGTCCGGCGGGCCGGCCGGTGCCGGCGGGCGGGGCGGGGTGCCCGGGAAGAGGCGCGAGGCGCCCGGAGAGAGGCGCGAGGCGCCCGGCCGGTCACCCGGCCGCCGGGAGGGCCCCCGCGCGGCGGGGCGCGCGAGCGGCCTCACTCCGGCTCCTTCCGCCCGGCCTGCCAGCGGTAGCCGCGCGGTGTCACCATGCGCCCCGCGATCAGGCGGGTCGCGGTGTTGCCCACCGTCACGACCGTCATCATGTCGACCGTGGCCGGATCGAGCGCGGCGAGCGTCGTCACCCGGCTGGACTCGTCGGGCCGGGAGGCGTTGCGGACGACACCGACCGGTGTCCCCGGCTCCCGGTGTCCGGCGAGGATCGCGAGCGCCTTGGGGAGCTGCCAGTCGCGGCCCCGGCTGCGCGGGTTGTAGAAGGTCACGACCAGATCGGCCTCGGCCGCCGCCCGCACCCGCCGCTCGATGACCTCCCAGGGGGTGTGCAGGTCGGACAGGCTGATCGAGACATGGTCGTGGCCGAGCGGCGCCCCCAGGATCGCCCCGGCCGCGAGCGCCGCCGTGACCCCCGGCACGCCGACCACGTCGATGTCGTCGGACGCCTCGGCGAGCGCGGGGGAGGCCATGGCGTAGACCCCGGCGTCGCCGCTGCCGATCAGCGCCACGGCCTGCCCCTTGCGGGCCTCGGCCACGGCGGTCCGCGCCCGCTCCTCCTCGGCGCCGAGCCCGGACTCCAGCACCCGGGTGCCGGGGCGCAGCAGGTCGCGGATCTGGTCGACGTACTGGTCCAGGCCGACCAGCACCGAGGCCCGCTCCAGTTCGGCCCTGGCGCGCGGGGTGAGCAGGTCGCGGGCGCCGGGCCCGAGCCCGACCACCGCGAGCCGGCCGCGTCCGGGCCGCCGTACCACCGCGCAGGTCGCCATGGCGGGGCTGGCCGCCGACTTCCGCTTGGGGACGAGGAGTTCGCCGCCGCGCACCAGCGCCGCCGCCTCCGCCACCGACGGCGTGCCCACCGCGGCGAGCGGCGCCTCGGAGGGGTTGGGCACCTCGACCCGGGCCAGCTCCTCGGCGGCGTACGTCACCAGCGGCACCCCCAGCCGGGCGGCGGCCCCGACGATGCCGGGCTCCCCGGCCTTGGCGTCCACGGTGGCCAGCTCGGCGACACTGCGCGCGGACAGCCCCGCCTCCCGCAGGGCACCGTCGATCACCCCGAGCACCTCGGTCACGGGCGCCCCCCTGGACGCGCCGACCCCGACCACCAGCGTCGGCGGGCGCAGCACGGCCTCCCGCTCGGCGGGCTCGACCAGGCGGTCCGTGACCCGGATCGTGTACGGCCCGTCGCCGGCGACCGGCAGCGGCGGCAGCGGCCAGGCCACCTCGGCCCGCAGCGCCACCGGTTCGCCGTCCAGCAGGGCCCGCGAGACCGCGGCGACCGCGCCCTCCACGGGGAGCCCGAGCGTGTCCAGTCCCGCGATGCCGACGGCGTCCGTCGCCGTCGTCACCACCGGCTCGGCGCCCAGCACCTCGCCGACCGCGCGGGCCAGGTCGTTGGCGCCGCCGCCGTGCCCGCCGGCCAGCGACACCGCGAACCGCCCGGCCTCGTCGACGCAGACCACACCCGGGTCGGTCGCCTTCTCCCGGAGCAGCGGCGCGATCAGCCGGACGACCGCCCCCGTCGCCAGGAAGCACACCAATTGCTCGCACTCGGCGAACGCCCGCCGTACGGCGTCCTTCACCGGGCCGTCGTACACGCGCGTGCGGTCCGGCCACGCCGCGGCCAGCCGGTCCCGCGCCGCCGCCCCCGCCGAGGTGGCGGAAATGAGGCCGATCACTGGGCAACTCCTTCGGTACAGGGGGGACGCCGTACGCCCCACAGCAGGAAAACGGGGTTGGCCGCCGCGAGCCGGGTCACGTCCCCCGGCAGCGGCGCGAGCCGGGAGGACTGCAAGAGCACTCCGTCGCAGGTGAACCCGGCACCCGTCAGGGCCCCCCGCGCGGCCGGCACCCGGTCGAGCGCGGCCATGGCGACGACCACCGCGCGCCGGGCGCGCCGCGCGCAGGCGGTGACGATCGCGGGCAGTTCACGCCCCCCGCCGCCGATGAACACGGCGTCGGGGTCGTCGGCGAGACCGGCCAGCGCCTCCGGCGCCGCCCCGTGCACCACCCGCACGTCGACGCCGTGCGCGGCGGCGTTGGCGCCGATCCGCGCGGTGCCGTCGGCGGTCTTCTCCACCGCGACGACGGCGGCGCCGAGCCGCGCGCACTCCACGGCGACCGAGCCGGAGCCCGCGCCGACGTCCCAGACGAGGTCACCCGGCCGCGGCCCGAGCCGGGCCAGGGCCAGCGCCCGCACCTCGAACTTGGTGATCATCGAGTCGCGGTGGGCGAACGCGGACTCCTCCAGCGCCCACCCGGCGGGCTGCGCGGGCGGCCCCGCCACCGTCCGCGCCGGGCCCAGCGCCCGCGCCTCGTCCAGGCAGAGCACGACGCTCACCGCGCCGCCCCAGTCCCGGGCGGCGGCCTCGGCGGGCGTCACCCGCTCCACCCGCTCGCGGTCCGGGTCGCCGAGCGCGGAGGCGACCACCAGGACCCGGTTGGTGCCCCCGAGCGCCGCGCCGAGCTCGGCCGGGCCGGCACCGGGCCCGGTCAGCACCGCGGTCTTCGGCCGGGCCCGGCACACGTTGACCGCCGTCCTCAGGTCCCGGCCGTGCGCGCTGACCACCACGGCGTCCTCCCACGGCAGCCCGATCCGGGCGAACGCCGCCGCCACGGAGGGCACCCCGGGCCGCACGTCCAGCCGCTCGGGCCCGAACCGCTCGGCCAGCGCCCGCACGATCCCGAAGAACCCCGGGTCGCCGGAGGCCAGCACCACCACCCGCCGGTCCTCCGCCACATACCGCGCGACGGTGTCCAGGGCGGGCGCCAGCGGTCCCAGCACGACGCGCTCGGCCGACCCGGGCAGCCGTACGGCGTCCAGGTGCCGCCGCCCGCCGACGACCAGCTCGGCGCCGGCCACCGCCGCCTGCGGCACGGGCGTCCCGGTCCCCGTACCGATGACCGTGATCACGTCTGGGCACCCCGCGCGCGCAGTTCCCTGCGGGCCTGGGGGTCGGCCTTGCGGTAGCCGTGGAAGTGACCGGGGTGGTACAGGTGCGAGCGGGTGCCGTGGGCGTCCAGGGCCGGGCCGACCAGGAACAGCGTGTGCTTCCAGAGCTTGTGCTCCTTGACCGTCTCCTCCAGCGTGCCGATCGTGCACTTGACGATCAGCTCCTCCGGCCAGGTCGCCTGGTAGGCGACGACGACCGGGGTGCTCGTCGGGTAGCCGCCCTCCAGCAGCTCCCGCACGAGCTGCCCGCTGCGGGCGGCCGACAGGAAGACCGCCATGGTCGTGCCGTGCCTGGCGAAATCCCGGACCTCCTCCCCGGGCGGCATCGGCGTCTTGCCGCCGCCCAGCCGGGTCAGCACCACCGACTGCGCGACCTCGGGGATGGTCAGCTCCCGCTGCGCCAGCGCGGCCACCGCGGAGAAGGACGACACGCCGGGCACCACCTCGGTGGCGATGCCGATCTCGTGGCACCGGTCGAGCTGCTCCTGCGTACCGCCCCACAGCGCCGGGTCGCCGGAGTGGATGCGGGCCACCTTCAGGCCCTCGGCGCGCGCCCGCTCGTAGACGGCGACCACGTCCTCCAGCGACATCGTCGCCGAGTCCAGGATCTGCGCGTCCTCGCGCGCGTGCTCCAGGACCTCCGCCTGGACCAGGCTCGCCGCCCAGATCACGACGTCGGCCTCGGCGATCGCGCGCGCGGCGCGGAACGTCAGCAGATCGGCGGCGCCGGGGCCGGCACCGACGAAGGTCACCTTGCCGGCAGGGGTGTCGGCCATGGGGTCGGTTCCTCTCGTACGGAAGTCAACACGCATCACGCGGATGCGACACGGGTTCGGCGCGGGCCGGGTCGGTCATGCGCGACCCGCCGCCGATCGGATAGCAAGGGCACATGGCGGTCTTCGTCGCGCTCGGCGCGTTCCTGATGACGCTGGCCGGCGGCTGGACGGCACAGCGCGTGACCGACCGCCGCCATCTGGTGCTGGGCCTGGCCGGCGGCCTGATGCTGGGCGTCGTCGGCCTGGACCTGCTGCCGGAGGCGCTGGAGGCGGCGGACGGCGCGGTGCACGGCGTCCCGGCGGCCCTGCTGCTGTTCGTGGCCGGTTTCCTCGTGGCCCATCTGGTGGAACGCCTGCTGGCGGCTCGCCAGGCGGCGCACGGCGCCGGCGAGCACGACGGCCGGACGCCCGAGGTGGGCCTCACCGCCGCCGCCGCGATGGTGGGCCACAGCGCCATGGACGGGGTCGCCATCGGCGCCGCCTTCCAGGTCGGCCACGGCATGGGCCTCGCCGTCGCGCTGGCGGTGATCGCCCACGACTTCGCGGACGGCTTCAACACCTTCACCCTGACCACCCTCTACGGCAACGCCCGCCGCCGCGCCGTCGCCATGCTGGTCGCGGACGCCGTCGCCCCGGTCGCCGGCGCGGCCTCCACGCTGCTGTTCACCATCCCCGAGCCGGTGCTCGGCGGCTATCTCGGCTTCTTCGGCGGCGCGCTGCTCTATCTGGCGGCGGCCGAGATCCTGCCCGAGGCCCACCACGAGCACCCGGCCCGCTCGACCCTGCTGTGCACGGTCGCGGGCGCGGCGTTCATCTGGCTGGTGGTCGGCATCGCCGAGTGACCACGCCGCACGGCGGGTCACAGCTTGCCGCCCCGCCCGCCGTCCCGGCGCGCGGGCGCGATCAGCGTCGACAGGTACGGCAGCGCGGCCCCGTCCAGCTCGGCGGCCGGCCGGATCGACTCCTCGGGCAGCCCCAGCGCGGAGCCCCACACGGCACCGTCGATCCGCCCGCTCTCCCGCAGCGCCTCGGCGACCTCGGCGGCCTGCCGCCCGAACTTGTACGCCACGACCGTGCCCGGCCCGTTCAGCGCGTCCTTCAGCACGGCCGCGCCCGCCGTCACCGGCACCAGCGTCAGCGGTTCGGTGCCCTCCGTCAGCACGGCGCCCGAGCGGGCCGCGAGATCCTGCATGGCGGTGATCCCGGGCACCGTCTCCACGACCGTGCCCGGCACCAGGCCGGCCACCGTCTGCGCGAGATAGGTGAACGTCGAGTACACGTTCGGGTCCCCGATGGTCGCGAACGCCACCGTGCCGTGCTCGCGCAGCAGCCCGGCCACCCGCTCGCCGGCCGCGTCCCAGGCGGCCTCGCGCCGCGCCCGGTCGGTGCGCTCGTTCAGTGCGAACACCACCCGGACGACCTTGTCCTCCGGCACGTAGTGCAGCACGGTCGCCTCCGCGCGCCCGCGCTCGCCCGTGTCCATCACGGGTACGACGACGGCCTCGGCGGCCCGCAGCGCGTTCACGCCCTTCACGGTCACCAGCTCCGGGTCGCCCGGACCGACCCCGACCCCGATCAGCCTGCTGCTCATGACGTCCGGCACCTCTCCACGAACCGACGGGCGACACCGGGCTCGGACGCCCAGTGCGTGTGCAGATAACTCGCGTGCACACCGCGCTGTACGAAACCTTCGACGCGCCGCTCGGGCGCCCGCACCCCCCACGCCGGGGCCGCCCCCGCGCCGGGCTCGACCACCGTGCGGTGGAACTCGTGCCCCCGCATCCGCGTCCCGGCCGGCGCCAGCACACTGTCGCCCACCGCCACCGCGTCCCGGTAGCCCAGTGTCAGCCGCTCGCTCATCCGCGCACGGGCGTCCAGCACCCCGCACATCGGCCGCCCGTCCAGCTCCCGGCACAGATACAGCAGCCCCGCGCACTCGGCGGCCACCGGGGCGCCGGAGCGCGCCAGCTCGCCGACGGCCCGGCGCAGCGGCTCGTTGGCCGACAGCTCGGCGGCGTACACCTCCGGGAACCCGCCGCCGATCACCAGCCCCGCCGTGCCCTCGGGCAGCGCCTCGTCCCGCAGCGGATCGAAGGTCACCACCTCGGCACCGGCGGCGGCGAGCAGCTCGGTGTGCTCGGCGTAGGAGAACGTGAACGCCGCGCCACCGGCGACGGCGACCACGGGGCGCCGCCCGCCGGAGACCACCGGCGGCTCCCACTCCCCGCACCCCAGGGGGCCCGCGCCGCGCGCCAGCCCGGCCAGCGCCTCCAGATCGCATCCGGCCTCGACCTGCGCGGCCATGGCCGCCACGGCCTCCACCGCAGCGGCGCGCCGCTCGGCGACCGGCACCAGGCCCAGGTGCCGCGACGGCGTGTCCACCTGCGGCGCCCGCCGCAGCACGCCCAGCACCGGCACCCCGGACGCGTCCAGCGCCTCCCGCAGCAGCGCCTCGTGCCGGTCGGAGCCGACCTTGTTGAGGATCACGCCCCCGATCCGCACCTCCGGATCCCAGGACGCGAAGCCGTGCACCAGCGCCGCCACCGACCGCGACTGCGACGACGCGTCGACCACCAGCACCACCGGCGCCCGCAGCACCTTCGCCACCTGCGCGGTGGACGCCAGCTCGCCCTGCCCGGCCGCCCCGTCGTACAGCCCCATCACGCCCTCGACGACGGCGAGGTCGCAGCCGCGCGCACCGTGCGCGAACAGCGGCCCGACCAGATCGGGACCGCACAGGTAGGCGTCCAGGTTCCGGCCGGGGCGCCCGGTCGCGAGCGTGTGATAGCCGGGGTCGATGTAGTCCGGGCCCACCTTGTGCGGGGACACGGCGAGCCCCCGCGCGGCGAACGCGGCCATCAGCCCCGTGGCGACGGTGGTCTTGCCGCTCCCCGAGGAGGGCGCGGCGACCACCAGCCGGGGGACGGACGAGGAGGGGTTCACCACTCGATGCCTCTCTGCCCCTTCTGGCCGACGTCCATGGGGTGCTTCACCTTGGACATGTCGGTCACGAGGTCGGCGAGGTCCACCAGCTTCTCCGGCGCGTTCCGCCCGGTGATGACGACGTGCTGGGTGCCGGGGCGGTCGCGCAGCACCTGCACGACCTCGTCCGTGTCGACCCACCCCCAGTGCATGGGGTACGCGAACTCGTCGAGCACGTACAGCTTGTACGTCTCGTTCGCCAGGTCCCGCTTGACCTGCTCCCAGCCCTCGCGGGCCTTCTCCTCGTTGTCCATCTGGGCGTCGCGCTGGACCCAGGACCAGCCCTCGCCCATCTTGTGCCAGGCGACGGTCCCGCCCTCGCCGGAGTCCCCGAGCACCCGCAGCGCCCGCTCCTCGCCGACCTTCCACTTCGCCGACTTGACGAACTGGAACACCCCGATCGGCCACCCCTGGTTCCAGGCGCGCAGCGCCAGCCCGAAGGCGGCCGTCGACTTGCCCTTGCCGACGCCCGTGTGCACCACGACCAGCGGCCGGTTGCGCCGCTGGCGGGTCGTCAGACCGTCGTCCGGAACGACACTCGGCTGTCCCTGCGGCATTACGCGGCCCTCCCTCGTACGTCCTTGACCAGACCGGCGATCGCGTCGGCCCGCAGCTCGTCCAGCGTCACGGCCGTCCCGCCGAGGTCCTCCGCGAGCCGTCCGGCCAGCCCCAGCCGCACCGGGCCGGACTCGCAGTCCACGACCACCGACGCGATCTGCTCGTGCGCGAACAGCCGCGCGGCCTTCCCGGCCAGCGCCACCGGCTCGACGCCACCCGTCGCCCGCCCGTCCGTCACCACCACGACCAGCGGCCGGCGCGCGGCGTCCCGCAGCCGCTCCACCCGCAGCACGTCGTGCGCCTTCAGCAGCCCCGCGGCGAGCGGCGTGCGCCCGCCCGTCGGCAGCACCTCCAGCCGCGCGGCGGCGGCGTCCACGGACGACGTCGGCGGCAGCGCCACCTCGGCGCCCGATCCCCGGAAGGTCACCAGACCCACCTTGTCCCGCCGCTGGTAGGCGTCCAGCAGCAGCGACAGCACGGCACCCTTCACCGCGCCCATCCGCTGCCGCGCCGCCATCGAGCCGGAGGCGTCGACCACGAACAGCACGAGGTTGCCCTCGCGGCCCTCCCTGCTCGCCTGCCGCAAGTCGTCCCGGCGGACCACCAGCCCCGGCCCGGACCGGCCGCGCGCCTTCTGGTGCGGGGCCGCCGCCTGCACGGTCGCCGCCAGATGCAGCTTGGTCAGCGCGCCCCGGGGCCGCCGGGCCCCGGTGGTCCGGCCCTGCTCGGTCCGTGCCCGCGAGCGCCGCCCGGCGGCACCCTCGCCGATGCCGGGGACGCTCAGCACCTTGGTGCGGAACGGCTCGGCGGCCCGTACGGCCGGCTGCTCCCCGGCGCCCGACGACTGCGGTTCGCCCCCCTCCCCGGCCTCGGGGCGGGCGGCGGTGTCACCGTCCTGCGGGCCGGCGTCGGGGGCGGGCTGCCCGCCGCCCCCGCCGGGACCGTCCGGCCCCGGATCGTCGTCGCCCTCGCCCTCGCCCTCGCCTTCGCCGGAGAACTGCTCCAGCGTCTGGTCGAGCTTGTCCTCGTCCAGACCGGGCGCGTCGAAGGGGTTGCGGCGCCTGCGGTGCGGCAGTGCCAGCAGCGCCGCCTGCCGCACGTCCTCGGCGAGCACGTCGGTCCGGCCCGCCCAGGCGGCCAGCGCCGTCGCGGTGCGCGCCATCACGATGTCGGCGCGCATGCCGTCCACCTCGAAGGCCGCACAGGTCGCCGCGATCTGCCGCAGCGCCCCGTCGCCGAGCCGCACCCGGGGCAGCAGCTCCCGCGCCGCGGCGATCCGCTGCCGTACGGCGGCCTCCTCCCCGGCCCAGCGCGCCGCGAACCCGTCCGGGTCGTCGTCGTAGGCGAGCCGCCGCCGCACGACCTCGACCCGCTGCTCCGGCTCGCGGGAGGCGGCGACCTCCACGGTCAGCCCGAACCGGTCGAGCAACTGCGGACGCAGCTCGCCCTCCTCCGGGTTCATGGTGCCGACCAGCAGGAAACGCGCGGCGTGCCGCACGGAGACGCCCTCGCGCTCCACGTAGGAGGCGCCCATCGCCGCCGCGTCCAGCAGCAGGTCGACCAGATGGTCGTGGAGGAGGTTGACCTCGTCGACGTAGAGGATGCCGCGGTGCGCCTCGGCCAGCAGGCCCGGTTCGAACGCCTTCACGCCCTCGGCGAGCGCCCGCTCGATGTCGAGGGCCCCGACCAGCCGGTCCTCGGAGGCGCCGACGGGCAGCTCGACCATGCGGGCCGCACGCGTGGCGCCCGCGCCCGGCTCGTGCGGGCCGTCCGGGCAGGCCGGATCGGGGGCGGCCGGATCACAGGAGAACCGGCACCCGGGCACGACCGCGACCTCCGGCAGCAGCGCCGACAGGGCGCGGACCGCCGTGGACTTGGCGGTGCCCTTCTCGCCGCGCACCAGCACGCCGCCGACCGCCGGGGAGACGGCGTTCAGCAGCAGCGCGAGCCGCAGATCGTCCTGGCCGACCACGGCCGTGAACGGGAACGGGGTGGTCACTTGTCGTCGCCCTCCAAGTCGCCTTCGAGCTCCAGGTAGGTGGCGCGCAGCCGCTCCAGCGTCTGCGCGTCCGGCTCCGCCCACAGCCCGCGGTCGGCGGCCTCCAGCAGCCGCTCGGTGATGCCGCGCAGCGCCCACGGGTTGGACTTCTTCATGAAGTCCCGGTTCTCCGGGTCGAAGACGTACTCGGCGCTGAGCTTCTCGTACATCCAGTCGTCCACGACCCCGGCCGTGGCGTCGTACCCGAAGAGGTAGTCCACGGTGGCCGCCATCTCGAAGGCGCCCTTGTAGCCGTGGCGCCGCATCGCCGCCATCCAGCGCGGGTTGACCACGCGGGCGCGGAAGACCCGGTGGGTCTCCTCGCCGAGCGTGCGGGTCCTGACCTGGTCGGGGGTGGCGGAGTCGCCGACGTACGCCTGCGGGCTGGCGCCCGTCAGATGGCGCACCATGGCGACCATGCCGCCGTGGTACTGGAAGTAGTCGTCCGCGTCGACGAGATCGTGCTCGCGGGTGTCGACGTTCTTGGCCGCCACCGCGATCCGCCGGAACGCCGTCTCCATGTCCCCGCGCGCCGCCCGCCCGTCGAGCCCGCGCCCGTAGGCGTAGCCGCCCCACACCGCGTACACCTCGGCCAGGTCGGCGTCGGAGCGCCAGTTGCGGGCGTCGATCAGCGGCAGCAGACCGGCGCCGTACGCCCCCGGCTTGGAGCCGAAGACGCGCGCGGTGGCCCGGCGCCGGTCGCCGTGGCGGGCGGTGTCCTCCTCCACGTGCGCCCGCACGTAGTTGGCCTCGGCGGGCTCGTCCAGCTCGGCGACCGCCCGCACCGCGTCGTCGATCAGCGCGACGACGTGCGGGAAGGCGTCCCGGAAGAAGCCGGAGATGCGGACCGTCACGTCGATGCGCGGCCGGCCCAGTTCCTCGGGGGAGACGATCTCGAAGCCGGTCACCCGGCGCGAGGCGTCGTCCCACACCGGGCGGCAGCCCAGCAGCGCCAGGATCTCGGCGATGTCGTCGCCCTGGGTGCGCATGGCGGAGGTGCCCCACACCGTCAGGCCGACGGACTTCGGGTACTCGCCCGTGTCCTGGAGGTAGCGCTGCACCAGCGAGTCCGCCAGCGACTGGCCGACCTCCCAGCTCAGCCGGGACGGGATCGCCTTGGGGTCGACCGAGTAGAAGTTCCGGCCGGTCGGCAGCACGTTGACCAGGCCCCGGGTGGGCGAGCCGGAGGGCCCGGCCGGGACGTAACCGCCGTCCAGCGCCTTGAGGATGTGCCCGATCTCGTCCGTGGTACGGGCCAGGCGCGGCACGACCTCGGTGCAGGCGAACTCCAGCACGGCGACGGCCTCGGGCAGTTCGGTGCCCAGGACCTCGCGCACCAGCCCGGGAACCGAGGCGACCGCCCAGTCGCGCGCCTCCATCCCCTCCGCCATCCGCCGGCAGAGCTGCTCCAGCAGGTCGATCGCGTCGGCGGCGGTCCGCGCCGGGCCGTCCACCAGGTCCGTCAGCCCCGCCGGCACCTTCACCGGCGCGCCCGGCTCGGCCAGCAGCTCCTTCTCGGCCAGCCCGAAGTGCGCGGCCAGCGCCGCCCGCAGGCCGGGCAGGGCGTTCGCCTGCCCGCCCCACACCTGTGCGGCGCGCAGCACGGCCAGCACCAGGTTGACCCGCGGCCCGCCCACCGGGCCGCCGCCGAGGACGTGCAGGCCGTCGCGGATCTGCACGTCCTTGATCTCGCACAGATAGCCGTCGATGTGCATGACGAACTCGTCGAACTCGTCGTCGTCCGGCTGCTCGTCCACGTGCAGGTCGTGGTGGAGCTCCGCCGCCTTGACCAGCGTCCAGATCTGCGCCCGCACCGCCGGTGCCTTCACCGGGTCGAGATCGCTGACCAGCGCGTACTCGTCGAGGAGCTGCTCCAGCTTGGCCAGGTCGCCGTAGGTGTCGGCGCGCGCCATCGGCGGCACCAGGTGGTCGACGACGGTGGCGTGGCCGCGCCGCTTGGCCTGGGTGCCCTCGCCGGGGTCGTTGACGATGAACGGGTAGACCAGGGGAAGGTCGCCCAGGACGGCGTCCGGCGCGCAGCCGGCGCTCAGCCCGAGGCCCTTGCCCGGCAGCCACTCCATCGTGCCGTGCTTGCCCATGTGCACGATCGCGTCGGCGCCGAAGCTGTTCTCCAGCCAGCGGTAGGCCGCCAGGTAGTGGTGCGACGGCGGCATGTCCGGGTCGTGGTAGATGGCGATCGGGTTCTCGCCGAAGCCGCGCGGCGGCTGGATCATGACGACGACGTTCCCGAACCGCAAGGACGCCAGCACGATGTCGTCGCCGTCGACGTAGAGGCCGCCCGGCGGCTCGCCCCACGCCTCGCGCATCGCCTCGCGCAGCCCGGGCTCCAGCTTCTCGAACCAGGCCCGGTAGTCGGCGAGCGGCACGCGCGCGGGCGCGGCGGCCAGTTGCTCCTCCGTCAGCCACTCCACATCGTGCCCGCCGGCCTCGATGAGCCGGTGGATCAGCTCGTCGCCGCCCGCGGGGTACTCGGTGAGCCCGTATCCGGCGTCCCGGAGGGCGTCCAGCACCCGCACCGCCGACGCGGGCGTGTCCAGGCCCACCGCGTTGCCCACGCGGGAGTGCTTGGTGGGGTAGGCGGTGAAGACGAGCGCGATCTTCTTCTCCGCGTTCGGCTTGTGCTTCAGCCGTGCGTGCCGTACGGCGATCCCGGCGACCCGGGCGGCCCGCTCCGGGTCGGCGACGTACACCGGCACGTCCCCGGGACCCTGCTCCTTGAAGGAGAACGGCACGGTGATCAGACGGCCGTCGAACTCGGGGATGGCCACCTGCATCGCCGCGTCCATGGGGGACAGGGCGGCGTCGGACTCGTCCCAGGCGGTCCGCGAGGAGGTCAGGCACAGTCCTTGCAGCACCGGCACGTTCAGCTCGGCGAGCGCGCCGATGTCCCAGGACTCCTCGTCGCCGCCGGCCGAGGCCTGCGAGGCGTGGGTGCCGCCGGCGGCGAGGACGGTGGCGACCAGCGCGTCGGCGCGGCCGAGGATCTCGTACAGCCCGGCGTCCGCGCCCCGCAGCGAACCGCAGTAGACCGGCAGGGCGTTGGCGCCCCGCGCCTCGATCGCGTCGCACAGGGTGTCCACGAAGGCGGTGTTGCCGCTCAGCTCGTGCGCGCGGTAGAAGAGCACGCCCACGGTCGGGCGGCCGTCGCGGATCTCGTACGAGCCGTGCACCCCGTACTCCGGCATCTTGCGGGGCGGTGCGAAACCCTCGCCGGTCAGCAGCACGGTGTCGGACAGGAACCGGGCCAGCTCGGTCAGGTTGGCCGGGCCGCCCTCCACGAGGTACTTCAGCGCCTCGGCGACGACCCCGGCGGGCACGCTGGACTCGGCCATCAGCTCCGCGTCCGGCACGGACTCCCCGCCGAGCAGCACGGCCGGGACGCCGGACGCCTTGACCGCGGCGAGCCCGTCCTCCCAGGCGCGCTTGCCGCCGAGCAGCCGTACGACGGCGATGTCCGCGCCGTCCAGGAGGCCCGGCAGCTCCTCCCGGACGTCGACGCGGGTCGGGTTGCCGATCCGGTAGGAGGCGCCGGAGGCCCGGGCCGCCAGCAGATCCGTGTCGGCGGTCGACAACAACAACACTGTGCTCATGCGGGCGCTCCCGGTGGAATGAAGGGCAGTCCTTGCGGCGCGCCGGACTCGATGAGCCGCCACAGCGCGTCCGTGTCCGCGTGCTGTTCGATCAGGTCGCCGAGCCGGTCGAGCTGCTCCTCGCGCAGCGCGGCGAACGAGGTGTCCGGGGCGGGCACGAAGCGGCGGCCCGCGGCGGCGGCCACCTCGCGCAGGAAGGCGCGGCGGAAGCCGTCCGACTCCAGGGAGCCGTGCCAGTGGGTGCCCCAGGTCTGGCCGACGCGGCAGCCGTCGAGGAAGGGCTCCCCTCCGGTGACCTCGGCGACCCCGTGGTGGATCTCGTACCCCTCGACCCGCTCGCCGAGGGCCTCGCCCACCGGGCGGGTGAGGGTCTTCTCGCGGGCGAAGCGCACCCGCACGGGCAGGATGCCGAGCCCGTCGACGTGGCCGCGGCGGCTCTCCACGTCGTCCTCGATGTGCTCGCCGAGCACCTGGAAGCCGCCGCAGACGCCCAGCACGGGCCGCTGTTCGGCGGCCCTGCGCCGCAGGGCGTCCGCGATCCCCCGCTCGCGCAGCCAGTCCAGCGCCCGCACCGTCCCCCGCGTCCCCGGGACGACCACGAGGTCCGCGTCGGCCAGCTCCTCCGGCCGGTCCGCGAACCGGACGACGACGCCGGGCTCGGCGGCCAGCGCGTCCACGTCCGTGAAGTTGGACATCAGCGGGACCGCGCAGACGGCGACCCGCAGCACGTCCTCGCCCACGGGCGGGGCCACGTTCGACTCCCGCACGGTGCCGCGCAGGGAGACCCGCAGCCCGTCCTCCTCGTCGATGCCGAGCCCGTGCCGGAACGGCAGCACCCCGTAGGTGTGCCGCCCGGTGAGGCCGTGCAGCATGTCCAGGCCCGGCTCCAGCAGGGACACGTCCCCGCGGAACTTGTTGACCAGGAACCCGGCGACCAGCGCCTGGTCCTCGGGCGACAGCAGCGCCACCGTCCCGAAGAAGGAGGCGAACACGCCCCCGCGGTCGATGTCTCCGACGACGAGCACCGGGAGCCCGGCGTTCCGGGCGATGCCCATGTTCACGATGTCGGTCCGCCGCAGATTGATCTCGGCCGGGCTGCCCGCCCCCTCACAGATCACCGCGTCATACGTGCCCCGCAGCTCGGCCAGGCAGTCCAGGACGGTGCCGAGCAGCTTCTGCTGCCGCCCGCCGTGGTAGCCGCGCGCGCTCAGCTCGCCGACCGGCTTGCCCAGCAGCACCACCTGGCTGCTGCGCTCGCCGCCCGGCTTGAGCAGCACCGGGTTCATCAGCGCGGTCGGCTCGACGCGGCACGCCTGCGCCTGCATCGCCTGCGCCCGCCCGATCTCGGCGCCCTCGCGCGTGACGAAGGAGTTCAGCGACATGTTCTGCGCCTTGAACGGCGCCACCTTCACGCCCTGGCGCACCAGCCACCGGCAGATCCCGGCGGTGACGACGCTCTTGCCGGCGTCGGAGGTGGTCCCGGCGACGAGGAGACCGCCGCCCGGGCCGCCCGCCGTGCCGGTCCCCGCTGCCGTGCCGCTCATGAGGTACGTCCTTCCTTCCGCAGGCCGAAGGCGAGCGCCCGGGCGCCCGCGCACGCGCCCAGCGCCAGCCAGGACACCCGCCGGGACAGCCGTACCGCCCGGCCGATGTCGCCGACGCGGACGGGACGCCCCGCCGCGCCGTTGAGCACGGGCCGGTGCTCCACCCGCCCGCCGTAGGACAGCGTCCCGCCGAGCCGGACGCCGAGGGCGCCCGCGAACGAGGCCTCCACGGGCCCGGCGTTGGGGCTCGGGTGCCGCCCGGCGTCGGCCCGCCAGGCCCGCACGGCCCCGCGCGGGTCGCCGCCGGCCAGGACGGCGAGGGCGGCGGTGAGCCGTGCGCCCGGCCAGCCGGCGAGGTCGTCGAGACGGGCCGAGGCCCAGCCGTAACGGCGGTGGCGGGGCGACTTGTGGCCGACCATCGCGTCCAGGGTGTTGACGGCCCGGAAGCCGAGCAGTCCGGGCACGCCGGCGGCGGCGCCCCACACCAGGGCGCCCACCACCGCGTCGGAGGTGTTCTCGGCGACGGACTCCACCACGGCCCGCGCGATCTGGTCGGCGTCCAGGGACTGCGGGTCGCGCCCGCACAGGTGCGGCAGCCGCGCCCGGGCGGCCTCGACGTCGCCCGCCTCCAGCGCCCGCCCGATGGCACCGGCCTCGCGCGCGAGCGAGGTGCCGCCGACGACGGCCCAGGTGGCGGCCGCGGTCAGCGCGACGGAGGCGGCGGGGGAGGGGCGCACGGCCCGGGAGGCGAGGGCGCCGAGCGCCACGGCGCCGCCGGCGCACACGGCGGTGTGCAGGGCGCCCCAGCCACGGTGGTCCCGCCACAGCAGACGTTCCACGGCACCGGCGGCACGGCCGAAGGCGGCGACCGGATGCCCGCGGCGGGGATCGCCGAGGAGGAGGTCGCCGAGGAGGCCGGCGGCGGCGCCGTACGCGAAGACGCGTTCGGCACGCATGGGGCTCAGCCGGTCACACGGTCGGGAAGAGACCTGGTGGTGAACCTCGATCGGCAGCCGAGCATCGCGTTATGTCCTCACTCAGGGTGTCCACGCCCTGGTTCGACGAGACCGGCGGTGAGAGTTCCTGGCTCCCGGGGTGGGCACCCCGGTCACAGTGGCGGGACCGCGCCGGATTCGCACCGGGCTTCCTCTCCTGCCGCCGTACATGGCCCAGGAAGTCCACCACGGCCCGCGAACACCCGTCAACTTGCCCTTGACCTGCACCGGGGGAGTGTGCGGCGGCCCACACGGGGTGGGGAGGCGCCGGGCGCGCGAAAGCGGGGTGCGCGTGGGGCCGCCGCCCGTCAGGCGACGATCAGATAGATCCCGTACGCCACCGCCGCCGCGCAGGCGGCGAAGCAGGCGTAGGCGCCGGTGACCGCGAGGGCGGCGGAACCGCCCTGCGCCGCGGCCCGCTCCCGGCGGGAGAGGCCGGCGATGCCGAGGGTGAACAGGGCCACCAGGGCCACGGTGACCACGAGGCTGACCCCGAAGACGGAGCCGAGGGCTGCCCAGTCGATCTTCATCCTGCTTCTTCCTTCGTACCGGGTGAGCGCGGGCTCAGACGGGGGTGGCGGCCGACGGCGTCTTGGCGTCGGAGGCGGTGGCCTGGGCCGGGATGGTGGCGGTCAGCTCCTCGGCGGCCGCGCCCGCCGGGGGCGGGGTGACGGCGGCGATCGCGGTGGTGACCACCCCGGCCGGCCCGGCGTCCCCGGCCCCGTCGGTGTCGTTGACGTTGGTGTGGTCGACGACCTCGCGGCGGGAGATCTTCCAGATGGCGAAGCTGGAGGCGACCAGGAAGACCGCGACCAGCGCCGTGCCCCAGTCACCCAGGCCGCAGACCCACTCGGCGAGCGCGGCGACCAGGGCCGCGGCCGGCAGGGTCAGACCCCAGGCGACGAACATCCGGGTGGCCGTGGACCAGCGCACCACACCGCCCTTGCGGCCGAGGCCCGCGCCCATCACGGCACCGGAGACCGAGTGCGTGGTGGAGAGGGAGAAGCCGAGGTGCGAGGAGGCCAGGATGACCGTGGCGGCGCTGGTCTGGGCGGCGAAGCCCTGCTGCGGCTGGAGGTCGGTCAGGCCCTTGCCCATGGTGCGGATGATGCGCCAGCCGCCGAGGTAGGTGCCGAGGGCGATGGCCAGGCCCGCGGAGAGGATGACCCACATCGGGGGGTCGGAGTCGGGGGCGAGGGCGCCGCCGGCGACCAGGGCGAGGGTGATGATGCCCATCGTCTTCTGCGCGTCGTTGGTGCCGTGCGCCAGCGAGACCAGGCCGGCGGAGGCGATCTGCCCGGCGCGGTACCCCTTGGCGGCGGCCGCGCCGTCGGCCTTCCTGCCCAGCGTGTAGGTCAGCCGGGAGGCGAACATCGCCGCGACGCCCGCGACGATCGGGGCGGCGATCGCCGGCAGCAGCACCTTGGTGACGAGCACGTCGCCGTGGACCGCGCCGACGCCCGCGGAGGCGATCGCGGCGCCGATCAGACCGCCCATCAGGGCGTGCGAGGAGCTGGAGGGCAGGCCCACCAGCCAGGTCAGCAGGTTCCAGAGGATCGCGCCGACCAGGGCGGCGAATATGACCTCGGGACGGATGCCGGTCTCGTCGACGAGGCCCTTGGAGATGGTGTTGGCGACCTCCACGGAGAGGAAGGCGCCCACCAGGTTGAGGACGGCGGACATGGCCACCGCGACCTTGGGCCGCAGCGCGCCCGTGGAAATGGTCGTGGCCATCGCGTTCGCGGTGTCGTGGAAACCGTTCGTGAAATCGAACGCGAGTGCGGTCACCACCACAATCGCGAGGATCAGCGAGAAGCTTTCCATTTACCCAGGCAATCGTTCGAGGTCATTGGTTGCTCGAACGTAGGTAACGAGGGTGAACGGAAGATGAACTGAGAGGGGCGTGACAGTGACCGGAAGCGGGGTCTTCGCCCCCTCTTGCGCAGGTCGTGTGCGCCTCGCGCCCGGCTGCCGCCCCTCCGCCCGGCCGGGCCCACGGGCCGAGGAGATTTCGGTCACCCGGCGGGGCGGCACCTGGGAGGATCGCCTCATGACCGAGCAGTCGTGGGACCGGCGGGGCGCGTGGGGCGCCCGGGAGGAGGCGCGGGTGGTGGGGGAGGCGCGGGAACGGCGCGTGAGCCCGCAGGAGGCGCACGCCTGGGAGGCACTCGTGGCGACGGCCCGGCGGACGGTCGCCGACGGACTGGTGGTCGGCACCTCCGGCAACGTCTCGGTGCGCGTCGGCGACACCGTCCTGGTCACACCGTCGGGCGTCCCGTACGACCGGCTGACACCGCGGGACGTCACCGGCGTCGGCCTCGACGGCGGGCAGGTGCTCGGCACGCTGGTCCCGACCAGCGAGCTGCCCATGCACCTGGCCGTCTACCGCACGACCGGCGCCCGCGCCGTGGTCCACACCCACGCCGTCCACGCGACGGCCGTCTCCACCCTCGTCCGGGAGCTCCCCCCGGTCCACTACATGACCGCCGCCCTCGGCGGCCCCGTCCGGGTCGCCCCGTACGCCGCGTACGGCACCGAGGAACTGGCCGCGCACGTGCTCGACGCCCTGGCCGGCCGCACCGGCTGCCTCCTGCAGAACCACGGCACGCTCACCTACGGCGCCACCCTGGACCAGGCGTACGACCGCACCGCCCAACTGGAGTGGATGTGCCGCCTGTGGCTGACCGCCTCCGGCGTGCCCGGCCTGGCGCCGTCCCTGCTGACGCCGGAGCAGCTCGCCGAGGCGGGCGAGCGGCTGCGGGGGTACGGCCAGCAGGGCTGACCGCCGTCCCGGGGGCCCCGGGCACCCGCGCCGCGCGGCCGTCCCGGGCGCGGCGGGCACCGCCTGGCCGTCACCCCCGCCCGCCCGTCCACTGGCCGCTCACCGGTTCCGCCTGGACACTGGACGCGTGCGCACCGTCACCGCAACGGCCACCGCCGTCACCGCAGCCCTGGCCACCGGCGCCGCCGGCATCGTCGCCGGCCGGCTCGCCAGCGACGCCGCGCTGAAGGCGCCCGCGGGCCGCCCCCTGCCCACCGAACCCCGGCTGACCGTGCACGGCACCGCGGCCGGGCAGATCACCCTCACCCGGCACCTGGCCACCCTGCGCCCCGGCCGGTACGGCCTGGCCGGCGACGGCTCCCACGCGGTCGTCGGCCCCGTCCTGGACTCCGCCCGGCACCCCGCCGACACCGTCGTGCGCCGCCTGGAGCGCGTCACGCACGGCACCCTGCGGCCCGGCGACAAGGTCTGGCTCACCCCGAACCTGTACGTCGGCGACCCGGGCACCGCCCTCGGCCTCGACCACGCCGACGCCGACGTCCCCGGCGAACTGGGCCCCCTGCCGGCCTGGTTCGTGCCCTCCTCCCGCGACACCTGGGTGATCGCCGTGCACGGCCTGGGCACCACCCGGGAGCAGGCCCTGAACGTGATGGGCTTCCTGCACCGCCTGCACGTCCCGGTGCTCGCCCTCGCCTACCGCGGCGACCTCGGCGCGCCCCGGCCGCCGGACGGGCTGAACCACCTCGGCGAGAGCGAGTGGCGGGACCTGGACGCGGCGATCCGCTACGCCCTGCGGTACGGCGCCCGCCAGGTGGTGCTCCTCGGCTGGTCCACCGGCGCCACCATGGCCCTGCGCGCCGCCGAGTACTCCGGGCTGCGCGACCGGATCGCGGGGCTCGTCCTGGACTCCCCGGTCCTCAGCTGGGAGGCCACCCTGCGCACCCTGGCCGCGGCCCGGCACACCCCGGGGCCGCTGCTGCCGCTGGCGGTCCGCGCCGCCCAGGGCCGCGCCGGGCTGCGCGCCGACCGCGCCGCCGATCCCGAGGGCGACCACCTCGCGGTGCCCACGCTGATCTTCCACGGCCCCGAGGACACGGTGGCCCCCTGGCACTTCTCCCGCCGCCTGGCCGACTCCCGTCCCCGCCTGGTCCGCCTCCACCCGGTCCGGCAGGCCCCGCACGCGGCCATGTGGAACGCCGCCCCCGACACCTACGAGGAGGCCCTGCGGCGCTTCCTCACCCCGCTGGTGTGACGCGACGCGGACGCCCGCGGGCGGCGCGCGGCAAGGCCCCGGGGCCCGGTTCACCCGCCCCCGCCCCCGT
>NZ_WYCT01000350.1 GCF_011008945.1 Streptomyces harenosi
GGGGAGGCGGTGGGCGGCACGGCGGGGAAGGCGTGGTCGTGCGGGTCCGCCGCCCGGCGGGCGCGCCAGCGGTGCCAGTCGGCGTCCGTCCACTCGGCCGCGAACAGCGGACCGGGCGCGGTGCGTTCGGCCGGGAGCAGGTCGCCGATGCGGAAGCTGAGGGACATCGCACGGCGCCGGGTGGCCTGGTGGATGAAGCGGATGCCGTCGCGGTCGCCGACCGCGAGGGAGACGGACTCGTCCAGCTCGTCGGCCAGGGCGTCCGCGCGGGCGCCCAGCAGGGCGGGCAGGCGGAGGGCGGCCAGGTAGGCGTTGCCCAGTTCCATCAGGCGGGGGGCCAGGGCCACGTCGCGGCCGTCCAGGCGTACGTATCCCATGCGGGCGAGGGTCGCCGTGATCCGGTCGACCGTGGAGCGGGCGAGGCCGGTGGCCCGCTCCAGGTCGCTGAGGCTGAGCGTGCCGTCCGCCTCGGTCAGCCGCCGCAGTACGGCGAGGCCGCGCAGCAGCGGGGCGACCGCCTCGGCGGGCGCGCCGGCCCCCTCGGGGGCGTCCATCGGGATCATGGCGGGCATCGGGTCTTTCGGTACGGCGGTCGGGCGGGCGGGAGCGAGGCGGTGCAGGGCTGGGCGGGCAGGGCTACGGTAATCCGCCGGGCCCGGTGCCTGCCCGCCACGCCGGTCCCGCGGCCCCGGCCACCGGCCGCCACCTCGGCCGTCCCGGACAGGGCGGGCGTCCGCCGCGGTGCCCGCCCGGGTGCTGAGCGCGGCTCCCGGCCGGTCGGGCGCCGCCCCGGTCGCGGTTCCCGGCCAGCCGCTGCCCCGGTCCGGTTCCCGGCCGGCCGCCGTTCCGGGCGTGGTGCGCGGTCGGCCGGTCTCGGGTCGGCGTGCCCGGCCGTGGGCCCGTCAGCCGGCGGTCAGTGGCGTGTCAGCGGGTGCGGGCATGCTGATGGACGTCGGAAAGGGAACGGCAGCCGGGAGAACCGGACCGCCCTCGAAGGCAGGGAGAGGTGCCCGGAGTGGCTTATCGGGGACCGGAGTTCGCTTCAGTCGGGTGCAAGCCCACGCAGGTTCGAATCCTGCCCTCTCCGCCCGCCCGGCCCCCTGGCACAGGACCGGCCCCCGCTGCGGGGGCCGGTCCGGTGTGCTTACGACACTCCTCCCGGCGGTGCTTCCGGCCGGTCCCCGAGGCCGGGGCGTCAGCTCCGTGTCACCCGTACCCGGTGGTCGCCCGACAGGTCGGCCGCCGCCACCGTGATCGTGATGCCCCGGTGCGGGTCCTTGAAGGTCTCGCCGGGGGTGAAGGCGGCGTCGGAGAGCTCCGCGTGCACGTTGGGGGCGCGGGTGCAGCCGCCGCTGTCCTGGCGGGAGTCGTACACCCGTACCGGGCCCATCCCGGTGTCCACCTGCGCGTCCACCTTGTAGATGAGCACGCCCGGGCGGCACACCGCCTCGTCGTTGCCGTCGCGGGTGCGCAGTTCGACGGCGTAGCCGGAGCGGGCGTCCAGGGGGACGAAGACCAGCTTGGAGCCGCCCGCGCGGGCCAGCGGGGTCAGTGTGTACTCCGCCGTCCCGGGCCGGGCCGCGCAGTGCACCTGGCCCGCTTCCAGCCAGCCCAGCTTCCACTTGTGCCAGCCGAGCAGGTCGTTGTTGGCGCCCCAGTCCTCGCTCATGATGTCCCAGTGGCCGACCGCGCCCCCGCCCTCCTGGGTGTAGAGGTCGGGCAGGCCGAAGACATGGCCGTTCTCGTGGGGCAGCACGCGGTAGCCGGTCTTGCCGTAGGAGCCGGAGCCGTCGTCCTGGCGGGAGTAGACGAAGGACGCGTTCGCCACCGGGACGCCGTCGGCGATCGGGGCGTCCCCGTTGGCGGCGAAGGTGACGGACAGGACGGTGTCCAGGGCGGAGGGCCCGGCGTTGGGGGTGACCAGCACGTTGAGCAGGTCGTACGCGCGGAAGTCGACCTTCGCGTCGGCCGCCGCCACGATGTCCTGGACCAGCTCCCGGTAGCCGGGGTCGAAGGGGGCGCCGCGCTCTATGCCGTACTCCGCGAACGGCTTCGGCATGCGCAGCCAGTCGCGGACCGGGATCTCGGGGCGGTAGTCGAGGCGGCCGTAGGAGCTGGTGCGGAACCACCGCGCGGTCTGCGGGAAGAACTCCCCGTAGCGGTCCAGAGCGCTGCCCTGGCCGGGCGCGTCGGAGAAGTCGACCATCAGGGTCAGGGCGCGGACGGTGCCGGTGGAGCGGGCGTAGCCGGTGGTGGTGGGGACGCCCTCCGACATCTGCACCTGCGGTCCGCCGCTGATCATGCAGGGGGCATGGGCGGGGGAGCGGGACAGGGAGACGGGACCGGCGCCCGCCGGTGTGCGGCCCGGGCCGAGGTCGCCGGTGCCGGCGGAGGTGCTGAGGGCGAGGGTCAGGGCGGTGACCGTGGCGAGGGCGGCCGCGCGGCGGGGGTGCGCCCGGGCGGTCGCCCGGCCGGGACTCCCGGGGGTGCCCGCGCGGTGCGGTTCCGCCGGGGCGGCGGTGCGGCGGGAGTCCGCGGGAGTGGCGACGCCGCGGGGGCGTATCCGACGGCGCTGCGCCTGCATGCGGACCTCCCGGGCCACCACGGCAGCCGCCGGTCTCCGGCTGCACCCCTTGCGTTCACCCTGGTCCGAGGGGTGCGCGGGCGCGCGCTGGAGGGTCCGATCGTGGGTTTCCCGCCGGTAGCCCCGGCCGGAAGGTCCTGTGACGCAGGTCACCGGAAAAGGGGGAGGGGGGCGGAAATAACCGGGGATCGTTTCCCCGTTTAGTCGAGTGTCCGAGCGAAACGGGGAAACGATCCCCGGATCGCGACCGCGCCACGGGCCCACCACGCCCGTTCCGGCGCGTACGGACACGCAGTGCCCCGGCCGGACCCGGCCGGACCCGCGGCCCGGAACGCGCGTCCACAGACCCGCGGTTCCGCACCCGCGGTGCCAGACCCGGAGTTCCGGACCCGGAGCTCCAGACCCGCACTCGTAGAGGAGTACGCCGTGGAGACCGCCTCCCCCGTGCAGCGCAAAGCGACCCGGCCGCGCGCCGACGCCCAGCGCAACCGGGAGCGGATCGTCGCCGCCGCCCGGGAGATGTTCGTCGAGCACGGTTCCGACGTGCCGTTCGACGACATCGCCCGCCGGGCCGGTGTCGGCAACGCCACGGTGTACCGCAACTTTCCGGACCGCGACGCACTCGTCCGCGAGGTCGTCTGCTCGGTCATGGACCGTACGGCGTGCGCGGCCGAGAAGGCGCTCGCGGAGAACGGCGACGCCTTCGCAGCGCTGGAGCACTTCGTGCACACCGCCGCCGACGAGCGGATCAGTGCTCTGTGCCCGATGGTGTCCCGTACGTTCGACCAGCACCACCCCGACCTCGTCGCCGCCCGGAAACGGATCGAGCGGCTCGTCGCCGTGCTCATGGACCGCGCCAGGAAGGCCGGGCAGCTCCGCCCCGACGTGGGGGTCGGCGACCTGATGGTCGCCATGGGGCAGCTCAGCCGCCCGCCGGCCGGTACGCCGTGCTTCCGCGTCGACCGCTTCGTCCACCGCCATCTTCAGTTGTTCCTGGACGGGCTGCGGGCACCGGCCCGCTCCTCCCTGCCGGGTACGGCCGTGACCCTGGAGGATCTGCGCCGGGCCTGACCGATCAGTTCCGTCACCACCGACCGACGTTTCCTTCTTCTCCTGCTCGTTCTCCTTCCTCTCTCGCCTTCTCCTTTCTCTCTTTCTCCTTCTTCGTTCCTGTCCACGTCAACGTCTACGTCCACGTCCTTCCGGTGACCGGCTGCCGCAGCGGTGAGCCGTCCCCGGCCGTGGTGCCGCCCGGCGCTTTCCCGCCGGTCACCGACCTGTCCGTATCGAAGTCCCGAAGTGGGTACACCCATGTCTGAAACAGCCGCAAAGGCTCCCGGCGTCGCCGATCCGGGCCGCTGGAAGGCCCTCGTCTTCATCGCGCTCGCCCAGTTGATGGTCGTCCTCGACGCCACCATCGTGAACATCGCGCTGCCCTCCGCCCAGCAGGACCTGGGCATCTCCGACGGCAACCGCCAGTGGGTCGTCACGGCCTACGCGCTCGCCTTCGGCGGCCTGCTGCTGTTCGGCGGCCGCATAGCCGACCTGTGGGGCCGCAAGCGCACCTTCGTGCTGGGCCTGGCCGGCTTCGCCGCCGCCTCCGCGCTGGGCGGCGCGGCCACCAACCAGGCGATGATGTTCGGCTCCCGCGCCCTCCAGGGCGTCTTCGGCGCCCTCCTCGCCCCCGCCGCGCTCTCCCTGCTGGCCGTGATGTTCACGGACGCCAGGGAGCGGGCCAAGGCGTTCGGCATCTACGGCGCGATCGCCGGTGGCGGTGGCGCCGTCGGCCTCATCCTCGGCGGCTTCCTCACCGAGTACCTGGACTGGCGCTGGACGTTCTTCGTGAACATCCCGTTCGCCGTGATCGCCGCGGCCGGCGCGTACTTCGTCATCCGTGAGCCGGAGGGCGGGCGCAACCGCTCCCCGCTCGACATCCCCGGCGTGGTCCTGTCCACCCTCGGTCTGGTCGCGCTCGTCTACGGCTTCACCCGCGCCGAGTCGGACGGCTGGAGCGACACGACGACGGTCGGCATGTTCGTCGCCTCGGCCGTGCTGCTCCTGGCGTTCGTCGTCGTCGAGGCCAAGGTCAAGTCCCCGCTGCTGCCGCTGCGCGTGGTCACCGAGCGCAACCGCGGCGGTGTCTACCTCTCGCTGGGCCTGGCGATCATCGCGATGTTCGGCCTCTTCCTCTTCCTGACGTACTACCTCCAGATCGTGAAGGGCTACTCGCCGGTCAAGACCGGTTTCGCCTTCCTGCCGATGATCGCGGGCATGATCACGGGCTCGACCCAGATCGGCACCCGCCTGATGACCCGGGTCGCGCCCCGGCTGCTGATGGGCCCCGGCTTCCTGGTGGCCGCGCTCGGCATGCTGCTGCTGACCCGCCTGGAGATCGACTCCTCCTACCCGGCCCTGCTGCTGCCCGGGATGCTGCTGCTCGGCCTCGGCATGGGTACGGCGTTCATGCCGGCGATGTCCCTGTCCACGCAGGGCGTCCAGGCGCGGGACGCCGGTGTCGCCTCCGCGATGGTCAACACCTCGCAGCAGGTGGGCGGCGCGATCGGCACGGCCCTGCTGAACACGGTCGCCGCGTCCGCCACCGCCTCCTACGTCAAGGACCACATCGCCTCGGCCACCTCCGGCTCGCAGCGCCAACTGGTCGAGCTGGAGGCCATGGTGGAGGGCTACACCAGCGCCATCTGGTTCGCCGTCGGCATCCTCGTGGTCGCCGCGGTCATCGCCCTCACCTTCGTCAACGCCGGCCGTCCGAACATGACCGCGGTCACCGGGTCCGGTGCGGGCGCCGAGGAGGAGGTGCGGGTTCCGGTCGTCGCCCACTGACGGCGGCGTTCCCGACGTACCCCTCGGGCCGCCGCGTACGGACGGGGAGGGGACGCCCCGTCCGTACGCCCCCCGCGGACCTGCCCCGGCGCGCGTTCAGCGCAGCCAGGGCAGGTCCGCACCCGCTTCACTGGGCTGGAGTCCCTCGGCGATGATCCGCATGATCTCGCCGAGGGATTCCTGCTGTGCGGGGGACAGCCGCTCGAAGACCGCCTGCCGTACGGCGGCCACATGGCCCGGCGCGGTCCGGCGCAGCACCTCGTACCCCTCGTCGGTCAGTACGGCGAACTGGCCCCGCTTGTCGGAGGGGCAGTCCTCCCGGCGCACCCAGCCGTTCTTCTCCAGGCGCGCGACGGCGTGCGACAGGCGGGACCGCGTGATCTTCGCGTGCCTGGCCAGCTCCGTCATCCGCAGCCGCCGGCGCGGGGACTCGGCCAGCTTGACCAGCAGGCCGTAGTAGACGTGCGGCATACCGGCGTCCCGCTGGAGCTGGCGGTCCAGGTGGTCCTCCAGCAGGGTGACGGCCTCGATGTACGAGCGCCAGACACGCTGTTCCTCGTCGGTGAGCCAGCGAGGCTCCTGCGCGGGTGCGGATGTGGGTGCCATGTTCATGTATCCCACTCTACGAGACCGCTACTTTAAGTTTAAACAAAATAGGTGTACGGTGAGGGTGAGGTTGAAGTCTCAAGTACTGCCGGGCCGGTACCGGTACCAGTGCTGGTGCCGGCCGTGCCAGTGCCAGTGCCAGTGCCAGTCCAGTGCCGCTGCTGCTGCCGCTAGCGGTGTCAGCGCCGGTGCCCGTGCCGGTGCGCCGGTGGCGGTACCGGTGCACCGGCAGCAGTACGCCTGTCGGCGCGGCAGTCCGAGTCCGAGCCCGACCCCCGAGGGAGCCGCCGTCATGTCCGCAGTCGCCTCCGGCCGTATGCCCGCCCTCTATCTCAGCCACGGCGCCCCGCCGCTCGCCGACGACCCGGTCTGGCCCGGCGAACTGGCCGCGTGGGCGGCCGGCCTGCCCCGACCCCGGGCGATCCTCGTGGTCTCCGCCCACTGGGAGGAGGCCCCGCTCGCCCTCGGCGCCACCCGGACCGTCCCGCTCGTCTACGACTTCTGGGGCTTTCCGGAACACTACTACCGGGTCCGGTACGAGGCCCCCGGCGCACCGGAGCTCGCGGAGTCCGTACGGAAGCTGCTGCGCGCCCCCGGCCGGCCGGTGCAGGACTTCCCGGACCGCGGGCTCGACCACGGCGCGTACGTCCCGCTCGTGGAGATGTACCCCGGCGCCGACATCCCGGTCCTCCAGGTCTCCCTGCCGACCCTCGACCCGGCCGGGCTGATGGACATCGGCCGCAGGCTCGCCCCGCTGCGCGACGAGGGCGTGCTGATCGTCGGCTCCGGCTTCTTCACCCACAACCTGGCGGCGCTGCGGCAGCCCGGGGTACCCGCGTGGTCGGCGGAGTTCGACGACTGGGGCCGGCGTGCGCTGGAGGAGGGAGACGTGGACGCGCTGCTCGACTTCACCCGCACCTCCCCGGCGGGTCTGCTCGCCCATCCGCGAACCGAGCACTTCGCCCCCCTGTTCGTGGCCATGGGGGCGGCCGACGCGGCGGGTGAGCTGGACACCCAGCGGTCCGTGATCGAAGGCTTCTGGATGGGACTGGCGAAGCGGTCGGTGCAGTTCGGCTGAGCGTCGGCAAGGTCCGGGTTGGGCGTCGGTGCGGTCCGGCTGGGCGTCGAAGTGGCGGTGCTTGATCGCGGTGGCTCGGGGCTCCGGGCAACCCCGGGCGGGTGGGTGCCGTCTACGGGCTGGCTCTTATACACATCTGACGCTGCCGACGAAGCTAGAAGT
>NZ_WYCT01000351.1 GCF_011008945.1 Streptomyces harenosi
GGAGAAGCCCGCCCCGGCCCCCGCCGCGCAGTCGGCCGCCAAGCCCGCCGCCGCGGCCAAGCCGCAGCCGAAGGCCGCGCCCGCCAAGGCGCCCGCCGAGGGCCCCGAGCTGGTGACCCTGCGCGGTCCCGCGGCCGCCGTCGCGAAGAACATGGACGCCTCGCTGGAGATGCCGACGGCCACCTCGGTCCGCGCCGTCCCGGTGAAGCTGCTGTTCGACAACCGCATCGTCATCAACAACCACCTCAAGCGCGCCCGCGGCGGGAAGATCTCCTTCACGCACATCATCGGGTACGCGATGGTGCAGGCCATCAAGGCCATGCCGTCCATGAACTGGTCGTACGGCCTCAAGGACGGCAAGCCGACGCTGATCAAGCCGGAGCACGTCAACCTCGGTCTCGCCATCGACCTGGTCAAGCCCAACGGCGACCGCCAGCTCGTCGTCGCGGCGATCAAGAAGGCCGAGACGCTGAACTTCTTCGAGTTCTGGCAGGCCTACGAGGACATCGTCCGCCGCGCCCGCGAGGGCAAGCTGACGATGGACGACTTCACCGGTGTGACGGTCTCCCTGACCAACCCCGGCGGCCTCGGCACCGTCCACTCCGTGCCGCGCCTGATGCCCGGCCAGTCGGTGATCATGGGCGTCGGCTCCATGGACTACCCGGCCGAGTTCCAGGGCACCAGCCAGGACACGCTCAACAAGCTGGGCATCTCCAAGGTCATGACCCTGACGTCGACCTACGACCACCGGGTCATCCAGGGCGCCGCCTCCGGCGAGTTCCTGCGCGTCGTCGCCAACCTGCTGCTCGGCGAGAACGGCTTCTACGACGACATCTTCGAGGCGCTGCGCATCCCCTACGAGCCGGTCCGCTGGCTCAAGGACATCGACGCCTCCCACGACGACGACGTCACCAAGGCCGCCCGCGTCTTCGAGCTGATCCACTCCTACCGGGTCCGCGGCCACGTCATGGCCGACACCGACCCGCTGGAGTACCAGCAGCGCAAGCACCCCGACCTGGACATCACCGAGCACGGGCTCACCCTGTGGGACCTGGAGCGCGAGTTCGCCGTCGGCGGCTTCGCCGGCAAGTCGATGATGAAGCTGCGCGACATCCTCGGCGTGCTGCGCGACTCGTACTGCCGCACCACCGGCATCGAGTTCATGCACATCCAGGACCCCAAGCAGCGCAAGTGGATCCAGGACCGCGTGGAGCGCCCGCACGCCAAGCCCGAGCGCGAGGAGCAGCTGCGCATCCTGCGCCGGCTGAACGCGGCCGAGGCGTTCGAGACCTTTCTGCAGACGAAGTACGTCGGCCAGAAGCGCTTCTCGCTGGAGGGCGGCGAGTCCGTCATCCCGCTGCTGGACGCGGTGCTGGACTCGGCCGCCGAGTCCCGCCTGGACGAGGTCGTCATCGGCATGGCCCACCGCGGCCGCCTCAACGTCCTCGCCAACATCGTCGGCAAGTCCTACGCGCAGATCTTCCGCGAGTTCGAGGGCAACCTCGACCCGAAGTCGATGCACGGCTCCGGCGACGTGAAGTACCACCTGGGCGCCGAGGGCACCTTCACCGGCCTGGACGGCGAGCAGATCAAGGTCTCCCTGGTCGCCAACCCCTCCCACCTGGAGGCCGTCGACCCGGTCCTGGAGGGCGTCGCCCGCGCCAAGCAGGACATCATCAACAAGGGCGGCACGGACTTCACCGTCCTGCCGGTGGCGATCCACGGCGACGCGGCCTTCGCGGGCCAGGGCGTGGTGGCCGAGACCCTGAACATGTCGCAGCTGCGCGGCTACCGCACCGGCGGCACGGTCCACATCGTCATCAACAACCAGGTCGGCTTCACCGCGGCCCCGGAGTCCTCGCGCTCCTCCATGTACGCCACCGACGTGGCGCGCATGATCGAGGCCCCGATCTTCCACGTCAACGGCGACGACCCGGAGGCCGTGGTCCGCGTCGCGCGGCTCGCCTTCGAGTTCCGCCAGGCGTTCAACAAGGACGTGGTGATCGACCTCATCTGCTACCGCCGCCGCGGTCACAACGAGTCGGACAACCCGGCCTTCACCCAGCCGCTGATGTACGACCTGATCGACAAGAAGCGCTCGGTGCGCAAGCTGTACACCGAGTCCCTCATCGGTCGCGGCGACATCACCCTGGAAGAGGCCGAGCAGGCGCTCCAGGACTACCAGGGCCAGCTCGAGAAGGTCTTCACCGAGGTCCGCGAGGCCACCTCGCAGCCCTCCGCCGTGGAGCCCTCCGACCCGCAGGCCGAGTTCCCGGTCGCCGTGAACACCGCGGTGACCACGGAGACCGTCAAGCGGATCGCCGAGTCCCAGGTCAACATCCCCGACCACATCACGGTCCACCCGCGCCTGCTGCCGCAGCTCCAGCGCCGGGCGACGATGGTCGAGGACGGCACGATCGACTGGGGCATGGGCGAGACCCTCGCCTTCGGCTCCCTGCTGCTGGAGGGCGTCCCGGTCCGCCTGGCGGGCCAGGACTCCCAGCGCGGCACCTTCGGCCAGCGTCACGCGGTCATCATCGACCGCAACACGGGCGAGGAGTACACGCCGCTGCAGTACCTCTCCGAGGACCAGGCGCGCCTGAACGTCTACAACTCCCTCCTCTCCGAGTACGCGGCGATGGGCTTCGAGTACGGCTACTCGCTGGCCCGCCCCGACGCGCTCGTGCTGTGGGAGGCCCAGTTCGGCGACTTCGTCAACGGCGCCCAGACGGTCGTGGACGAGTTCATCTCGTCGGCGGAGCAGAAGTGGAACCAGACCTCCGGTGTGGTCCTGCTCCTCCCGCACGGCTACGAGGGCCAGGGCCCGGACCACTCCTCGGCCCGCCCGGAGCGCTTCCTCCAGCTCTGCGCGCAGAACAACATGACGGTCGCGATGCCGACCTCGCCGGCGAACTACTTCCACCTCCTGCGGTGGCAGGTGCACAACCCGCACCACAAGCCGCTGGTCGTCTTCACCCCGAAGTCGATGCTGCGCCTGAAGGCGGCGGCCTCGAAGGCGGAGGAGTTCACCACCGGCCAGTTCCGCCCGGTCATCGGCGACGCCTCCGTCGACGCGGCCGCGGTCAAGAAGGTCGTCTTCTGCTCCGGCAAGGTCTACTACGACCTCGACGCCGAGCGGAAGAAGCGCGGTGCGACGGACACGGCGATCATCCGCATCGAGCGCCTGTACCCGCTGCCGGGTACCGAGCTCCAGGCGGAGATCGCCAAGTACCCGAACGCCGAGAAGTACCTGTGGGCCCAGGAGGAGCCGGCGAACCAGGGTGCCTGGCCGTTCATCGCGCTCAACCTGATCGACCACCTGGACCTGGCCGTCGGCGCCGACGTCCCGCACGGTGAGCGCCTGCGCCGCATCTCGCGTCCGCACAGCTCGTCCCCGGCGGTCGGTTCCGCCAAGCGGCACCAGGCCGAGCAGGAGCAGCTCGTGCGCGAGGTGTTCGAGGCGTAACCGCCCGACCCGGTCCTGAGGAAGGGCCCGTCCCCGGGAGACTCCGGGGACGGGCCCTTCCGGCCGCCCGGCGGCCCGGCGGCCCGGGCGCTCGCCCGGCGCCCGGCGGCGATCAGGTGATCTGGGGCTCGAAGTCCCAGTGCGGGCGGGTGCGGGCGCGGGCGGAGACGGTGTGCGGGTGCCGGTTGCCCAGGGTCGCGTCGAAGTCGGACAGGGCCTCCTGCTCCACCTTCTCGGCCTGCCGGCGGTCCCGCAGGGCCCTGAGGTCCGCCGCGTGGGCGATGCGCGCGGACAGCGTGAGCGGGTGGGTGCGGCCCAGTGTCCCGATGGCCCGGGCGGCCGTGTCCCGGGTGAGATCGGCGGCGCGCTCGACGTCGCCGACGAGGTTGCGCAGCGCGGAGGCGTTCAGGGCGCAGCCCAGGGTCCAGGGGTGGTTCTCCCCCACGGCCTCGGTCATCTCGGACAGTGCCTGCTCGATCAGGGCGTGGCTGTGCTCCCGCTCCCCGACGTTGCGCAGGATGAGCGCCTGGTTGGCGCGGGCGCCGGCGATGAAGGGGTGGCCCGCGGCGAGCATCACCTCGTAGCGGGCGACGACGGCCTCGCTCAGTTCGCGGGCCTGGTCGATGTCGCCGTGCTCACGGGCGTAGCAGCTCTGGCTCGTGGCGAAGATCAGTGTCAGCGGGTGGGTCTCGCCGAGCACCCGCTCCCCGCGTTCCAGGACGCTGGCCAGCAGCGGACCCGGCTCCTCCCGCTCGTCGGCGCTGTCCCGGGTGCGGTCGCGGTCGCCCAGGCGGTAGCGGCACACCGCGAGGTTGTGCTCCGCCCGGAGGGTCTGGGGGTTGTCGCGCCCCATCACGATGCGGTTCTCGCGGACGTTCTTGCGCTGGATGGACTCGGCCTCCGCGTAGCGGCCCAGCAGCCGCAGGTCGACGGCGTAGGCGATCTCCGAGCTGAGCGCCCATGGATGCCGGGGCCGCAGGAGCTGACGGCGCGCCTCCATGGTCTGCCGCTCGACCTCCAGGGTCTCCTCGTAGCGGCCCAGCAGGCGCAGCGAGACGGCCAGGTTGTTCTGGGCGTTGAGGGTGCGCGAGTCCTGGTCGCCGAGCAGCTCCCGGTAGGCCGCCAGCACCCACTGGGACAGCTCCAGCGCCTCCTGGTAGCGGCCCAGGCCGCGCAGGTCCCCGGCGAGCCCGGCGGCGGCGCGCAGATGCTCCAGGTCCTGCGGCCCGCGTTCCTCGCGCAGGTAGTCGACGGCGGTGCGGCTGAGCGCCTCGGTACGCGCGTAGTCGCCGACGGCGCGCAGCAGGTTGGTGTAGTGGTAGATCAGCTCCCAGATCCGCGGGTGGGTCTCGCCGAGGAGCGAGCGCCAGGACTCCAGGGCCCGTTCGCCGAGCTTGATCCCGGCCCGGTACTCGCCGGAGAAATACATGTACCGCAGGCAGTTGAAGACCAGCCGCTGGACCTGCCGGTCGGTGCTCCGCAGGACGTCGGCGTACTTCAGGTGGGGCACGATCTCGGCGTAGCCGGGCCACAGGTCGGGGTCGGTGGGGCGGCGGGGGTCGGCCGCGGCCAGGGCGCCGCGGACGACCTCGACGAACTCGCGCCGGTCGCTGTCCGGCATGTCCTTGTGCACGATCTGGTGGACCATGCGGTGCAGGTAGAGCGATTCGCCGCCGGAGACGGACTCGTCCGCGGACGCCTCGTGGGACTCCAGGCGCACCACGGAGTAGGTGCGGAGCTGGTTGACCGCCTTGTTCCACAGCAGCGGGTCGTTGAGGAGCCCGGCGAGCTGCTCGGGCAGTTCGTCGGCGGGCATCTCCTTCAGCAGCCGTACGGGGACGAAGCCGGGCGCGAAGAAGGTGCACAGGCGCAGCAGGTCGACCGATGCGGGGACGGTCTCGCGGAGCTTGTTCAGCAGTATCGACCAGGCGGTCTGGAAGGCGAGCGGGAAGTCCGCCGACACCTTGACGACGTCGCTGTCGATGCCGCCCTCCAGCAGGGCGATGTACTCGCGCACCGACAGGTCGGAGTCGTTCAGCCAGCCCGCCGTCTGGTCGAGCAGCAGCGGCAGGTCCTCCAGGGCCTCGGCGAGCTGGTCGGCGTCCGGCTCCGTCAGCCGCGGCGCGCGGCGGCGGATGAAGGCGACCGACTCGTCGCGGGCGTAGACCGGGACCTCGAGCAGCCGGCTGTTGTGCTCGCCCCACTCGGGGTTGCGGGAGGTGATGATCACATGCCCCGGCCCGGTCGGTACGAGGTCCCAGATCTGCTCGGGTTCGTCCGCGCCGTCCAGGATGAGCAGCCACCGCGAGTAGGGCTCGCCCCGGCGCAGCGCGTCGCGGACGGCGCGCAGCCGCTCGCCGTACTCCTGGCCGGTCTGCAGGCCCAGCTTGGGCGCCAGTTCCGCGAGCTGGCGCCGGTAGGTGACGCGCTTCTCCGCGTTCACCCACCACACCACGTCGTACTCGGAGCCGAACCGGTGCGCGTACTCGGCGGCGAGCTGGGTCTTGCCGACCCCGGACATGCCGTGGAAGGTGACCACGCCGGCGCCCGGGGCGGCGCGCTGCAACGTGCTGTACGCCTCGTTGAAGAGCGTCTCGCGGCCGGTGAAGCGGGTGTTGCGGCGGGGTACGGCGCCCCAGACGTCCGGCATCGAGGCGGGGAAGCGCGGGCCGCGCCGCTCGGGCGAGGCCGTCGGGACCAGCGGCGCCGACGACAGGTCCAGCCGGTCCAGCAGACGCCGTTCGGCTTCCTCGGCGCCCATGTTGGTCAGGTCGACGGGGGCCAGGACCGCGGCGGCGGACGGCACGGTCGCCGTGGTGACCGAGACGGCCGCGAACCGGGACGGGTCGGGGGCGACGACCTCGCGCAGGGCCTCGTTCCACTCCTCGTGGGTGCGCGGGCCGAGCTGGAAGTACCACTCGCTGACGATGATGAGGATGCGGCCCTCGGCGAGTCGCAGGTCGCGCAGCAGGTCCACCAGGGGGACCTCGGCCGGGGATTCCCACCGCAGGTGCACCACCCGTACTCCGCGCCGCTCCAGGCGGTCCCCCACCCAGGCCGCCCATGCCCGGTTGAAGCCGGCGAAGTGGATCGTGACCGTCTGCCTGGCGGTCCCTGCCTCGGTCGGCTCGACCGGCTTACGTGCTCCAGACATGCAACGTCCTCCAGCGCGTAGTACCTCGAAATCGTAGGACCTCGGCGCGCCGCGCGTAAGTCCGCGACCGACGTCGCACACACCTCGGTCCGACGATCTTTCCGCACCGGATGGCGGCGCGCAGGCATCCTCACTCGTTCGGAGGCGGCAGTGCGGGAGCGTGACGCTGCCGCCACAGGGCGCGCGCTGCCTTGACATACGCCTGCGCGCGCGCCGTGTGGCCGCGGGGCGCCGGGTGTTCGGCCAGGCGTTCGTAGGTGGCGGCCATCTCGTCGACGAAGCGCCGTCCGCGCGGCGTGAGGTCGGGTGAGCCGACGAGGGCGGGCAGCGCCGCGCCCACCTGGGCGTGGTAGCGCGCGTGCTGGGCCCAGGCCCACTCCCGGTCCGGCCGCCCGGTCAGGAGCGCCCGGCGCTGGTGGAAGGCGGCCAGCGCCAGGTGGGAGTAGGTGCCCTGGCTGTCTCTTATACACCTCTCCGAGCCCACGAGACACTCGCTAATCTCGTATGCCGTCTTCCGCTTGAAAAAAAAAAGAGCTTATCGTCGCTGGATAGCCTCAAAACAGTCCAATGTTGAACAGAATTAGCGATAACTGAACGCCTGATAGCACACATTCGGGGGTAATACT
>NZ_WYCT01000352.1 GCF_011008945.1 Streptomyces harenosi
ACCCGGAGGCGACCCCCGAGATGACCCCCGAGAAGGCCCCCGCGCCGGCCCCCGGCGTGGAGGAACTGGAGGCGCAGCAGCGCCGCCTGGTGTTCCGCCGGTTCACCCATGACGACGCCTGGGAGCTGGGTTCGCTCCTGGTCCGGCTGGCCCGGGAGCGGCAGGCCCCGATCGCCGTCGACATCCACCGCGCCGGCCAGCAGCTCTTCCACGCGGCGCTGCCCGGCTCCACCCCCGACAACGACGCCTGGATCGCCCGCAAGCGCCGCGTCGTGGAGCGCTACGGTTCCGCCTCCTATCTGGTGGGCGCCCGCTTCCGGGCCAAGGGCACCACGTTCGAGGAGTCCTCGCGCCTGGACCCCGACGTCTACGCGGCCCACGGCGGGTCCTTCCCCATCACCGTGGAGGGCGTCGGCGTGGTCGGCGCCGTCACGGTGTCCGGGCTGCCCCAGGTGGAGGACCACCGGCTCGTGGTGGAGGCGCTGGAGCTGTTCCTGAAGGGGTCCCCGGACCGGTAGACCGATCGGGTGCACGGGCTCGCCGCGGCGGGAATCACCCCTCGGTCCCTCCGGTTGGTACGCGGTACAGGTAGAGATCATCACGGCACGCGGACGACCGAAGGGACCAGGAACGGATGAGCGTGGACGCGGGAAACCTCAAGGAGCAGGTCGGGCGGTACGGCATCTGGAGCTTCGAGCTGCGCTCGGAGGACCCGGACCGGCGCGGTGAACGCGCCGAGGCCGTGGCGGAGCTGGAGCGGCTCGGCTTCGGCGCGGTGTGGCTGGGCGGCAACAGCGCCGCCCGCAACGCGGTCCCGCTGATCGAGGCGAGCGAGCGGATCGTCGTCGGCACCAGCATCCAGAGCATCTGGGAGCACGACGCCGACGCCGCCGCGGCGAGCTTCGCCGCCGTGGAGGCGGCCCACCCGGGCCGCTTCGTCCTCGGCCTCGGGGTGAGCCACGGACCGATGGTCAAGGACTACCGGCGCCCGTACTCGGCGATGGTCGAGTACCTGGCCGCCCTGGACAAGGCGGGCATGCCCGCCGGCCGCCGGGTGCTGGCCGCGCTCGGCGACAAGATGCTCCGGCTCTCCCGGGACCGGGCGGCGGGCGCGATCCCCTACCTGGGCACGCCCGAGCACACCGCACAGGCCCGGGAGATCCTGGGCGAGGACGCGCTGCTGGCCCCGGAGTTCAAGGTGGTCCTCGACGCCGATCCGGCCGGCGCCCGCGCCACCGCCCGCGCCTATCTCGCCCGCTACCTCCAGCTCCCGAACTACGTCAAGAACTTCCTCCGCCTCGGCTTCACCGACGCGGACGTGGCGGACGGCGGCAGCGACCGCCTCATCGACGCGGTGTTCGCCTGGGGCGACGAGGACACCATCCGGCGCCGCATCACCGCCTTCGTGGAGGCGGGCGCCGACCACGTCGCCCTCCAGGTGGTGCAGGACGGCCCGGCGGACGCCCTGCCGCGGGACGGCTGGCGCAGGCTGGCCGCCCTCCTGGGGTGACCCGCCCGGCCTGACGGGGAGCGGAGAACCGGGACACCGGCCGGGGAGCCGGTGCCCCGGGGACCCCTCGGCCGGCCAGGGAGCCGGTCTCCCGGAGAACCGCTCGCCCGGCCGGCCAGGTCCCGGGGCTGCGGGGACCGGCGCCACCGGTCAGAGAGCCGGGGTGCGGGGAACCGCGCGACGGGGCAGGGAGCAGGGCCAGCGGGGAACCGGGCCACCGCCCACGGACCAGGACTGCGGGCAACCCGGCCACGACCGGGGACCAGGACTGCGGGAGCCGCGCGACGGGCCACGGACCAGGCCTGCGGGGAGCCGCGCGACGGGCCACGGACCAGGCCTGCGGGGAGCCGCGCGACCGGCAGAGAGACGGCCAGCGGGAAGCCGCGCGGCCGGCCGCGGGCCGGAGGCGCGGCCGTGAACGCGCGGCGGGTGCCCGGCACCCGCCCCGGGCGGAGCGCCTACGCGTCCTTCAGCTCCTGCCGCTGCCGCCCGAGCCTGTCGATCTCCAGCTCGACGACGTCCCCGGCCCGCAGGTAGGGCTTCGGCTCGGGGTGTCCCATGGCCACCCCGGCCGGCGTGCCGGTGTTGATCACGTCACCGGGGTGGAGGGTCATGAACCGGCTGAGGTACCGCACGACCTCCCCCACCGGGAAGATCTGGTCGGCGGTCGTGCCGTCCTGTTTCAGCTCGCCGTTCACCCACAGCCGCAGCCCGAGGGCCTGCGGGTCGGGTACCTCGTCGGCGGTCACCAGCCACGGCCCGAGCGGGTTGAACGTCTCGCAGTTCTTGCCCTTGTCCCAGGTGCCGCCGCGCTCGATCTGGAACTCCCGCTCGGAGACGTCGTGCGCGACCGCGTACCCGGCGACGCAGGCGAGCCCCTCCTCGGCCGACTCCAGATAGCGGGCCGTACGCCCGATCACGACCGCCAGCTCCACCTCCCAGTCGGTCTTCCGGGAGCCGCGCGGCACCAGCACGGTGTCGTCCGGCCCGACCACCGTGTCCGGGGCCTTGAGGAAGACGACGGGTTCGGCGGGCGGCTCGGCGCCGGTCTCGCGGGCGTGGTCGTGGTAGTTCAGCCCGATGCACACGATCTTGCCGATGCGGCCGAGGGGCGGCCCGACCCGCAGCCCCGTCCCGTCCAGCACGGGCAGGTCACCGGCCCGGGCGGCGGCACGGATCCGGTCGAGCGCGGCGTCGTCGCCGAGGAGCGCGCCGTCGATGTCCGGCACGAGGTCCGACAGGTCCCGCAGCGTTCCGTCGGCGTCCAGCAGCGCAGGGCGCTCCGCACCCGCCGTACCGACTCGCAGCAGCTTCATGGTCCAACTCCCTCGATCGCGGGCCAGCCCGCCCGATGAGGCGCGACCGGGTGCGGCCGGGCGCGATCATCGGAGGACTGGTCGATCCTCCAAGGTCCAGGTCCAGTCCGCAATACCCCGTTCATGTACTGGACCGTAGGGCCGGGAGCGGGCCGGGTCGCCGCTCCTCGACGCCCCGGGCGCCCCTCGGCGCTCCCCGACGTCCTCGGCGCTCCTCGGCGCTCCTCACCGGTACAGCACGACCCGTTCGACGGTGCTCCACGTCGTACTGGTCACCATGTACAGCGCGGCGGCCAGCGGCACCACGGCGACGGTGACGAGGGTGAAGAAGGACAGGAACGGCATGACCCGGCCGACCGCCTCCAGCCCCGGCACCCGCTCCCCGTCCCCGGCCGGCGCCACGAGCCCGGCGGCCGTCATCCGCTTCGTACGGCGGTAGTTGAACGCGGCGACGACGGCGACGACCGCGAACAGCCCGGCGTAGACGAGCCCCGGGCCCCCGAACACGCCGCCGTCGCCCAGCGCGTCGGCCCACCGGCCGCCGAGCGGGGCGGCGAACAGCCGGTGGGTGAGCAGCTCGTTGGTGCGCCCGCCGATCGTGGTGCTGGAGAACAGGTGGTACAGGAGGAAGAAGGCGGGCAACTGGCACAGGGTGGGCAGGCAGCCCGACAGTGGCGACACCTTCTCCTCCCGGTGCAGCTCCAGCACGGCCCGCTGGAGTCGGTCGGGGTTCTTCGCGTGCTTGCGGCGCAGCTCGGCGATCCTCGGCTGGAGCGCGGTCCGCGCCTTCTGCCCGCGCGCGGCGGCCCGGGACAGCGGAAGCACCAGGAGCCGTACGAGGGCGGTGAACAGGACGATCGCGGCGGCGGCGGCGGTGGCGCCGAACAGCGGCTGGAGCAGGTCGGCGAGGCGCTCGACCAGACTGGCGAACACGGACATGGGTGGGTGAGCCCTCCGGGGTCTCGTCGTGCCGGGGTGAGGTTGCGGCATGACGACCCGCGCGGGGACACGTCCGGGCGGTGGAGCCCGGCGGTGACGTGGGTGAAGCGTGCCCTACGCGGCGGTCGCCGTGAGGGCGTGACCGGGCGCCCGGGGCCGGCGGCGGCCGGGGGCGTCGGGATCGCGTTGCGGCAGGAAGGCCGTACGGCGGGCGCGGTCGCGTATCGCGGTGCGCACCCGGGTCGGTGGCACGGCGGGGACGCAGCGGGCGGCGATCACCGCACAGGCGGCGAGCGCGGCCCCGGCCGCGGCGGTCGCGGCGAACGCGACGGCGACGGTCAGCGACCCGGCGTCGAGCAGGGCGGCCTGGAGGAAGAGCAGCGCCAGCGCGAGGGCGGGACGCGGATCGGCCCAGTCGCGGAACATCGGCGGCCCCCTCCCCTCTCACTCGGACGTACGCACGGTCACCCGTACATCAGTTGTACAGCATCCCCCTGACATCCGGTCAGGCCACCAGCCGGACCGCCCGACCGGCCACCAGCCGGACCGCCGGATCGGCCACCAGGTGGTCGCCCCGATCGGCCATCAGCCGGTCGGCCTGATGGCCCACCAGCCGGTGGGCCCGATCGGCCACCAGCCGGTGGACCCGATCGGCCACCAGTCGGCGGGCCCGATCGGCCATCACCCGGACCGCCCGATCGACCACCAGCCGGCGGGCCCGATGGGCCATACCCGGACCGCCCGATCGGCCATATCCGGACCGCCCGGTCGGCCGTGCGCCGGTGGCCCGCCTTTACCCTCGTCCCGTCAGGCAGGCTCGACGACCAGCGGTTGCAGCAGCCGTTTGGGTTTGAGCAGCGCGCGGCTGACCGGGTCCGCCGGGTCCGGGTCGAGCCCCGGTCCGGGCACCATCTCGACGTCCGCGACCGGCACGACGGTTCCGCAGGCGGCGCACTCGCCGTACGAGCCGATCTCGGTCCCGCAGTCGGCGTGCCGGAAGATCCGCAGCGGCTCGGCCCCGTAGTGCTCGCGGCCCCACCGCCCGAGCGCGCGCAGCGCCGGCCACAGCGCGATGCCGCGGTCGGTGACGACGTACTCGTCCCGGGGCGGCGACTCCTGGTACCGGCGCCGCTCCAGGACCCCCTCGGCGGTGAGCGCCTGGAGGCGGTTGGCCAGGACGGCGCGCGGGATGCCGAGGTGCACCAGGAAGTCGTTGTAGCGCCGGATGCCGTAGAGCGCGTCGCGGACCACCAGCAGCGTCCACCGCTCGCCGACGACCTCCAGCGCGCGGGCGATCGAGCACTCCTGCGTCGCGTAGTCCTTCCCCAGTGCCATACGGACCACTGTAACCACCCGCCGAGCTATAGGTTCAGTCAACGAACTTTCAGTGCTACCGTGACGCCGCGCGCGACAGTTCATTGACTGAACCATGAGTGGCCGGGCCGTACCGAGGCCCCGGAAAGGACGCACAGGCGATGCCCGACACCGGAACCGATCCCACCGCCGCCACCGCCCGCACCACACGAGAGGGGCCGCACACCACCGGACCGGCCGCTTCCGGCGAACGGCCCCCGCACCCGGGCCGCACCCTCGCCGTCGCCAGCGCCGCCACCGCCGTCGCCCTGATGATCTACACGGCGCCCATGGTCACCCTCCCCGCCACCGCCGCCGCGCTCGGCACCGCGCCGTCCGCGCAGGCATGGCTGCTGAACGGCACCCCGCTCGGCCTGGCCGCCGCCCTGCTGGTGGCCGGCAGCCTCGCCGACGACCACGGCCGCCGCCGGGTCTTCGTCCTGGGCACACTGGCCCTCGGCCTCACCACCGTCCTGAGCGCCTTCGCCACGACGACCTGGCTGTTCACGGCGGCCCGGATCGCGCAGGGCGTGGCGAGCGCCGCCCTGCTGGCCAGCAGCCTCGGACTGCTGGTGCACGCCTTCCCGACGCCGAGCGGACGCCTGCGGGCGACCGGCGTGTGGGGCGCGTGCGTCAGCGGCGGCATCGCGGTGGGACCGCTGCTCACCGGGGCGATCCCGAGCTGGCGGGGGGCGTACGCCGTCCTGGGCGCCGCCGCGCTGCTCCTGGCCGGGCTCGGGGCGCGGGGACTGGCGGAGTCGCGCTCCCCGCGCGGTGGCCGCCCGGACCTCGCCGGGGCGCTGACCTTCGGGGCGGCGCTGGTGGCGCTGGTGGCGGCGCTGACCCTGGGCCGGGACGGCTGGCTGCGCGCCCCCGTGGGCGCCCTGCTGGCGGTGGCCGTCCTGCTGCTGGCCGCCTTCGCCCTGGTGGAGGGCCGCGCGGGCACCCCGATGATCGACCTCGGCCTGCTGCGCCGGCCCCGCTTCCTGGCCTCGTCCGCCGGCGGCCTGTTCACGGGCCTGGGCGTGATCGGCCTGTTCAGCTACCTGCCCGCACTGCTCCAGCAGGCGCTCGGCCTGAGCGCCATGGACACGGCGTGGCTGTTCCTCGTCTGGTCCGGCCTGTCCTTCGCCGTGGCGCTCCAGGCCCGCCGCCTCGCCGGCCGCGTCCCGCCCCGCCGGCAACTGGCCCTCGGCTTCGTCCTGCACACGGCGGGCGTGCTGACCATGCTGGGCGCGGTCGGGGCGGGCTCCTGGACGCGCCTGCTGCCCGGCCTGGTCGCCGCCGGCGTCGGAAGCGGCCTGCTCAACGCCGCCCTGCCGCTGCTCGCGGTGGAGTCGGTCCCGGCGGCGCGGGCCGCGATGGGCTCGGGCGCGCAGCAGACCTTCCGCTACGTCGGCTCCTGCGCCGGGGTCGCCCTGACGATCGCCGTCGCCACCTCGGCGGGCGGCCCGGGACCGGGCGCCGACCTCGCCCTGTGGGTCTCGGCGGGGCTGGGCCTGGCGGGCGCCGCCGCGGTCCTGGGCCTGCGGGAACGGAGGTGACCCGAGGGCCCCGCGGACGGCCCGCCCGCCGCACCCGGGGCCGCGGTGCCGGCGCCACCGGTACCTCACCTTTGTCACCACTCGGCAGTACGGTGTCCCCCATGCGCCCCGACACGCCTGCCGACACCGTCGACCACACCGCCGAAGCGGCACGCCTGGAGCGGACCGCCGGCCTGTACCCGGAGGACGCCGAAGCCCTGCTGCTGCGGGCCGCGGCCCACCTGGAGCTGGCCGGCGACCGCCCCGCCGCGACCAGGCTCTACGACCGCCTGCTGGCCGAGCCCGCCGCCCTGGACAACCCCGCCCTGGTGCGCGCCCTGAAGGCGTCGAACCTCTGGGAGTACGGCCACGAGGCGGAGGCCCGCGCCATCATCGAGGGCGTCCGCACGGCCGCCCCCCGCGACCCGGCCCCCTGGGTGATCGTCGCGGAGGCGCTGGAGGCCCACGACGAGCTGGAGGCGGCCCACGAGACGTTCACCGAGGGCGCCCGCCTGCTCCTGACCTGTCTATTATACACATCT
>NZ_WYCT01000353.1 GCF_011008945.1 Streptomyces harenosi
AGATGGGTATAAGAGACAGCCCTGAGGGAGAGACACCCCCACCGCGCGGACGGCCGCCCTCGCCCGGCCGGCACCCCGTCGCCGTACTGTCCGGTCCGGCACGCGCCCCGGACAGTGCGGCGGGTGCCCTTCCCGTGCCCGCCGCCCCGGTGCGGCCTCGGCCGGTGGGAGAGCCGGGGCCCGCCCGCGGCTCCCGACGGTCACTGCCATGGATCGGCCGGTGTTCTCTTCCCCCGGCTCAACCGGTTCACCGCTGCTACGATCGGGCGCACCATGCGGACGAGAGTCTGGAGATGTTCCGATGACCGAGGCGCGGTTGGTGAACGGGGGAACAGAGACTCTGACGCTCGGCCCGGGTTGTTTCTGGTCCTTTGACGCGGTGGCGCGCCGAACTCCCGGCATCACCTCGAGCGTCGTGGGATTCGCCGGGGACCACGGACCCCCGCCCGATTACGAGGCGTACCAGCGCTACGGGCTCAACCCGCAGAAATTCGTCGAGGCGGTGCAGGTCACCTTCCGGCCGGACGAGATCTCCCTGGAAGAGATCCTGGCCCTCTTCTTCCAGAGCCACGACCCGACCACGCCGAATCAGAGCGGCGCGGACCACGGGACCGTCTACCACTCGACGATCTTCTACGCCGACGAGGACCAGCGGGTGCGTTCCGAGCAGGTCATGCGCCGGGTGCGGCGGGACATCGGCAAGGACCTCGTGACCGACCTCCGGCCCTACCAGCAGTTCTTCGAGGCGGACCCCGACCAGCAGGACTTCTACGGCAAGAACCGCTCCCAGCCGTACTGCCGGGTGGTCATCGAGCCGAAACTGCGCACCCTGGGACTGGACGCCGGCTGAGCACGGACGGGCCGACCGGCGCAGACCGCGGGCCGGCCCTCCCCCACGGGGCCGCCCGGCCGCCCGTCCGGACGGCACGCCCCGAGCCGCCACGGCTCCGGCACGGACCCGGTGCCCTTTCGCCTCTCCTGCGTCCGCCCACCATCCGGTCATTGCCGCCACGATGGCGCGATTACCGGGCGATTACCCGCCGCGGGCCGGGCCGCGGATAGCCTGCCGACCCCCAGTCGCGTCCGCTTTCCAGTACGGAGGCTGCTCGTTGTCAGGCTATCCGATATCGCGCGCTGCCCTTCCCGCGCAATCCCCGATCCCACCGGCCCTGGTGATCACATGGTGACCCGCGGAACAGGCCCGGGCCGCGTGGGCCTTGCGCACGCACCGGCACCGGAGGTCCCGTCCCGGCTGCCGTCCTTGACCGGGCTGCGATGCGTGGCGGCCCTGATGGTGTTCGCCACGCATGTCGTCTGGTACACCCAGCTCGTTCCCGGCGACGCGGGGAAGGAACTGCGGGAGGCGTTTGCGCTTTCCGGCTCCTACGGGGTCGGCTTCTTCTTCATCCTGAGCGGATTCGTCCTCACCTGGACCGCGCGTTCCGACGACACCGCGCGGTCGTTCTGGCGTCGCCGCCTGGTGAAGATCGGCCCCATGCACCTGGTCACCTTCGGCCTGGCGGCCGTCCTGGTGCTGAGCACCGCCCGGCCGACCCGGGCGGTCGACTGGCTCGCCTCGCTGACCTTGCAGCAGGCGTGGTTCCCGAGCATCCAGACCAGTTCGGCCGTCAACGGGGTGGCCTGGTCGCTGGCGTGCGAGTTCTTCTTCTACCTGGCCTTCCCGGCCCTGCTGCCGGTGCTGCGCCGGATACGCGGGCAGTGGCTGTGGCCGGCGGCCGGGGCGGTGCTCGTGCTCATCGCGGGCATGTTCCTTCTCGCCACGTACGTGGTGACCGACCAGCCCCGGCTGGTGGCCTTCTCCGTGTCCGGGGAGGTGTCGTTCAACCAGGTGTGGTTCGTGTACTTCTTCCCGCCGGTCCGGGCGCTCGAGTTCGTCCTGGGCATGCTCCTGGCCCGCATCGTGGCATCGGGCCGGTGGCCGCGGATCGGTCTGGCCCCGGCCTTCGCCCTGGCCGTCGCCGGGTATGTGCTCGCCCTGTACCTGCCGTACCTGGCGGGCACGGCCGGTGTGGCGACCGTGTGGACGGCCCCGCTCATCGCCGCCGCCGCGGTCGCGGACCGGCAGCGGACCGCCTCGGTGTTCCGCAGGCCGGCGGTGGTGTACCTGGGCGAGCTCTCCTTCGCGTTCTACATGGTCCACTGGATCGTCATCATGACCGCCGCCGAGTTGATCGGGCCCACCCGGACCTTCTCGCTGACGACCGGCGCGCTCCTGGTGCTCGTCCTGCTCGCGGTGACGCTGGTGGCCTCCTTCGTCCTGTACCGGTGTGTGGAGGCACCGCTGGTGCGGCGCTTCGGACGGCACCGGCCGGGGACGAACGGGACGGTCAGCACGGCGCCGCTGCCGCTGAGGACGGAAGGCCACCGCGTGCCCGAGTGACATACCCGGATGAGGAGGGCGGGCCTCGTCGGTGGACGAGCGCCGGCGAGTCCCAGGCGTCCTGTGCGGCCGGTCCGCGCGGGACGCCTGGCGCACTTCGGTGCGCGCCGCCTACCAGCGCGGTGACGGGGAGCGCGGCCGGCCCGGCCCGCCGCTCCCCGGGCGAGGATCATCCGGCCACGGCCGGTCCGTAGGACAGTGCCGTGTGCGGGTCCGTACGAGCGGGCCGTGTGCGGGTCCGTACGAGCGGGCCGTGTGCCGGTCCGCGCGGTGCGGGCGACGGGCCGGTCCGTGTCCCGCGGGTCATGTGTGCCGGGTCCTGCCGGACGGCATGTGCCGCTCGCGCCGGGCGGGCGACGGAGGGGGTGACGGATCGGCCGCCACGCGGGCCGGGCGCCGTCCGCAGGCGGGGGTTCACATGTGCGGGAACACCTCACGAACCCGGTGTGCCGGACCGTGCCACGCGGACCATGTGCGCTGCTCCGCGTCGCACGGCCACGTGGACTCGACCGCACACCTCGCGGGACACGCCTGCTCGACCACGCCGCGCGGACCACGTGCGGCGGGCCATGGGTGCTCGACCGCGCGGCGCACACCCTGCGCGCCGGCCTGCCCGGCGGGCGGCAGGGCCGGGCGCGGGAGCCGTCGGGGGTGCGTCGACCGCCGTGCCGGTCCGCGCTGCCGCCGGGCAGCGCGGACCGGGGGCTCTCAGGCGAACGCGGGCGCCCAGTCCACCGCCACTCCGTTCACGTACGCCTCCGCCAGCGCGGCGAGGAATCGGTCCGGTCCGCCGTCCTCGTTGCGCAGCGTCGCCATCAGCACGGCGGAGCCGCCGAGTTGCTCGACGGTGTCCTGCATCCCCACCGTGAGCACGGGCTGGGCGCTGCACTCGACGAACACCCTGTGGCCGTCGGCGACCAGCGCCCGGACGGCGTCGTCGAACCTGACCGTCTGACGCAGGTTCCGGTACCAGTACTCAGCGTCCAGCTCGGTGGTGTCGATGCGCCGCCCGGTCACCGTCGAGTAGAACGGCACCTCGCCATGTCGCGGTGTGATCCCGGCGGCCAGGTCGAGCAGGGTCTTCCTCAGGCTCTCGACGTGCGCGGAGTGGGCGGCGAAGTCCACCCCGGGCACCCGCCAGCGCATCATGCCGGCCGCGGAGAGCGCGGCGCCGAACTCGGCCATCGCGGACAGGTCGCCCGACACCGTCAGGGTGGCCGGGCCGTTCACCGCGGCCACCGACAGCGCGCCGTCCCAGTCGGCCAGCATGGTGCGCACCCGGTCGTTGGGGGCCAGCACGGTCAGCATCTCACCGCGGCCGCGGATCTCCGTCAGGGCCTGGCTGCGCAGGGCGACGATGCGTGCCGCGTCCTCCAGCGACAGCGCCCCTGCGACGTGTGCGGCGGCGATCTCGCCCTGCGAATGGCCGACCGCCGCCCCGGGCCCGACGCCGAACCCGCCCCAGAGCCGGGCCAGCGACACCATCATCGAGAACAGCACGGGCTGCACGACGTCCACCCGGTCCAGCGGCGGGGTTCCCGGCACGCCCCGCAGGACGTCCTCCAGGGACCAGTCCACGTACGGGGACAGGGCCCGCCCGCAGGCCCGGATCTCCCGGGCGAACAAGGGCGAGGTGTCCAGCAGCCCCACCGCCATGCCGGCCCACTGGGTGCCCTGGCCGGGGAAGACGAACACCGGGCGGACCGCCGCCGCCCGCCGGTCCGCCCGCCCCCGGACCACGTTGGCCGCGGCCCGCTCCTCGGCGAGCGCGCGCACCCCGGAGAGCAGGTCGGCTCGATCGCGTCCCAGCACCACGGCCCGGTGTTCGTGGGCGGTGCCCGCCGCCACCAGGGACCGGCCCACCTCGGTGATGTGGTCCACGGTGTGCGCCGCCGAGTCGGCCTCCAGGCGGGCCGCCAGGCGCGCGGCCTGCGCGCGCAGCCCCGCCGCGCTGCGTCCGGACAGCACCCACGGTAGCGCGCCGGCTCCGGAGCCGATTCGAACGTCCTGTGTCGCCGGCTTGGTCACGAGCACTCCTCAGCACTGCCGATCAGGCACCAACGGAAACGGAACGCAAGATAACGCGTGCGCCGGCGACTTCCGCCCACCGTCCGGTAATTCCGCCGCAGGGGGAGCGATTACCGGGCGATTACCCGCCCTGGAGCGGAACCGTGCGAGGCTTCCGGCACCCAGTCGCGTCCGCTTTCCGGTACGGAGGCTACTCGTTGTCAGGCTACCCGATATCACAGGCCACCATTCCTGTGCAGCAACAGATCACGTCCGCCCATGCGCTGCTGCACCTGCTGCGTCCCGCCGACGAATCCGTGCACCATCTCCCGGCGACGAGCCCGAAGTTGGTCGAAGAGGCCGTCGTCCGCGTCGGTTCCGGTGCCGCCGGATGGGCGATCGAGAACAGCCGTCAGTTGCTGGCCGAACTGACCGGGGAGCCGTTCGCCCGCTTCGACCGCACCGCCGGCAGCGAAACCCGCCTCGTCGAGGCGACGGCACTCTGGGTGGTATTGCGGCTCAGCGGTGTGAAAGCCATTACCGGATCTCTTTCCGCGGAACTCACGCATGTCATTCGGGAACGCATCTCCGACGACATGACCGTCGATCTCCTGCTGCGTTGTGTGCGGGCCACTCACGCGAGTTTCACCCGCGAATTGTTCGAACGCTGCGAGGTGCTGGTGCCCACGGAGGACCGGCCGGCCGTGATGCGCGCCATCTCGGCGGACCTGTTCGAGGGCATGGAGACCCTCTCCGCCGCGGTGGCGGAGAAGTTCGCCGCCGAGCGCACCCGCTGGTTCGCCGGGTCCGTGGGCGAACGCTTCGAGCTGGTGTCCGAGATCCTGAAAGGTGAGCCGGTCGACACCAGGAAGACGATGCGCCGGCTGCGCTACGAGCTGACGCTGCACCACCTGGCGCTGGTGCTGTGGCAGGACGAGATCGGCACGGGCGGCACCCGCGAGCTGGAGACCACGGCGCTGCGCCTGCTGAACCAGGCCGGCTGCTCCTCGGCGCTGCTGCTGCCCGCGGGCCCGGGGCGGCTGTGGGCGTGGGGCGGCCGCGCCTCCGACCACCCGGGCGAGCTGCGGCGGGTGGACAAGCCGGTGGACCTGCCCGCACACGTCCATGTCGCCTCCGGGCTGCCGGGCCACGGGGTGGCCGGCTTCCGGCGCTCCCACGAGCAGGCGGTCACCGCGGAGCGGATCGGCCGCATCACCGGGCCCGGTCCGTCCGCGCTGTGCGACTACGGCGACCTGGAACTCGTCATCCTGCTCGGCAACGACGGCGAGGCCGCGGCCGACTTCGTGCGGCGCGAGCTCGGTCCGCTCGCCGCGGACAGCAGGACCATGGCCGCGTTGCGCGAGACGGTGCGCTGCCTGCTGGACAACGAGCGGGCCGTGGCCGTCACGGCCAAGCACCTGCACATCGCGAAGAACACCGTGGTGTACCGGGTGAAGAAGGCGGAGCAACTGCTGGGGCGGTCCCTGCACGAGGACCACCTCCGCCTGCATCTCGCGCTGTATCTGGCGGAACGGCTCGGCTCCTCGGTGCTGGCCGAACAGGGTCCCGCGACGGGACCGGAGAACTCGATCCGGGCGGTGTCCAGGTGAGCGACGGTCAGACGAACAAGAACGAGAAGCTTCTCGACTACCTCAAGTGGGTCACCAGCGACCTCCAGAAGGCCCGCGCGCGGGTCGAGGAGCTGGAGTCGAGCCGCTCGGAGCCCATCGCCATCCTGGGCATGGGCTGCCGCTACCCCGGCGACGTGTCGACGCCGGAGGAGCTGTGGCGGGTGGCGGCCGACGGCGTCGACGCGATCACCGGCTTCCCCGCCGACCGGGGCTGGGACGTGGAGGGCATGTACGACCCGGACCCCGACGCGGTGGGCAAGTTCTCCGCGCGGGAGGGCGGGTTCCTCAGCGACATCAAGGGCTTCGACGCGTCCTTCTTCGGGATCTCGCCGCGGGAGGCGCTGGCGATGGACCCCCAGCAGCGGCTGCTGCTGGAGACCACCTGGGAGGCGGTCGAGCGGGCCCGCATGGACCCGCGCTCGCTGCGGGGCAGTGACACCGGGGTGTTCGTCGGGGTGATGTACACCGGCTACGCCTCCATGGTCGACGCCGCGTCGACGGGCACCGAGGGCTACGCGATGACCGGGATGCTGACCAGCGTCGCCTCCGGCCGGATCTCCTACGTCCTCGGCCTGGAGGGGCCGACGGTCAGCATGGACACGGCCTGCTCGTCGTCGCTGGTGTCGATCCACCACGCGGTGTCGGCCCTGCGCAACGACGAGTGCTCGCTGGCTCTGGCCGGCGGTGCGATGGCCATCCCGGTGCCGGACGGCTTCGTGGAGTTCTCCCGGCAGCGCGGGCTGGCCCCGGACGGCCGCTGCAAGGCGTTCGCCGCCGCGGCGGACGGCACCGGATGGTCGGAGGGCGTCGGCATGCTGGTGCTGGCGCGGCTGTCGGAGGCGCGTCGCCGGGGGCTGCCGGTGCTGGCGGTGATCCGGGGCAGCGCGGTCAACTCCGACGGCGCCTCCAACGGCCTGACCGCGCCGAACGGGCCTTCGCAGCAGCGGGTGATCCGCCAGGCGCTCGCCAACGCCGGGCTCTCCCCCGCCGAGGTCGACGTCGTCGACGCGCACGGCACGGGCACGCGGCTGGGCGATCCGATCGAGGCGCAGGCGCTGCTGGCGACGTACGGGCAGTCGCGGCCGGAGGGGCGGCCGCTGCTGCTGGGGTCGCTGAAGTCGAACATCGGGCACACCC
>NZ_WYCT01000354.1 GCF_011008945.1 Streptomyces harenosi
CCCCTCACCCGGCGCCGCGCCCCGCCCGGCGCCGCGCGCCCCGCACCCCCCTAGGGGTGTCCGCGCGGGCTCAGGACGCCCGCGCCACCGCCGGTGCGGCGACCGCGAGGCTGGTGCCGGCGAGGAGGTCGCTCAGGTCGGCCCGGTTGCGCACGCCGAGCTTGCGGTAGACGCGGGTCAGGTGCTGCTCGACGGTGCTCTTGGTGATGAACAGCTTGCGGCCTATCTCCCGGTTGGAGTGGCCGAGCGCGGCCAGCACCGTGACGCGCCGTTCGGCGGCGGTGAGGCTGACGACACCGCCGCCGTCGGTCACCAGGGTCTCCGGTCCGTCCTCGTCGTCCGGCGCCTCCTCCCGGCACAGCCGCCGGAACAGCGCGTCCGCGCCGCAGGCGTCCGCCACGGTCCGGGCCCGCCGGGCCATGGTGCGGGCCTTGGCGGGCGCGCCGAGCTCGTGCAGGGCCTGGCTGCGGTCGGCCAGGGCCCGGATCAGCTCGATCCGGTCGCCGGAGCTCTCCAGCATGTCCACGGCCTCGCGCAACAGGGCGGGCCTGCGGCCCAGTTCGCTGGTGCACGCCAGCAGCCGCAGGGCCGCGCCGCGCACCCGGGGGGTGCCGCTGCCCGGCAGGGTGAGCTGCTCGCGGGCCAGGGCCCGGGCCCGGTCGGGCTCCCCGAGGGCGAGGTGGGCTTCGGCGGCGGCGATGCGCCAGGGCAGGAAGGCGGGCACGTCCAGGCCCCACTCCCGGGCCAGTTCGCCGCAGGCCAGGAAGTCGTCGAGGGCGGCGGCCGGGCGGTCCGCGGCGGCGTGGTAGCGGCCGCGGGCGTAGGTGTACTGAAGGCCGTAGCGGGTGTGGAACATGGCCTCGGGGACGGGCCGGTCCAGCCAGGCGGCCGCGGCGCCGCTGGTGTCCGCGGCCGAGGCGGCCAGGACCAGGACGCTGAGCGGGCCGCCGATGGCGACGCCCCAGCCGGTCTGCGAGATGGCGTCGAGGGCGAGCCGGGCGTTGTCCTCGGCGGCCCGCAGCGCACCGCGGCGCAGCGCGATCTCGGCGGCGATCTGGCGCAGCACGGCGACGGCGGTGCCCGAGGCGCGGGGCGTGGTCTGGGCGAGCAGGGTGTCGCACCAGTGCTGGGCGCGGTCGAGCCGGTCGCTGTGGACGAGGGTGAGCAGCGCCGACTCCAGTGCCTCCAGGCCGGTTTCGCCGAGCCGGGCGCCGCGCAGGATCTCGTCGGCCGCGGCGGCGAGATCGTCGTCGCCGCCCTCGGAGAGCACCTTGGTGAGGGCCTCCAGGGCGTAGCTGGCGGGGCTGACCTGGCAGGGCGGGGACCGGTGGCCGCGGCGGCGCTCACCGGGCCCGGGCAGCTCCCGCTCCAGCCCGGGGCAGGTGTGCCGCAGCCACTGCCGTACGACGAGGAGTTCGGCCTGGGCGCGGGGGTCCTCGGCGTAGGCGGAGGCGTCCAGGGCGGCGAGGCTGTCGCGGGCTTCGGCGAGCCGGCCGTGCCAGACCAGGTGCTTGACGGTCCAGGCGGCGTCCTTGCCGCTCAGGCGGCCCTGGCCGAGGCCGGTGACCAGGCTGTCGAGCCACGGGCCGGACAGCCGGGGGTCGATCCGCCAGCCGGCGCGCACCCGGGCCACGGCGACGGCGTCGCGGCCCTGCTCGGTGGTGGGGTGCTGGCCGACGAGGCGCAGGCAGTCGAGGCTCAGTTCGTCGTCGCCCTCCAGCAGCGCCTTCTCGGCCGCGGCGAGCAGGACGCGCTGCGCCCACGGTTCGGCGACCGGTGCCGCGATCAGGTGCCGGGCGACGGTGGTGGCGGGGGCGCCGTCGTCGTGCAGCAGGCGGGCCGCGCGCCGCCTGAGCCGCGCCCGGGTCCGCGGGTCCACGTGCTCCAGGACGGCCCGGCCGATCGCGGGGGCGCGGAAGGTGCCCCGGCGCAGCAGCCCGGCCGCGTCCAGCGCCGACATGATCTGCTCGACGGCCTCGGTCTCCCGGCCGACCAGGCAGGCCACGCGGGTGGCGGTGGCCGAGTCGCCGAGGACGGCGATGCCGCCGGCGACGTCGAAGAGCGCGGGCTCGTCGCGGTAGGCCCAGACCAGGGCCGCCTTGGTGAAGGCGGAGTGCGCGGCGGTCCGGGCACCGGCCGGCCCGGGCGCGCTCAGGTGGTCGGCGAGCAGGGCGTGGACCAGGAGCGGGTTGCCGCCGCTGACGGCGTGGAAGTCCGCCGCCAGCCGGGGCGCCTCGGCCTGGCCGATCCGCGCGGCGACGAGCCGGGCGACGCCGTCCTCGGACAGCGGCAGCAGGGCACGCTGGCGGCCCTGGGGGTGGCGCAGGAGTTCGGCCTGGAAGGAGGGCGGGACGGCGCAGGGGCCGGTGGACTCGGTGAGCACCAGCAGCACGGGGGCCGTGCGCAGCCGCCGCAGGAGATGGCTGAGGAAGTCCAGCGAGGCGGGGTCGGCGAGCTGTACGTCGTCGACGCCGAGCACCACCGGCCGGCGCCGCAGTTCCCGGCCCAGGTCGGCGAAGAGCCGCCCGGTGTCGACGCCCGGGGCCGGGTCGCCGCCGCGGGTGGCGAGGGCGCGGGCGAGAGAGAGGCCCACGCCGAGGCGGGGGTGGGCGGAGAAGAGCTGGGAGGCGACGCCCAGCGCGACCCCGGTCTCGGCGGACGAGCCGGCCGCGGCGCACACCTCGGCCCCGGATGCGGCGGCCTGGCGCAGGAACGCGTCGAGCAGGGCCGTCTTTCCCACCCCCGGTCCCCCGGTGAGGAGTACCACACCGCCCTCGCCGCGTGTCACGCCGTCGAGGGCGGCCGCGAGCATTTCCATTTCCGCGGTGCGTTCGAAGAGGTTGGAAAGGCGGCAGGAATCCGTCAGACTCACTGTTTCTCCCCGTGTTGACGCTCGGTGAAGCCGCTTCGACACTAAGCGACCCCACCCCCGCCTCCAACCCCTACCTTCGGCCCACCCCCCTAGTTGCGAAAGAAATCCGGGCGCCGAAGGTTTATTGACAGGGTTCCTTACCCGCCGAGACGCACACTTCCTTATCCGCGGGAACGGCTGTCGGTAATTCGTCCCGGCCGGAGATGTTGAGCTTCCGGTACACGCGGGTGAGATGCTGCTCCACGGTGCTCATCGTGATGTAGAGCCGTACGGATATCTCCCGGTTGGTGTATCCGCTGGCGGCCAGGCCCGCGACCCTGCGTTCGGACTCGCTGAGGAATCCCCACTCGGCGTGCCGTTCCAGGCCCGAGCCGGCCCGTGGGCTCCCGGTGCCGCGCGGGGGCCGGTCGTAGGGGGGTTTGGCCCCGCAGCTCTCGGCCAGTTGCCGGGCCTTGCGCAGGGCCTTGGCCGCCTGTCCGGCGTGGCGGGCCTCGCGGTGCGCCTGGGCGAGGTCGAACAGGGTGCGGGCGAGCTCCACCCGGTCGTCGGCCTTGCTCAGTTCGACGACGGCGCCGTCGAGCAGGGCGAGCCTGCCGCCGGGCTCCGAGGCCAGCGCCTTGACCCGCAGCGAGATGCCGCGGACCCGGGGGGCGCCGTCGCGGACGCGGGCCAGCTGCTCACCGGCTAGCCGCAGCGCCTGGTCGGGCTCGCCCAGCCGCAGCAGCGCCTCGGCGGTGTCGGTGCGCCAGGGCAGCAGCGCCGGCCAGTCCACGCCCCACCGTTCGGCGGCGCGGGCGACGTCCTGGAACTCGCGCAGCGCCAGCCGGTACTGCCGGGTGGCCATGTAGTACAGGCCGCGGGCCCGGCGGTAGCCCAGCCAGTGGATGGTCTCCGGCAGCGTGTCGGCGGTGGGCCGGCTCAGCAGCCGGGCCGCCTCCTCGTACTTGCCCCGGGCGACCTGGATGGTCACCAGGCGGCCGATGGCGGCGCCCTCCAGGGCGGAGCGGTCGTGCCGGGGCAGCAGCGCCAGGGCGCGGCGGGCGTCGCGCTCGGCCTCCGCCAGGTTCCCCCGGTGCAGGGCCGCCTCGGCCCGCACGGCCAGGAAGGTGGCCTCCCAGCCCGGCGCCTCGCACTGCTGGGACTGCCGTACGAAGGTGTCGCACCAGTGCCGGGCCCGCTCGACGGCGCCGTGCGCGAGCAGCGACCAGACCGCGTTGACCACCAGGTCGAAGGTGTCGTCGGTGAGCCGGGTGATCTCCAGGCGGCCTTCGGCGTCGGCGACGAGCCGGGCCAGCCCGGCGGAGGTCTTCTGCTGGCGGCCGCGCGGCCGCTTGCCCACGCGGTCGGCGAGGGCGCGGGGGCCGGCGGGATACTCGTGCCACTTCGGGCGGGTGCCCTCGTACCAGCGGCGGCGGTCCAGGACCCCGTCCCAGGTGTCGGTGACGTGGCGCAGCGCCGCGGCCCACACGCCGGTCTCCGGGCTCTGCTCCGGCACGCCGGCCAGCAGGCGGTGGGCGGGTTCGAGCCGCCCGTGGGCGAGCAGCAGGGCGGCGAGGGCGCCGGTGTCCGGTGCCGTGCCCCGTCCCGCCTTCACCTCCCGCAGGACGTCGTCGACGTGGCGTTCGGCCTCGGCGGGGCTGGTCCGCCGCGCCACCGCCCCGAGGCGGATCTTGATCTCGGTGCGGCGCACCGGGTCCGTGCAGCCGGCGTGGGCGAGTTCGAGGTAGGACAGGGCGCGCCGGGCGTCGTCGGCCAGCAGTGCCTGTTCCGCGGCCTGCTGGAGGACGCCGACGGCCCACGCCCCGTCGGCGCGTCCGGCGGTGTGCAGGTGTTCGGCGGACAGGGCGGGCGGTGCGCCGAAGGCGTGCAGCAGTTCGGCGCAGCGCAGGTGCAGGCGGGTGCGGTACGAGGGCTCCAGCGCGTCCAGGACCGCGTCCCGGGCCGCGGGGTGCTGGAAGGCGGTGCCGGCGACGATCCCCGCCGCGCGCAGCGCCTCGAGGTTCTCGGCCAGTTCGGCGACGGGCAGGTCCAGCAGCCGGGCGAGCAGGTCGCCGGGGGCGGCCGGGCCGAGCACGGCGAGGCCCGCGGCGACCTCGCGGGACTTCTCGCCGCCGCGGTCCAGGCAGGCGAGCACGGCGCGGCCGTAGGCGGGCCCGGGCCGGCAGGCGGCGGGCGCCCGGTCGCCCGGTGCGGCCGCGTTGTCGTCGTCCTCCAGCAGGGCCCGCAGCAGCAGCGGGTTGCCGCCGCTGACGGCGCAGTAGTCGTCCGCGGCGCCGGCGCGCCCCAGGCCGGACAGGAGGGCGGCGATGTCCCGGGGGTCGAGCCGGGGCAGGCGGATCCGCTCCAGGCTGGGCTGGCGCAGCAGCTCGGCGGCGAAGGCGGGGTCCACGGCGGAGCGGACCGGCGACTGCGTGAATAGCAGCAGCACCGGGGCGTTGCGGCAGTGCCGGGCCAGGTGCAGGAGCTGGCGCAGGGAGTCGGCGTCGCCGTGGTGCAGGTCGTCCACGGCGACCACGGCGGGCGCGCGCCGGGCGAGGTCCCGTACCGCGCCGCAGAAGATGCGCAGCGACTCGTACCAGGCCGCGTCGCCGGGGCGGCCCGTCTCGGGGGTGCGCCGGGCGGCGCTGTCACCGGCTTCGTGGAAGCGCCGGACCAGTCCGTCGGGGAAGGGCGCCTCGCTCAGCAGGCTGCGCAGCACGCTCAGCGGGGTCTCCCGCTCCTCGGGGATCGCGGTGGTGCGCAGCACGGACAGCCCGAGCGATTCCACCTCGTGCAGGAACGCGTCCAGGATCTCGGTCTTGCCGCATCCGGCGGCCGCTTCGACGAGCACCGTCCGGGATCTGCCGGTGGACCGGACCCAGGAGAAAGCCGCGTGCAACCGGTCTATTTCACGCCCTCGCCCGATCAGCACCATGAGCCGCGCAACACCCCCGTATTCACCCAACCCGGCACAGAATAACCGGAAGTCAGCGAGGTGCGACAGGAAGCGTCCGGACGGATCCGGAGATGGTGACGCCACTCCCCTGCCTCGTCCCGGAAAGCAAAACATGCACGAGTCAATCACCGGAAAGCGACCACTGTCAAACACTCGGCCGGATTCGGCCGACAGTGGCCATGAATCAGCCGATCCGCAGATCACCGCCCTGTTAAATCAAGGGAGGAACTGTGCGCAGAATCACGGTAATCATTCCGTAAGGCGCGAGAAATTCCGCCGGGAAAGATTTTACGGAATCCGGGGCCGCGCCCCGGCGACGGCCGGGGTCTTCCGTTCGGAACGGACCGGACGGACCGGACGGACCGGACGCCGAAGCGGGGTCCGGGGCCGCGCACCGCACGGCGGAGCAGGGCGCCACGGCGGAGCCGTGGCGGCCGGCGACGACGCGGCGGCGGGAGACCCTCCCGCGCGGGCGAGGCCGAGCGCGGGGAGCGGCGCCGGGCCCGCGAGCCCGGCACGGCCCGAACGAGCGGCCCTAGGGGCCGACCGACGCGCCCACCTTGGCGATCGCCTCGATGACGCGCGGCGCCTCGTCGTTGAGGTAGAAGTGGCCGCCGGGGTAGCTGTGCAGTTCGAAGGGACCGGTCGTGTGCTCCGCCCAGGCCGCCGCCTCGTCGCGGCTGACCCGCGGGTCGTCCACCCCGAAGTGCGCCTGGATCGGCGTGCTGAGCGGCGGGCCCTCGACGTAGCGGTAGGTCTCGGCGGCCTTGTAGTCGCTCCGGATGGCCGGGAGGACCATGCGCAGCAGTTCCTCGTCGCCGAGCACCTCCGCCTTGGTCCCGCTCAGCGCCTTGATCTCGGCGACGATCTCGTCGTCGCTGCGGCGGTGCACTCCCTCGTCGCGGTGGCGCGAGGGCGCCCGGCGGCCCGAGGCCAGCAGCGCCAGCGGCACGATGCCGCGCCGCTCCAGCCGGCGGGCCACCTCGAAGGCGAGCGTGGCGCCCATGCTGTGGCCGAAAAGCACCACCGGCCGGTCGGTCTCCGGCAGCAGTACGGCCGTGACCGCGTCCGCGAGCTCGGCGATGGAGTCGATGCACCGCTCGTCCCGCCGGTCCTGCCGGCCGGGATACTGCACGGCCAGCACGTCGAAGTCGGGTGACAGTTCTTTGGACACCGGGAAGAAGTAGGAGGCGGAACCCCCGGCGTGCGGCAGGCAGACCAGCCTCACGGCGGCGTCCGGCGCCGGGTGGTACCGGCGGATCCACAGGTTCCCGTCAACGCGGTTGGCACTCACCTTAGAACCTTTCGCACTACAGAGGCCGGAAGCTGTGGCCCGTCGGTCGCCGTCTCGGGTCACCATGCTTCGCGGGGCGCCCGGCGCGCCACAACCCCCTATTCCCGCCACCCCCCTAGCC
>NZ_WYCT01000355.1 GCF_011008945.1 Streptomyces harenosi
CCGTCGCCCCGCCCGCCGTCGGCCCGGCCCGTGCCGGTGTGCCGGCTCCGGGAACAAACGACGGCAGCCCCCGGTTTTGGGTGACGGCCCCAGTCCTGGCAGACTGGTACGTCGGCTCCGGTTCACGCCTCCGCAACCCGCGGCTGCGACCCGGCGCCCTCCCGGAACCTAGGAGACACCTTGAAGCGCGACATCCACCCCGCGTACGTCGAGACGCAGGTCAGCTGCACCTGCGGCGCGTCGTTCACCACCCGCAGCACCATCGAGTCCGGCACCATCCGGGCCGAGGTCTGCTCCGAGTGCCACCCGTTCTACACGGGCAAGCAGAAGATCCTCGACACCGGTGGCCGTGTGGCCCGCTTCGAGGCCCGCTTCGGCAAGGCTGCCGCCGGCTCCAAGAAGTAGCGAGCCCCAGACCGCCGGTCCACGGCCGCGCCCCCAGCCGGGGGAGCGCCGGGACCGGCGTTTTTGGTCGCCCGCCTTCCCCCTCACCGCAGTATCAGGAGCCCCAAGATGTTCGAGGCCGTCGAGGAACTCGTCGCCGAGCACGCCGACCTGGAGAAGAAGCTCGCCGACCCGTCGGTCCACGCCGACCAGGCGAACGCGCGCAAGCTGAACAAGCGCTACGCCGAGCTCACCCCGATCGTCGCCACGTACCGCTCCTGGAAGCAGACGGGCGACGACATCGAGACCGCGCGTGAGTTCGCCGCCGACGACCCCGACTTCGCCGCCGAGGTCAAGGAGCTGGAGAAGCAGCGCGAGGAGCTGACCGAGAAGCTGCGCCTGCTGCTGGTCCCGCGCGACCCCAGCGACGACAAGGACGTGATCCTGGAGATCAAGGCGGGCGCGGGCGGCGACGAGTCGGCGCTGTTCGCCGGCGACCTGCTGCGCATGTACCTGCGCTACGCCGAGCGGGTCGGCTGGAAGACCGAGATCATCGACGCCACCGAGTCCGAGCTGGGCGGCTACAAGGACGTCCAGGTCGCCGTGAAGGCCCGCGGGCAGATCGAGCCCGGCCAGGGCGTGTGGGCCCGCCTGAAGTACGAGGGCGGCGTGCACCGCGTGCAGCGCGTCCCCGCCACCGAGTCGCAGGGCCGCATCCACACCTCCGCCGCCGGTGTCCTCGTCACCCCGGAGGCCGAGGAGGTCGACGTCGAGATCAACCCCAACGACCTGCGGATCGACGTCTACCGGTCCTCCGGGCCGGGTGGCCAGTCGGTCAACACCACCGACTCCGCCGTGCGGATCACGCACATCCCCACCGGAGTCGTCGCCTCCTGCCAGAACGAGAAGAGCCAGCTCCAGAACAAGGAGCAGGCCCTGCGTATCCTGCGCTCCAGGCTGCTGGCCATGGCGCAGGAGGAGGCGGAGCGGGAGGCCGCCGACGCCCGGCGCAGCCAGGTCCGCACCGTCGACCGCTCCGAGAAGATCCGCACCTACAACTTCCCGGAGAACCGCATCTCGGACCACCGCGTCGGCTTCAAGGCCTACAACCTGGACCAGGTCCTGGACGGCGACCTCGACGCGGTGATCCAGGCGTGCGTCGACGCGGACTCGGCGGCCAAGCTCGCCGCCGCGTGAGGACGCGGAACAAGGACAGCCAGACAGCCAGGACCCCGTACGAGTACTGAGCACCGGAGGACGCGCGTGCAGCAATCTTTTGGGGGGCGACCCCCAAGCCCCCGCAGCGTGCTGCTCGCGGAGGTGGCGCAGGCCACGCAGCGGCTCGCCGACGCCGGCGTGCCCTCGCCGCGCACCGACGCCGAGGAGCTCGCCGCGTTCGTGCACGGCGTCAAGCGCGGCGAGCTGCACACCGTGAAGGACGCGGACTTCGACGCCCGGTACTGGGAGGTCGTCGCCCGCCGGGAGGCCCGCGAACCGCTCCAGCACATCACCGGGCGGGCCTACTTCCGCTACCTGGAGCTCCAGGTCGGCCCCGGCGTGTTCGTGCCGCGGCCCGAGACGGAGTCCGTGGTGGGCTGGGCCATAGACGCCGTGCGCGCCATGGACGTCGTCGAGCCCTGCATCGTCGACCTGTGCACGGGCTCCGGCGCCATCGCGCTGGCGCTGGCACAGGAGGTGCCGCGCTCGCGCGTGTACGCCGTGGAGCTGTCCGACGACGCCCTGGTGTGGGCCCGCAGGAACGTCGAGGGCTCCAGGGTCGAACTGCGCCAGGGCGACGCCCTGACGGCCTTCCCGGACCTCGACGGCCAGGTCGACCTGGTCATCTCCAACCCGCCGTACATCCCGCTCACCGAGTGGGAGTACGTCGCCCCCGAGGCCCGCGACCACGACCCCGAGATGGCCCTGTTCTCCGGCGAGGACGGCCTGGAGCTGATCCGCGGCCTGGAGCGCACCGCGCACCGGCTGCTGCGCCCCGGCGGCGTGGTCGTCGTCGAGCACGCCGACACCCAGGGCGGCCAGGTGCCGTGGATCTTCGCCGAGGACCGCGGCTGGACCGACGCCGCCGACCACCCCGACCTGAACAACCGGCCGCGGTTCGCCACCGCCCGCAAGGCGCTGCCGTGAGCACGCCCCCGACCACCCCCTTCCCGAAGACCCCGCAGTTCCCGCAGCCGCAGTACGTGCACGAGGAGGCCCGCTAGACATGGCACGGCGATACGACACCAACGACGCGACCGACCGCGTGACCGGTCTGCGCGAGGCCGCGTCCGCCGTCCGCCGGGGCGAGCTCGTGGTGCTGCCGACCGACACGGTGTACGGCATCGGCGCCGACGCGTTCTCCCCGGAGGCCGTCGGCGACCTGCTGGAGGCCAAGGGCCGCGGCCGCAACATGCCCAGCCCCGTCCTCATCGGCTCCCCGAACACCCTGCACGGGCTCGTCACCGACTTCTCCGAGCTGGCCTGGGAGCTGGTCGACGCCTTCTGGCCCGGCGCCCTCACCCTCGTCGCCAAGCACCAGCCGTCCCTGGCGTGGGACCTCGGCGAGACCCGCGGCACCGTCGCCGTGCGCATGCCGCTGCACCCGGTCGCCATCGAGCTGCTCACCGAGGTCGGCCCCATGGCGGTCTCCTCCGCCAACCTCACCGGCCACCCGGCGCCGGAGGACTGCGACGCCGCCCAGGCGATGCTCGGCGACTCCGTCTCCGTCTACCTCGACGGCGGCCCCACCCCCGGCAACGTCCCGTCGTCGATCGTCGACGTCACCCGCCCCGTGCCCGTGCTGCTGCGCGAGGGCGCCCTGTCACCGGACGAGCTGCGCAAGGTCGTACCCGACCTCGAGGTGGCCAATTGACCGCCCCTGACACGGGGCGTGGCATAGGCATCGGGCAGTGGACCGCGGAGGAGACGACGACGTTCGGCTTTCCGCGCGACAGCTTCCGCATCCTCCACGTCAGCACCGGCAACGTGTGCCGTTCGCCCATCACCGAACGGCTGACCCGTCACTTCGTGTCGGAGCGGCTCGGCGTGCTGGGCGGCGGCCTGATCGTGGAGAGCGCGGGCACCTGGGGCCACGAGGGCGCACCCATGGAGCCCCACGCCGAGACCGTCCTGGCCGAGTTCGGCGCGGACACCTCCGGCTTCACCGGCCGCGAACTGCACGACGAGCACGTCATCCGCGCCGACCTGGTGCTGACCGCCACCCGCGACCACCGGGCGCAGGTCATCTCCATGGGCCACTCGGCGGGGCTGCGCACCTTCACGCTGAAGGAGTTCACCCGCCTGGTCAACGCCATCGACCCGGCCACCCTGCCGCCCCTGGAGGAAGGCGTCGTCGCCCGCGCCCGCGCGCTGGTGCGCGCCGCCGCCGCGCTGCGCGGCTGGCTGCTCGCGCCGAACGCGGAGGCCGACGAGGTGCTCGACCCCTACGGGGCGCCGCTGACGTTCTTCCGGTCGATCGGCGAGGAGATACACCAGGCGCTGGACCCGGTCGTCACCGCGCTGACGGGCGTGCCCGCGCCGGCGTAGGCGGCCGGGCGCCCCGGCCGGGCCGGGCCTACATTGGACGTACGTCACCGTCGACGCACGCCCGGAGCGCACCATGTCGGTCACCCACGCCCTCGAGGCCGATGTCCTGCGGCGCCAGGACCCCGAGCTGGCCGAGATCCTGCTCGCGGAGCGCCACCGGCAGTCCACCACGCTCCAGCTGAGCGCCGCCGAGAACTTCGCCTCGCCGGCCGTGCTCGCCGCCCTCGGCTCGCCCCTGGCCAACAAGTACGCCGAGGGCTACCCGGGCGCCCGGCACCACGGCGGCTGCGAGATCGCCGACGTCGCCGAGACCCTCGCCGTGGAGCGGGCCCGGGCCCTCTTCGGCGCCGAGCACGCCAATGTGCAGTCCCACTCGGGCTCCTCGGCGGTGCTGGCCGCCTACGCCGCGCTGCTGCGCCCCGGCGACACCGTCCTCGCCCTCGGCCTGCCGCACGGCGGGCACCTCACGCACGGCTCGCCCGTCAACTTCTCCGGCCGCTGGTTCGACTTCGTCGGCTACGGCGTCGACGCGGAATCGGGGCTGATCGACCACGACCAGGTGCGGGCCCTGGCCCGCGCGCACCGGCCCAAGGCGATCGTGTGCGGCTCGATCGCCTATCCCCGCCACATCGACTACGCGTTCTTCCGCGAGGTCGCCGACGAGGTGGGCGCCTATCTCGTCGCGGACGCGGCGCACCCCATCGGCCTCGTCGCCGGGGGCGCGGCGCCCAGTCCGGTGCCGTACGCGGACCTCGTGTGCGCCACCACCCACAAGGTGCTGCGCGGGCCGCGCGGCGGGATGCTCCTGTGCGGGGCCGAACTGGCCGGGCGGGTGGACCGGGCCGTCTTCCCCTTCACCCAGGGCGGGGCGCAGATGCACACGATCGCCGCCAAGGCGGTCGCCTTCGGGGAAGCGGCGACCGACGCCTTCGCCGCCTACGCCCGCCAGGTCGTCGCCAACGCGCGCGCCCTGGCCGCGGCGCTGACCGCCGAGGGGTTCGCCGTCACCACCGGCGGCACCGACACCCACCTGCTGACCTGCGACCCGGCGCCGCTCGGCGTCGACGGGCGGACCGCGCGGGGCCGGCTGGCGGCGGCCGGGATCGTCCTGGAGTGCTGCCCGCTGCCGCACGGGGACGCCCGCGGGCTGCGGCTGGGCACCGCCGCCGTCACCACGCAGGGCATGGGGCAGGCGGAGATGTCCCGGATCGGCGCGCTGCTCGCGGCCGTGCTGCGAGGCTCGGCCGACGCCTCCGCGGCGCGGGCCCGGGTACGGGAGCTGACCGGCGCGTTCCCGCCGTATCCGCGGTGAGCGGGGGCCCGCGCGGCCGCTGTGGACCCGGGCGGGCACCGCCGCGCACGGCCCGCGTGCAACCATCGTCACTACCCGGCAGTCTTCATCGACATGCGTGCGTCGCTAGGGTGTGAGGCTGTGATGGCCAGCGAGACCTGTGGGGAAGCCCGTGCGTGAATACCTGCTGACGCTCTGCATCACGGCCGCGGTGACGTATCTGCTGACAGGGCCGGTACGGAAGTTCGCGATCGTGGCCGGGGCGATGCCGGAGATCCGGGCCCGGGACGTGCACCGGGAGCCCACTCCGCGCCTCGGCGGTATCGCGATGTTCTTCGGCCTGTGCGCGGGCCTGCTGGTCGCGGACCACCTCACCAACCTCAACCAGGTCTTCGCCGAGTCGAACGAGCCACGGGCGCTGCTGTCCGGGGCCGCGCTGATCTGGCTGATCGGCGTCCTCGACGACAAGTTCGAGATCGACGCCCTGATCAAGCTGGGCGGCCAGATGATCGCCGCGGGCGTGATGGTGGTGCAGGGCCTGACCATCCTGTGGCTGCCCATCCCGGGTGTCGGCAACGTGGCGCTGACCCAGTGGCAGGGCACCCTGCTGACGGTGGCGCTCGTCGTCATCACCATCAACGCGGTCAACTTCGTGGACGGCCTCGACGGCCTCGCGGCGGGCATGGTGTGCATCGCGGCGACCGCGTTCTTCCTGTACGCGTACCGGATCTGGTACTCGTACGGGATCGAGGCCGCGGCCCCGGCCACGCTGTTCGCGGCGATCCTGATGGGCATGTGCCTGGGCTTCCTGCCGCACAACAGCCACCCCGCGCGGATCTTCATGGGCGACTCCGGCTCGATGCTGATCGGGCTGGTGCTGGCGGCGGGCGCCATCTCGGTCACCGGGCAGGTCGACCCGGACGCGCTGGCCCTGTTCACCGGCTCGGAGAAGGCGGCGGTCCACCAGACGGTCCCGGTCTACATCCCGCTCCTGCTGCCGCTGACGATCATCGCCGTGCCGGCGGCGGACCTGGTGCTGGCCATCGTGCGGCGCACCTGGCGCGGCCAGTCCCCGTTCGCCGCGGACCGCGGGCATCTGCACCACCGGCTGCTGGAGATCGGCCACTCGCACAGCCGGGCCGTGCTGATCATGTACTTCTGGTCGGCGCTGATCGGCTTCGGCGCGCTGGCCTACTCCGTCAACTCCGCCTCCATGTGGATCGTGCTCGGCGTGGTCTTCCTCAGCGCGGTGGGACTGGTCCTGCTCCTGCTGCCGCGCTTCACGCCCCGCGTGCCCCTCTGGGCGCAGCGGTTCGTACCGCCGCGCTACCGGCGCCGGGCGGTACCGGCGCGGACGGCGCCCGCTCCCGCCGCCCGGGTGCCCGCCGGCGGCGCCGTGCGCGAGCCGGCCGGCGGCGGTGCGCGGGCGCACGGCAGCACGGCCCTGTCCGAGCTGGAACGCTCCTCGCGCTTCCTGGCGCAGGAGAAGGAGCGCGCCTAGAGGCAGGGGCCTGCGAGCGGGCGAGCGGGCGAGCGGCGGTCAGCCGGTCCACGCCTCGCGCAGGGCGGCGCAGACCTCGCCCACCGTGGCCCTGGCGGCCAGCGCCTCGCGCATGGGGTGGAGCACGTTCCCGTCGCCCCGGGCGGCCCCGCCCAGACGGCGCAGACAGTCGTCGACGGACGGCTGCTCCCGCCAGGCGCGCAGCTTGGCCAGGCGTTCGGTCTGGCCGGCCCGGACGGTCCGGGAGGAGCTCCAGGGGCGGGCCAGCCGGGGGTGGGCCCCGCTGCGGGCGGTGCCGCGGGTGCCGAAGAGGCCGGGGCCCCGGCCCGTCTCGACGACCGCGAGCAGCCCGCCGAGCGCCGCGATCTCCGCCAGTACCGCCTCCGCCCCGGCCTCCAGGGCGGCGGCCCGCTGCGGGCGGCCGTCGCCGGGGGCGGGCCGCCCGGGGG
>NZ_WYCT01000356.1 GCF_011008945.1 Streptomyces harenosi
GCACCCCGGCCCCCGCGGCGGGCGCCGGCCCCGGCCGCCGCCGGCGCGGTCGCGCCCTGCTCGCCGCCGCGACGGCCGCCGCGCTCGCCCTGGGACTGACCGCCTACCTCGTCCTCGGCCCCGACTCGGACGGGGGGAACCGGGAGCGCCGGACGGCGGGCCCGTCCGGGACGGCCCGCTGGGGGAGCCCGCCCGAGGGCTGGCGGCCCTGGCAGACGACGCTGCGCGCCCCGGCCGCCCGGGGCGTGGTGAAGGCACGCGGCTTCGGCCTGGACGGGGCGGGGGCCGCGGCGCAGTGCCTGCCGTCCGGGGGAGCCGTCTACTGCGGCGGCGAGGCGGCCCTGCCGGTCCGGCTGGACGCGTCGACCGGTGCCACCGACTGGCGGGCGGACCTGGTGCCGCCCGGGACCGCGGCGGGCAGCTACGACTCCGCAGTGCTGGGCGTGCGGGACGGCGTGGTCGTGGTGCGCCAGTCCCGCTACGACCGGGACATGAACCTGGAGGACTCCAGCGTCGTCGCGCTCGACGAGGCCACCGGCCGCACGGTGTGGTCCCGCCCCGCAGTCGGCGACCACATCGAGGCGGTCTTCTCCTCCGGCGTCGTCCTGGTCCCGGGCAAGGGCCGGACGCTGACCGCCGTGTCCCCCCGCACCGGAGCCGAGCGCTGGACCGCGGAGCTGCCCGCCGGCCAGTTCTGCTCGTTCCCGGAGACGGAGGAGGGCCTGTACGTCGAGTGCGTCCCGGACGAGGAGGACGCCACCGAGTCCCCCCTCCTCGTACTCGACCCGGCCGACGGGTCGGTCCGCCGGCTGCGCACCCCGGTCGCGAGCGGCCTGTTCGGGACCGTGGACGGCCGGCTGCTCCTGCTCACCGCGGACGAGGGGGACACGGGGGACGCCTTCACCGAGATCCTGCTGGTCGATCCGGACAGCGGCGCCCGGGAGCGGATCGAGCCGGCCGCCGGGGAACTGCGCGGCACCGGGACGCTGCGCGACGGCACCCTGTGGTTCACCACCCCCGACGGTGTGGTGACGGCGGTGTCACCGCGTACCGGCGCGGTGCGGTGGCAGACCCGGACCACGCTGGAGCAGCCGGGAGCCGCCGCACCGGACCCGCGCACGCGCACGGTCTACCTGGCCAGCCCGACCGGGCGCGTCGCCGCCCTGGACGCGCGCGAGGGCACCGTGCTGTGGGAGACCCACCCGCGCAGCGAGGGGGCGGCGCTCGGCGGCGTGACCGGATCGGCCGTCCTGCCGCACCGGGGCGCCCTGATCGTGACGACCCCGGACGGCACCGTCTTCGGCATGGACCCGGGCCACCCCGGCCGGAAGCCCGTGCCGGGGTGACCCGCGCGTGCGCCGCTACGGCAGGGCCAGCATCCGCTCCAGCGCCAGCTTGGCGAACGCCTCGGTCTCCTTGTCGACCTCGATGCGGTTGACCAGCGAGCCCTCGGCCAGGGACTCCAGGGCCCACACCAGGTGCGGCAGGTCGATCCGGTTCATCGTCGAGCAGAAGCAGACGGTCCGGTCGAGGAAGACGATCTCCTTGCCCTCGGGAGCGAAACGGTTCGCCAGCCGCCGTACGAGGTTCAGCTCGGTGCCGATCGCCCACTTGGAACCGGCCGGGGCCGCCTCCAGCATCTTGATGATGTACTCCGTCGAGCCGACGTGGTCGGCGGCGGCGACGACCTCGTGCCGGCACTCGGGGTGGACCAGGACGTTGACGCCGGGGATGCGCGCGCGCACGTCCTGGACCGAGTCCAGGCTGAAGCGGCCGTGGACCGAGCAGTGCCCGCGCCACAGGATCATCCTGGCGGCGCGCAGCTCCTCGGCGGTCAGCCCGCCGCCGGGCTTGTGCGGGTTGTAGACGACGCAGTCCTCCAGCGACATGCCCATGTCCCGGACGGCGGTGTTGCGGCCCAGGTGCTGGTCGGGCAGGAAGAGCACCTTCTCGCCCTGCTCGAAGGCCCAGTCCAGGGCGCGCTTGGCGTTCGAGGAGGTGCAGATGGTGCCGCCGTGCTTGCCCGTGAACGCCTTGATGTCCGCGGACGAGTTCATGTACGACACGGGCACGACCTGCTCGGCTATCCCGGCCTCGGTCAGCACGTCCCAGCACTCGGCGACCTGCTCGGCCGTCGCCATGTCGGCCATCGAGCAGCCGGCGGCCAGGTCCGGCAGGACGACCTTCTGGTCGTCGGAGGTCAGGATGTCCGCCGACTCCGCCATGAAGTGCACGCCGCAGAAGACGATGTACTCGGCCTCCGGCCGCGCGGCCGCCTCCCGGGCCAGCTTGAAGGAGTCACCCGTGACGTCGGCGAACTGGATGACCTCGTCACGCTGGTAGTGGTGACCCAGCACGAAGACCTTGTCCCCGAGCCTCTCCTTGGCCGCGCGGGCGCGCTCGACCAGATCCGGGTCGGAGGGCGAGGGCAGGTCGCCGGGGCACTCCACGCCGCGCTCGCTCCTCGGGTCGGCTTCACGGCCGAGGAGCAGCAGGGCGAGGGGCGTCGGCGTTACGTCGAGCTCCTGGGTCTGGGCGGTGGTCACGACACGCACCCTTTCTGTTCTGCGGCTCGCCGGGCCCGGGAAACCGGACCCGGCGGGACAAGCGGGACACCGTTTCGACTTTTCGTCGAATTGACGTTATCTATCATAACCGGTTCACGTCAGTTTGACGATGCCCCTCATGTCGATGTGACGTGAATCCCGGCGCCGCGGTGTGGCGGCCCGCCGCCGGCCGCTGTCCGCCCGCCGGTGCGTGTGCGAGCATGAAGGGGAACGTGAAGAGGAACCCGAGGAGAAACCCGGGGCCCACCCGGAATGAATCCGCGGCGCCACCGGTTGCACCCGTCGGCAAGCAGTCTCCGTACAACCCGGGAGAGATGTAGATGTCCGTATCGGACGAGACCACCACCGTCACCGACGGCATCATCCTGACCGACGCCGCCGCGGCCAAGGTCAAGGCCCTGCTCGACCAGGAAGGCCGTGACGACCTCGCGCTGCGCGTGGCCGTCCAGCCCGGCGGCTGCTCCGGCCTGCGCTACCAGCTCTTCTTCGACGAGCGGTCGCTCGACGGCGACGTGGAGAAGGACTTCGGCGGCGTCAAGGTCGTCACCGACCGCATGAGCGCCCCGTACCTGGGCGGCGCCACCATCGACTTCGTGGACACGATCGAGAAGCAGGGCTTCACCATCGACAACCCGAACGCCACGGGCTCCTGCGCCTGCGGCGACTCCTTCAACTGAGCCGCGAAGGCGCCACCGCGAGGGCGGCGGCACCGGGGAAGCCCCCGGTGCCGCCGCCCTCGCGCGTGTGCCGCCCCGGGCCGCCTACCGCGTCCCGGACGGCGCCGGCGGCAGCGCTTCCCGCGTCTTCTCCAGCGGGACGCGCCGGCCGTCCGGCCCCGTCACCGCCCGGTCCCCGAGGGGCTCCTCCAGCCGTACGGTCAGCCGGTACCGCTGGGCGATCAGGATGCAGACCTGCTCCGGCCGCGAGGCCGCGGTCACCCGCACCCGCACCTCGTCCCCGCTCTCGGCCGCCTTCGCCGTGTACGCGGCGCACACCCCGCCCGTGAAGGTCACGGTCAGCTCCGTGCCCTCGGCCCGGTAGCCCTCCACCCGCACCTCCCGCACGGACGGCGGCGGGGCCGGCTCACCGGACGGCCGCGAGGGCCCGGACGGCGCCAGGTAGGCCGGATCGACCGCCGGATGCGTCACCGTGGCGGGGGCCCGCCCGCCCGGCGCCCGCACCTCGAACAGCCACGACGGGACCAGCACCGGCCGCCCCCGCACGGAGTACGCGGCCAGCCCGAACACCGCGCGCTCCACCGTGACGGTCTCCTTCGGAACGGCCGGCGGCTCACAGACCGCCCGCGGACCATCGCTTCGCGCCGGTACGGGACCGGCACAGCCCCCGACGCCCCCGCGCGACGCGGGCACCGACGCCGCGTTCAGCAGCGCCAGCGTCCGCTCCGCCGTGAGGACGGGGTAGACGTCCCCCTTCACCGGTGCCTTCAGCCGGCCGCTGCCGCCGGTCACCTCGCCCCCCGCGCCCACGGTCACGCCCGTCGTCCAGCCGTACGTGGGCAGCCCGCCCACCTCCGGCTCGGCGTTCACCACCCGCCGGCCGCCCAGGACCTGGCGCGCGTCGAGGGCGGCCTCCGGCTGGCCCGCCGCCGCCAGCACCGGCGCGGCGGCCCGCTTCGCCGCCGCCTCGCTCACCGGGCCGCCCGCCCGGTCGGCCGGGTCCTTCGCGCACACGGCCGTGCCCGCGCAGTCGTCCGCGCCGGGCCCGTACCGCTGGAACGTCCAGTTCCCCGGCGCCTCCCGCTCCACCCGCAGCCGCGGCCCGGTCCCGTCCCCGGCCGTGCCCACCGTCCAGAACCCCCCGTCCGGCACCGGCGTCCCCCCGATCCCGAGCGCCTTCGCCAGCCGGGTCACCTCCTCCCGGGTGACCTCGCCCTGCGCCCGGTGGACCGCCGCCGCGCCGGGGCCCTCCGGCAGGGCGCCACCGGCCCGGTGGACGACGCCGTGCGGGTCGGGCTCACCGGGCGCGACGCCCGGAAGGCCGCCGTCCGGCGCGGCCCCGCGGCCGTCGAGGGCGAGCGGCGGGGGAGTGCCGCGGCCCCCGCCCGGCGCCCCGGACGCCGCAGGCTCCCCGGACCCGGACGGGTCCGCGGCGAGATACGCCCCGCCGCCGCAGACGAGCAGGACGGCGGTGACGGCGGCGACGGCCGCGGAGCGCCGCCGCGCGGACCGCCCGCCCCCGGTGCCGGGCCCGGAGGCCGGCGGGGTGCCGCCCCGGGCGTCGTCGTGGTCGGGTCGCTCGGTGTTCACCGCATCGCTCCTTCGGCCGCCCAGCCCTCACGGGTGACCCGGCGCGGTCGCCGGGGCCCCGCCGCGGGTCGTCTCCCGCCTCCCCGTCAGCCGGCCACCGGGCCACCCGGCCGCCCGGTTCCACGGGGGACGGCGATGGGACGCGGCGGGGGAGCGTCCGGTTCCCCGCAACGGCGAACCCGTCGCCCGTCCGGCCTCAGCCGCCGTACTCCGGCAGGGCGTCCAGCAGCCGGGCCGACGCCGGCGGCACCGACACGCCGTGCGGGAGCGCCGGGGACGCCGGGGGCGCGGGGGCCCGCTCGGGAGCCGACCAGTGCGGCGCCATCCGGGCGCAGTCGCCGCGCAGGGAATCCAGACCGCCCTCGTCGTCGGCCGGGGCGGGTGCGGGTGTCTCGTGGTGGGTCATAGCCGAACCGTAGGCACGCCCCCGCCCGCGAAGAAAGATCTACTATCAGGTAGTTTCGTCCGCTTCGGCGCCCGGTGCCGACCGGGTAGCGTGAACTGTCAACCCCGCCTCCCTCCCGGAGAGAGTCCACGTCGTGCGCATCGCAGTCACCGGCTCCATCGCCACCGACCACCTCATGACCTTCCCCGGCCGCTTCGCCGACCAGCTCGTCGCGGACCAGCTCCACACGGTCTCGCTCTCCTTCCTGGTCGACAAGCTCGACGTCCGCCGGGGCGGCGTCGCCGCCAACATCGCCTTCGGCATGGGCCAGCTCGGCACCCGGCCGATCCTGGTCGGCGCCGCCGGCGCGGACTTCGACGAGTACCGGGCCTGGCTGGAGCGGCACGGCGTCGACACCGACTCGGTCCGCATCTCCGAGACCCTGCACACCGCCCGCTTCGTGTGCACCACGGACGCCGACCACAACCAGATCGGCTCCTTCTACACGGGCGCGATGAGCGAGGCCCGGCTGATCGAGCTGAAGACCGTCGCCGACCGCGTCGGCGGTCTGGACCTGGTCTCCATCGGCGCCGACGACCCGGAGGCGATGCTCCGCCACACCGAGGAGTGCCGCACCCGGTCCATCCCGTTCGCCGCCGACTTCTCCCAGCAGATCGCCCGCATGGACGGCGAGGAGATCCGGATACTGCTGGACGGGGCGACGTACCTGTTCTCCAACGAGTACGAGAAGGGGCTCATCGAGTCCAAGACGGGCTGGACGGACGAGGACATCCTCTCCCGGGTCGGCCACCGCGTCACCACCCTCGGCGCGCGCGGCGTGCGCATCGAGCGGGCCGGCGAGGAGACCATCGAGGTCGGCTGCCCGGACGAGGAGCGCAAGGCCGACCCCACCGGCGTCGGCGACGCCTTCCGCGCCGGCTTCCTCTCCGGCCTCGCCTGGGGCGTCGGCCTGGAGCGCGCCGCCCAGGTCGGCTGCATGCTGGCCACCCTGGTCATCGAGACGGTCGGCACCCAGGAGTACCAGCTCCGCCGCGGCCACTTCATGGAGCGCTTCACCAAGGCCTACGGCGACGACGCCGCCGCCGAGGTCCGGGCGCACCTGCGCTGAGCGGCGGGTCAGGACAGCCGGCGGACCACGTAGGCCGCGCCCCGGTCCGCCGGTTCCTCGCCCACGTACTCCTGCCCCCGCATCTCGCACCAGGCCGGGATGTCCAGGCGGGCGGCCTCGTCGTCCGCCAGGACGCGGACCGTGCCGCCGACGGGCACGTCGCCGATCACCTTGGCCAGCTCGATCACGGGGATCGGGCAGCGCCTGCCGACGGCGTCGACCACGATCGCGTCGTCCTCCCGCCCCGGACGGGCGGCGGGCACCGGCGCCCCCAGCTTCTCCCGCACTCCCGCCACCGCCTCCGGCAGCACCTCCAGGAACCGCTCGACGTCCTCCGCCCGCGTTCCCGGCGGCAGCGAGACCCGCACGTTGCCCTCGCTGAGCACCCCCATCGCCCTGAGCACATGGCTGGGTGTCAGGGTGCTGCTGGTGCAGGACGACCCGGAGGAGACGGAGAAGCCCGCCCGGTCCAGTTCGTGGAGCAGGGTCTCGCCGTCGACGTAGAGACAGGAGAAGGTGACGATCCCGGGCAGCCGCCGTGCCGGGTCGCCGACCACCTCCACGTCCGGCACCACCGCGGGCACCCGGGCCCGGATCCGGTCCGTCAGCTCGCGCAGCCGCGCGGCCTCCTGGGCCGCCTCGGCGCGCACGGCCCGCAGCGACGCCGCCGCGGCCACGATCGCCGGGATGTTCTCGAAGCCGGGGGCCCGCCCCGACTCCCGCTCGTCCGCCGGTCCCCGCGGCGCGAACCGCACCCCCTGTCTCTTATACAACTCTCCGAGCCCACGAGACACTCGCTAAT
>NZ_WYCT01000357.1 GCF_011008945.1 Streptomyces harenosi
AGATGTGTATAAAGAGACAGGTTCCTTCCAGGGGTGGCATAGGGGGCTTGCGACACGCATCGTGCGCCTCCTGTGCGCCCTATGTCGCCACAGAACCTACCTTCGATAGGCTGTACCGAACCCGCCCGCCGCATATGCCGCGCATACGGCACGGGCCGCGCCGTCCTTTCCTGGACCGGAAGCGGACCGCAAGCGATACGGAAGTGGACCGGAAACGGTCGGCCCGCCAGGCCGGCAGCGGTCCCGGGGTTCGTACGTCCCCGCATGTCATTCGACCACCACGCAGCTCAAGGAGAGTCAACGAGCGATGGCCGGTCCAGCGTTCCGCGCCGCCGCCGTCCGGGTGCGCGTCCCCGCCACCAGCGCCAACCTCGGCCCGGGTTTCGACGCCCTCGGCCTGGCGCTGGGCTTGTACGACGACGTCGTCGTCCGGGTGGCCGACTCCGGGCTGCACATCGACATCGCGGGTGAGGGCAGCCAGACGCTCCCGCGCGACGAGAAGCACCTCCTGGTCCGCTCCTTGCGCACCGCCTTCGACGCCCTGGGCGGGCAGCCGCGCGGTCTGGAGATCGTCTGCGCCAACCGCATCCCGCACGGCCGCGGGCTCGGCTCCTCCTCCGCCGCCATCTGCGCCGGCATCGTCGCCGCCCGCGCGGTGACCATAGGCGGCGACACCCGCCTCGACGACGCGGCGCTGCTCGACCTCGCCACCGAGATCGAGGGCCACCCCGACAACGTGGCGGCCTGCCTGCTGGGCGGCTTCACCCTGTCCTGGATGGAGGCCGGCGCCGCCCGGGCGATCAGGATGGAGCCCGCCGATTCCATCGTTCCGGTGGTTTTCGTGCCCGGAAAGCCGGTACTGACCGAGACGGCGCGCGGACTGCTCCCGCGCAGCGTGCCGCACGTCGACGCCGCCGCCAACGCCGGCCGCGCCGCCCTCCTCGTCGAGGCCCTCACCCGGCGTCCCGAGCTGCTGCTGCCCGCCACCGAGGACCGCCTGCACCAGGAGTACCGCGCGCCCGCGATGCCCGAGAGCGCCGCGCTGGTGGAGCGGCTGCGGTCGGACGGCATCCCCGCGGTGATCTCCGGCGCCGGACCCACGGTGATGGCGCTGGCCGACGAGGGCACGGCCGACAAGGTCGAGGCGCTGGCGGGGCGGGACTGGGCCGCCAACCGGCTGAGCCTCGACCTGCGCGGCGCGAGCGTGCTGCCGCTCGCGACCTGACACACGGTCGCCGGATTGGAGAGGGGGAATGTTTGTTGGATCCGGTAGTGTTAATCTCAAGTCTGCACCCGACCCCACCATGGCGAGGTGCCTCGTGTCCCCGTCCGGGACAGACATTCTTCCGGGAGCCTCCCAAGCCGCCTTGTGTGGTGCACGCCGAACGCGGGCAGTACGGCGTACACAGGCACTGAGCGGTCCGCCGGGCACGCTCCGGAACCGGTGCGACCACGCCGCGTGACACAGACACTGGGTGCCACGGCTCAAGGAAGCGCCATCACCAGATATTTCCGCCGCCGTTCCGGCGGATTACCGCCCCGGCACGGTCCACACAGCAAGGACCGAAGCCGGACAGCACAACCGGTCGCCGAGCCAGACAGGCCGACGCCCGCTCCAGGGAAGGACCCTTCGTGAGCGACACCACCGATCTGATGGGCGCACGTGTCGAGGAGACCGCTGCCGCGCCCGCCACGGACGCTGCCGCGCCTGCCACCGGTGCCGGCTCCCGGCGGCGCCGCGGTACCGGCCTCGAGGGCATGGTGCTGGCCGAGCTGCAGCAGGTCGCATCCGGCCTCGGCATCAGGGGCACCGCGCGCATGCGCAAGAGCCAGCTGATCGAGGTCATCAAGGAGGCGCAGGCCGCCGGAGGGGCCGCCCCGGCCAAGGCCGAGGCCGCCACCGAGACCAAGCCGAAGCGCCGCGCCACCTCCCGGGCCCGTACGGGCGAGGAGAGCGCCGCCGAGAAGGGCGAGAAGGCCCAGAAGAAGGCCGACAAGGCGGCTGCCGACGCCCCCGCCGACAAGGCCGCGGCCCAGCAGCAGATCGAGATCCCCGGCCAGCCTTCCCCCCAGGGCGGTGCCCCCGGTGACGACGCCCCCTCCGAGCGCCGTCGTCGCCGCGCCACCGCCGACGCCGGCAGCCCGGCCGCCGCCCCCGAGACGGTCGCCGCCGAGGCCAAGGGCGAGCCGAAGGCCGACACGTCCGCGCAGCAGGCGCAGCCCCAGCAGCAGAACCAGGGCGAGAGCCGCTCCGAGGGCGGCGACAGCGGCGAGGGCCGCCGCCGCGACCGCCGCGAGCGCGGCCGGGACCGCGACCGCGACCGGGACCGCGACCGCCGGGGCAAGGGCGACGACCAGCAGCAGGGCAGCCAGCAGCGCCAGCAGCAGGGCGGCGGCCGCCAGGACCGGCAGGACCGCCAGGACGACTACGACGACGAGGCCGGCGGGCGCCGGGGCCGTCGCGGCCGCTACCGCGACCGCCGTGGCCGCCGTGGCCGCGACGACATCGCCGCCGAGCCGCAGATCGCCGAGGACGACGTCCTGATCCCCGTCGCGGGCATCCTCGACATCCTCGACAACTACGCGTTCATCCGCACCTCCGGCTACCTGCCCGGCCCGAACGACGTGTACGTCTCCCTCGCCCAGGTCCGCAAGAACGGCCTGCGCAAGGGCGACCACATCACCGGTGCCGTGCGCCAGCCCAAGGAGGGCGAGCGCCGCGAGAAGTTCAACGCGCTGGTGCGCCTGGACTCCGTCAACGGCATGGCCCCCGAACACGGCCGCGGCCGCCCGGAGTTCAACAAGCTGACGCCGCTGTACCCGCAGGACCGCCTCCGCCTGGAGACGGACCCCGGCGTCCTCACCACCCGGATCATCGACCTGGTCTCGCCCATCGGCAAGGGCCAGCGCGGTCTGATCGTGGCCCCGCCGAAGACCGGCAAGACCATGATCATGCAGGCGATCGCCAACGCGATCACCCACAACAACCCCGAGTGCCACCTGATGGTCGTCCTCGTCGACGAGCGTCCGGAAGAGGTCACCGACATGCAGCGGTCGGTCAAGGGCGAGGTCATCTCCTCGACCTTCGACCGCCCGGCCGAGGACCACACCACGGTCGCCGAGCTCGCCATCGAGCGCGCCAAGCGCCTGGTGGAGCTGGGCCACGACGTGGTCGTGCTGCTGGACTCGATCACCCGCCTGGGCCGCGCCTACAACCTCGCCGCCCCGGCCTCCGGCCGCATCCTGTCCGGTGGTGTCGACTCCACCGCCCTGTACCCGCCCAAGCGCTTCTTCGGCGCGGCCCGCAACATCGAGGACGGCGGCTCGCTGACCATCCTCGCCACCGCCCTGGTGGACACCGGGTCCCGCATGGACGAGGTGATCTTCGAGGAGTTCAAGGGCACCGGCAACATGGAGCTCAAGCTCGACCGGAAGCTCGCCGACAAGCGCATCTTCCCGGCCGTCGACGTCGACGCCTCCGGCACCCGCAAGGAGGAGATCCTCCTGGGCGCCGAGGAGCTGGGCATCGTCTGGAAGCTGCGCCGGGTGCTGCACGCCCTGGACCAGCAGCAGGCGATCGAGCTGCTCCTCGACAAGATGAAGCAGACCAAGTCGAACGTCGAGTTCCTGATGCAGATCCAGAAGACGACGCCGGCGCCCGGCAACGGCGACTGAGCCTGTTGCCGGCCGCGTCCGCGGCGCCTGCCGGAGTCCGCCCCGTCACCCGAGTGACGGGGCGGACTTCTGCTTTGTAAGATCGGCGAGCCGTAGTGGGGGGAACGTATTTTCTGATACGCCGCCGGGACGCTCCGGGCTGCCCTCGGGCCGGCCCGCACCGGTGGTCCTTCTCTCTCCTGCGCGCGCAACCGCCCGGCGTCACGCCCGCACCGAACGCGTGCGACGCCGCGCTGCCTTTCGACAGGAGACCTGAGTGACATCTACTTCCCGGAGAGCGCACCGAGCTCTCCCCGCGGCCGCGGCCGCACTCGCGCTGTCCGGCGCCGTCCTGGCAGCCGCTCCGGCCGGGGCGACCGAGGCGCCCCCCGTCCCGGCCCGGCAGACCGTCGGGACGCTGCCCAGCGCCTCCCAGGCGGAACTGCTCCAGCGCGTCCAGGGCGCCCAGGAGACGCTCAGGGACGACGCCACCGGCGCACCGGCGGCGGAACCGAAGCCCACCGCGAGCCCGCAGAGCACCTCCGGCACCGTCGACCCGAAGATCATCGGCGGCAAGGACGCGACCATCGCCGAGGCGCCGTGGATGGTGCAGCTCCACTACTACGACGACAAGGGCACCGCCGACGAGGCCGACGACGACGGCTACTTCTGCGGCGGCACCCTGGTCGCCCCGGCGAAGGTCCTCACCGCCGCGCACTGCGCCTACGGTCTGGACTGGACCCGGCACGGCACCGTCGTCGCGGGCACCAGCCGGGTGCCGACCGGCGCGGACCTGAACGGCGGCCGGGCCGTCGGCGTGCTGCGCCAGTGGATCAACCCCACGTACAACGACCGCACCGTCACGGGCGGCGACCTCGCGGTGCTGACGCTGACCGAGGCGCTGCCGTACAAGACGCTCCAGGTGACGTCGAGCACGGACACCGCCTCGTACGGCAACGGCACCCCGGCGACGGTCTACGGCTGGGGGCGCACCAGCTCCGCCAGCGACGACATCTCACCGACGCTGAAGAAGGCGTCCGTGCCGATGCGGTCGGACTCCGCCTGCACCTCGTACTTCGGCTCCGACTTCGTGCCCGGGCAGATGACCTGCGCCGGCAACCCGGCCTCCGGCCAGGACACCGGGACGGTCTCCCCGTGCAACGGTGACTCCGGCGGCCCGCTGGTGGTCAACGGACGGATCGCCGGTGTCGTGTCGTGGGGCGTGGAGGACTGCGTCGCCACGGGCGCCCACAGCGTCTACGCCAAGACCCGGACCTACGCCGGCGCGGTCAACGCGCGGATCGACGACACCGACCTCGACTTCGACGGCCGGGCGGACCTGTTCGTCCGCACGCCCGGCGGGCAGGCCTACGAGTACTACTCCCTCGGCAAGGCGCCGTACCTGGGCGACCGCCTCGCCCTCGGCGACTACAGCGGGATCACCCTGGTCCGGCAGGCCGACCTGGACCGGGACGACTACCAGGACTACCTGCTGCGCGCCTCCGACGGTGTCCTGTACCGCTTCGCGTTCAACGGCGTCGACCGCTACGAGACCACCCGGGTCGGCGGCGGCTGGAACGCGATGAAGAACATCGCGGTCCCCGGGGACCTCTCCGGCGACGCCCTGCCCGACCTGATCGGCCAGGACAAGGCCGGGGTGCTGTGGCTCTACCCCGGCAAGGGCAACGGCCTGTTCGGCACCCGCGTCCGGGTCGGCGGCGGCTGGGGCAGCCTCACCATCGCCGGCAAGGGCGACTACACGGGCGACGGCAAGGCCGACCTGCTGGCCCGCGACACCTCCGGTGTGCTGTGGCTCTACCCGGGCCGCGGCGTCGCGTCGCCCGCCTTCGGCACCCGCGTCAAGGTCGGCGGCGGCTGGAACTACAACGCCTACGCCGCCACCGGTGACATCAACGGCGACGGCAAGGCCGACCTGCTGGCCCGCGACAGCTCCGGCGTGCTGTGGCTCTACCACGGCCGCGGAGTCTCCTCGGCGCCGTTCGCCACCCGGATCAAGGTCGGCGGCGGCTGGGGAGCCTTCAACCTCTTCGGCTGATCCGCACCCCGCCTCCCGCGCCCGGCCGGGCGCCCCGGGCCGCCTCCGCCCCGGCGGAGGCGGCCCTTCGCATGCGGCCCGGGGGGCGCGGGACGCGGGTGCGGACTGTGCGAACCGCCACACGGCGGACATGGGGGAAAAGGCAACTTCCCGCGGAGTTCACCCGTCAGACCAGACGGAGCGATGATGGACCCGTAGGAGAACCGAGGAGCACATGCCCGCCGACAGCACGCCGGGCGCCGGCATACCGGGCGCGCCCGGCAGCAGGGGCCCGCGCCACCGCGCCAGGGGCCGCCGCCGCAAGCCGCGCGGCAGGCGGCGTACCGGGCTGCTCGTCGCGGCGTGGACCGCCGCGGGCATCGTCGTCCTCGGCGGCTCGGGAGCCGGCTACCTGTACTTCACGCTCAACGGCAACCTCCAGAGCGTCGACATCGACCAGGCCCTCGGCGCCGACCGGCCCGGCAAGGCCGCCGACGGCTCGGAGAACATCCTGGTCCTCGGCTCCGACACCCGCTCCGGCGGCAACGGGAAGCTCGGCGGCGGCGCCGACGACGGCACCGCCCGCTCCGACACCGCGATGATCGTCCACGTCCACCAGGGCCACCGCCGGGCCAGCGTGGTCTCCCTGCCGCGCGACACCCTCGTCGACCGCCCCGCCTGCACCGACACCGCCGGCCGGCACTACCCCGCCGCGCCCGGGGTGATGTTCAACTCGGCGTACGCCACCGGCGGCGCCGCCTGCGCCGTGAAGACCGTGGAGTCCCTGACCGGCCTGCGCATGGACCACTACCTGGAGATCGACTTCGCCGGGTTCCAGAAGCTGGTCGACGAGCTCGGCGGCGTCCGGGTCACCACCACCGAGGACATCCGGGACCCCGACAGCCACCTCGACCTGAAGGCCGGAACCCACCGGCTCGGCGGCGCCCAGGCCCTCGGCCTGGTCCGCACCCGGCACGGCGTCGGCGACGGCTCCGACCTCGGCCGCATCCAGCTCCAGCAGGCCTTCGTCCGGGCCCTGGCCGCCCAGGTGTCGGACATCGGCGTCCTGACCAGCCCCAAGAAGCTCTACGACCTCGCCGACACCGCCACCAGGGCCGTGACCACCGACTCCGGCCTGGGCTCGGTGAACTCCCTCATGGCGTTCGCGAGCGGGCTGAAGAACATCGACGCCTCGAAGCTGCACATGGTCACCCTGCCGGTGCGCTACGACCCCGCCGACGGCAACCGCGTCCTGGTCCAGGAGGACAAGGCCCGGCAGGTCTGGGACGCCCTGAGGAACGACCGGCCGGTGCCGAGGGCGGCCACCGAGGGCACGGCCACCGGCGAGGCCGGCGACGTGGTCGGCGCGCCCTGACCGCGCCCGCGCCCGCCCGCGG
>NZ_WYCT01000358.1 GCF_011008945.1 Streptomyces harenosi
CGGCCGGGGCGGGCAGGGTGTGGCCGGGGCCCCTTGTCCGGCCGTCGCGGCAACGGGGAGTGTCGGGCACTGCATCCGACCGTTCCCACGGGCAGAGGACGACGCACATGCTTCCCACCGTCAGCCACTCCGTCACCCCCGACCACGACGCCGTGATCGCCGAGCTCGGCTCGGAGGTGTTCGCCTCGCTGCGCAGGGCCGACCAGCGCAGAACCGCCCAGGAGTACCTGCGCGGCATGCTGAGCGTCAGCGGCCGCAAGAACGCCCGCAACCTGGCCACCTCCGTCGGGAACCGGGCGGCGGAGCAGAGGTTCCACCACTTCATCGCCGACTCCTGCTGGGACTGGCAGCCCGTGCGCGAGGCGCTGACCGGCTTCCTCGAACGCATCGCGCCTCCGCGGGCCTGGGTGGTGCGCCCGCTCGTCCTGACCAAGACCGGGGACTGCTCGGTCGGGGTGGAGCGCAGGTACGTGCCGGAGGCGGGGCAGACCCTGAACGCGCAGTTCGGATGGGGGCTGTGGCAGGTGGCCGACGGTTTCGAGGTGCCGGTGAACTGGTACCTGGACCTGCCGGACGGCTGGCTGAGCGACCCGGTCCGCCGGGAGCGCTCGCGCATACCCGACGGCTACGTGCCCCCCGCGTCGGCCGAGGGCGGAGCGGTGGGCCTGGTGAGCCAGACCGTGGGGCGGCTCCCCTCACGGCTGCGCCCGGTGCTCTCGGACGCCCGCCACGCCGCTCTGCCGCCCCTGGTGCGCGGGTTCCGCGCGGCACGGGTCCCCGTGCTGCTGCGGATCGGCCCCTCCGTCCCCGTGCTGCTCGCCGACCGGGCGCTGCGGGGCTTCAGCCACCGTCCGGTGCCGGCCGGAAAGCTGCTGTCCACGGCGGGGTGCCGGGTCCGGACGGTGCTGCGTCCCGGCGGGCGGGGCGCGGTGGCCGCGCTGCGGGTGCGGCTGCCCGGCCTCGACGCCGCCGGCGCCGCGCGCGGTCCGCAGGGGGGACGGGGTGCGCTGACCCTGGTCGGTGTGTGGTCCGGCACCGGCGCGTCGCCGGACCACCTGTGGCTCACCGACGCGGTGGTTCCGGCCCACGCGCTGCTGGAGGCGAGCGAGCTGCCCGAGCCGCACGCCGCCGCGATGGCGCGGGCCGCCGAGGCCGGGTTGCGGGACTACGGCGGCCGCTCCTTCCAGGGGTGGCACCGGCACATGACGATGGTGTCGGCGGCCCTGGCCGCCCGTGCCGCGGCCGCCGGCCCCGGCGACCGGGCCACCCCGGCCCCCGCGTGCTGCGGGGACCGTCTGATGGCCGCCTGAGAGGGCGCGGCGGGGGCGGCCGCCTCCCGGGGGACCGCTCGTCGGGCCACGGGATTCCGCCCTCTCGGGTCAGGCCGCGTCCGAGGTGCCCGAGGACACCGGCGGGTCCGCGCTCTGGAGCGACTGGCGGATCCGGTGCAGCCGCAGCGCGAGCTGGATCTCCAGGCTCCGGGCCGGTTCCTGCCAGCCCGTGCCGAGCAGGTCGGTCACCCGCTCCAGCCGCCGGGAGACGGTGTTGGGGTGGATGAACAACTGCTCGGCGGCGCGGGTGGGACTGCCGCCCGACAGGTAGTAGGCGTCCAGGGTGACGACGAGATCGGCCGAGCGCTGGGCGTCGAAGTCCAGCACCGGCCCGATGGTGTGCCGGACGAAGCCGTCGACGTCCCGCTCGTCGGTGAGCAGCATGGTCAGCGAGCCCAGGTCCTCGGCGGACGCCACACAGCTCGAGGCACCGAGGGTGGCGAGCGCGTCCAGGGCCCGGGTGGCCCGCCGGTAGGCCGGGGCCACCGCCTCGGGGCCGGTGACCGGTCCGTCGGCGCCCACCGTCACCGGGCAGCCCGCGGTCGCCGCCCGGGCGGTGGTCGCGTGCCCCGCGGCCACCGCGTCCTCGCCGGGAAGGAGCAGGACCACATGGTCGTCGTGGCACACCTGCAGGCCCTGCCGGTCCTGCGCGTACGCCCGGGCCCAGGCCCGTACCCGGTCGGTCAGCCCGTCGGCGGGCCGGGCCGCGAGCACCACGTGCGGCTCGCTCAGGTCCAGTCCCAGGGTGCGGGCCTGGCCGCGCACCCGGCCCACCGACCCGGGGCAGGGGGTGAGGAGGGCTTCCAGCAGCTCCTCGCGGGCCGCCGGGTCGTGCGGGCCGACCCGGCGCCGCATCACCAGGGCGAGGACGCGGGCGCAGGCGTACATCAGCCGGCTCCCCTCCTCGTCCAGGGGGGTGGCGCGGTGCAGCACGAGCTGCCCGAGCTGGGTGCGGTCGGCGAAGACCGGGGCCACCCAGTGGTCCGCCCCGCACGCGACCACCCACCGGTCGGCGTGCGCCTCCAGCGACACCGCGCGCAGCGCGGCCGGATCGGCCGGCATCTGCGGCGGGCGGCCGGCGCTCCCCCAGGTGTTCCCGTCGGCGTCCTCCAGCAGCACCCACCCGTCGAGCAGCTCGGCGACCGCGGTGAGCAGTTGCCGCGCTCCCGCGCCGTCGGCCACCTGGTCGAGCAGCGCCGCGTGGGCGCGGGCCAGCCGCTGGACGGCCCGCAGCTCCCGCTCCACGGCGCGGGCGTCCTGCGCGGTGTCCTGGGCCCGGGCCTTGACGCCCTCCACCCATTTCATGGCCTCCAGCGCGGCCGCCGCCATCTCCCCGAGCATGCCCATCTGGGCCACCTCGTCGGGCGTGAAGTGGCGCACGGCGCGATGACCCGCGTAGAGGGCGCCGAGCTGGGTGCCGTTGCTGCGCAGCGGGACGGCGATCAGGGCCCGCAGCCCTTCCGCCCGCACGGTGCTGTCGATCTGCGGGGAGTGCTTGAAGGTGGTGTCCTTCAGGTAGTCCGAGGTCCAGTTGGGGGCTCCGGTCGAGGCGGCGGCGTTGCCGAGCCCCCCGTTGGGCGGCACGGTGAAGCCGGGCGTGAGGGCGGAGCAGTGGCCGTCCACGGCCTGCACGGTGCTGGCGCCGGTGGCCGGGTCGTACAGGCTGATGTAGGCCATGTCGAGACTGCACAGGGTGCGGGCGCGGCGGCAGGTCAGCCGGAGGAGTTCACCGAAGTCGTGCGGATGGATTAACTCGCGGGCCACGTCCAGCAGCGCGGCGTGGCGCATGTCCCGCTCCTGCCGCCGGTCGTAGTTGGCCTGTACTTCCAGGGCGAGCCGGCGGACCTGCTCGAGCTCGGCCAGCGTCCGGTCGTCGGCGCCCGACCGCCGGGCGGCGTCCACCGGCTCGTCGAACCGGGAGGGATGCGCTTCGGCGGCCAGCAGCCGCAGGTACCCGAGAGCGCCGTCGAACAGTTCCCGTATCCGCTCATCACTCACGGTCCCCCACCCACTCCTCCCTGGGCTGACCATCACGTCCGACGGCTGATGGTAGAGGCCGGAGCTGTGGCCGGAACACCGCGTCCCAACTGGCGGAACACGAAAAGGGCAAGAAATCCGCACGGTGTGATCGGGCCACCGTCGAAGCGCCCGAAGAGGTGGCCGGACCGCCTCGACTCGGGGCGCGGGCCTCCTGGAGGGTGATGCCTCGGCGCCGCGGGTGCCCGTGTTCCGTCTCCTCCGTCCGCTCTCTCCAGCCGAGGTTCTCGTGCAGCAGGTGCAGCAGGTACAGCAGGCAGCAAAGACCGACCAGGTACGCAGCTACGAGCGCTCCCTCGCCAGGAGCGCGGAGTCCCGCACCCGCCCGGACCGCCCCCGGGTCTTCACCATGGAGGGGCGCGATTGGGATCTGCTGGACGGGGTGTTCGCCCCGGTCCACTCGCCCTCCACCCGGCTCGGGCTGGAGTTCCTCGGACTGACGGCCGGTGCGGCGCCGTCCCGGACCGCGCGCGGCAGTTTCCTGGAAGTGGGCTGCGGCACGGGGCTGATCGCCGTCTGCGCCGCCCTCCACGGCCACGAGCGGGTGGTCGCCGCCGACATCAACACCGCGGCGGTGCGCAACGCGGAGCTGAACATCGCCCGCCACGGCGTGACCGGCCGGGTGCGCGCGGTGCACAGTGACCTGTTCTCCGCGCTGCCGGCCGGCGAGCGGTTCGACACGGTGTTCTGGAGCTCCAACTACGTGCTCGCCCCGGCCGGGTACCGCTACCGTCACGACCACGAGCGCGCCTACGTGGACCCGGGGTACGGCACCCACCGCCGGTTCCTGGCCGAGGTGCTCGACCGGACCGCCCCCGGGGGCCGGGCGCTGCTGCACTTCAGCAGCCGCGGCGACATGGGCCTGCTGCGCCACCTCGCCGGGGAGACCGGCACCGAACTGGTGGAGCTGGCCTCGGCCGTGGTCGTGGAGGGCGACGATCCGGTGTCGCACTACCTGCTCCAGATCACCCGCTGACGGGTCCTCGCCGGGTGGGGCGGGCGCGGTCCGGCGGGCCCGGTGGCACCCGGCCCGCCGACGGGCCGGCCCGTGCGCCGCGGCCCCCTTCCCTCCCCGCCTCCGCAAGGTGCTCACGGACGCCGACTTGACGTATTCCAGGTCGAGTTGACGATCCCTCAGCTCCCGAATCGCCTCCCCGGGCCCGCCCGGGCATACTCGGCGATGTCAGCGGAACGGGAGGAGGGTGCGTGCCGGAGGACAGTCTCATGGACCGGGTATTCGGGCCGAGTCCGCCGCCGTTCGCCCTGCTGTACCGCCCCGAGACAGGATCGGGGGAACTGGTCGAAGCCCTCGTGGGGCGCATCACGCTGGCGCTGTCCCCGACCGGTGTCCCCCTGCCCGGCCCCGGCCCGGTCCCCGCGGGCGCGGACGGCGGGACGGCCGCCCGGCACGACGCCCTCGTCCTGGTGCGGTCCCCGCGCGGCGCCGGGCACGGTGCGGGCGGTCGTCCCGCCGGGCCCGCCCCGCTCGTGCTCACCGTCACCGAGCAGGCCGGCGTGCCGCTGCCCGAGGTCGTCACCCGTATGGTCGCCGCCCGCTTCCCCCACCCCGGCCTGGATGTCTTCCGGCGGCTGGTGGAGGACGGGCGGGACGCCTACTGGACCTGTCTGCTGCACACCGGCGCGCGCACCCTGGTCGGCACCGCCGCCGCCCCGCACCTCACCCTGCGCGCCGGCACCGCCGTACTGACCGCGGGCGGCGGGACGCACCGCGTCCCGGCCGGCGGGCCGGGCCTCGGCGGTGTGGTCGGTCTGCTCACCGACCGCGCGGACGAGGACCGGGCCCGCCTGTCCCTCGACACGGCGCTGGCGGCGATGACCCGGATCTGCGCCGGCGAGGTGCGGGTCCGCGGCCCCTGGCTCAGGGAGACGGCCGCCGGCGTCCGGGCCGAGTACGCGGTCGAGGCCCGCTGCGACCGTGATCCGCGCCAGGTGCTGTACGAGACGCGGCCCGGCGCGGACCTCGTCGCCCTGCTCGGACGCGACCGGCACGGCGCCGCCGTCCTGGACTCCGCCGTCCTGGACACCGCCGCCCCCGAGTCCGCCGCCCCGGACCGTGCCGCCCCGGAGTCCGCCGCCCCGGACACCACCGTCCGGACCCGGGCGGCGCCCGGAGCCGGAACCGCCCCGCGGGCTCACCGGGCGGGCCGCCTGGGCGCGCACGCCCGCGTCAGGGCGCTGCTCGAGGCCCGCAACGACACCCTGGCGCACTTCTGGTTCGGCCGGCGAGAGGACGTGCCCGCCCGGGGTCTGGCCGGGCGCCGGGCGCTGGTGGTCGACGCCGGTGACGGCTTCCTCCCGATGCTCGTCCACCAGTTGGCCGCGCTGGGCCTCGATCCCCGTGTGCGGCGTGCGGACGAGCCCTTCCCGGTGGACGACGGGGAGCTGGTGGTGCTCGGGGCCGGCCCGCACGACCCCCGGCTGACCTGCCGTCCCGAGATCGCCCGGCTGCGCGAGACGGCGGGCCGGCTGCTCGCCGGCCGCCGCCCCTTCCTCGCCCTCTGCCTGGGCCACCAGGTGACGTGCGGCCTGCTCGGTCTCGGCCGGGTCCGGCGCATCGCCCCCCGGTACGGCGTCCAGCGCACCGTCGACCTGTTCGGCAGCAGTGAGCGGGTCGGCTTCTACGACACCTTCGCCGTCCACGGCGACGCCGACCGGGTCGCCGTGGACGGTCTGGGCGCTCCGGTGGAAGCCGGCCGCGACCCGCTCACGGGAGAGGTGTACGCGGTGCGCGGGGAGTTCTTCGCCTCCCTGCAGTTCCGCCCGGAGTCCGTGCTGACGCAGCACGGCGAGCGCATCCTGGGCGCGCTGATCCGGCACGCCCTCACCGGGGCCGCGGCGCGGCCGTCCCCGCCGCGGACCTCCGGAGCGCTGCCGTCCCGGCCGCGGGAGCCGCGGCGCCGCTGAACCGGCCCGTCCGTACGGGCCGGTTCACCACGGCGGCGGCGACGGGACGGGCCATGGCCGCGGGTTCCGCGCCCCGGCCCGGCCACCCGGACAAACGCGGGCTCAGGCCGCGCGGGTCCCCGCCGGCTCGCTCGCCGGCCGCGAGGCCATCGCGCGGGCACGCGCCCACGCGCAGGCGACCAGTCCCGCCTGAAGCCGGGACTCCACCTGGAGTTTCGCGAGGATCCGGGTGATGTGCGCTTTCACGGTGCGCTCGGAGACGTCCAGCCGGCGCGCTATCGAGCGATTGGACTCGCCGATCCCGAGCAGGACGAGGACTCTGCGCTCGCGTGCCGACAAGGAGTCGACCCGGCTGACCGGCGCACTCCAGCGGCAGGGGTCGAGCAGGTCCGGGACGCCTTCGGTCCCGGTCTCCCGGGCGGACTCCACCAGGCGGACGATCATCTGTCTCTCCGGTAGTGCGTACGGGCATGCGGGCTCCGGGCCGGTGGACGCGGCGCGCAGGCCGTGCCTGCCGCCGCGGAGCGGCCCGTGCGCCATCGTGCCGGGTTCCCCGCCCGCGAGCCAGGCGGAGCCCGGCGCTCTGTCAAGTAACCGGCGGCACTCGCCGGTTTTCCGCCACGAGGCCGACGGCGGTACCGGCCGCCGGGCGGCACGGCACAGCGACCCGCCCACCGGCACACAGGTGATCCGCTCACCCTCGGCGAACGCCCCGGCCCGGCCACGCACCCGCCCCCTCCCGTTC
>NZ_WYCT01000359.1 GCF_011008945.1 Streptomyces harenosi
GGCCGGGGCTTCGAAGGGACGGGAGGCGGGGTCCCTGGAGGCAGCGCTTCGCCGGTGCTGTGCGGCCGGGTGAAGCAACTCTGTTTTATTCGGTGGCTACTTGAGGCCGGTGGTGGCGATTCCGGCGATGAAGTGGCGCTGGAAGAGGAGGAAGACGACCAGCACGGGGACCAGGACGACGGCGGCGCCAGCGAGGAGGATTCCGTAGCGGGTAAAGTCCTGGCCGCTGCTGACGAGGGCGAGGCCGTCCCCGAACGCCTGCAGAGACCTGTTCGCTTCGGTGCGTTCGTTGGTCAGCTTCACCATGTCGTACGCGGCGATGGCACAGCCTGGTGCGAGAAGCAGGTAGTCGTCGACGAGGCCCGCCCCGTGGGCATCGACGAGTTGCTTGCGATCCGAGGGCAGCGTGGCGTGCAGGGCTGCTTCGGCCTTCTGCCCATTCGTACGTTCCACAGTCATAGGTCCTCGGAGGGGCTGAGTCACTCAGTAGAGCGGCTCGCGTCCGGTCACCCGTCGGTAGATGTCGTCCATGCGGTCGTCGTCGACTTCGAAAGTTCCGCCCTGGTCGAAGAAGGCGCCCTCACGCAGCGCTGTGGAGAACACTTCGAGCATCTCCTCCACTGACAGGTACTCGATCTCCGACTCGGCACCTTCCAGCACGCCGACCACTCCGAGAGTGCGGTCCGAACGCCACACGACCGCGTACATGTCGGTAGACGCCGACGTCAGTACGGGCAGCCAATCTCCCAGGGCGTCGAGATCGTGATGTCCCTGACCGCGGATTCTCAGCGCCTCATCGAGGGCCGGGTAGACATACCCGGGGATGAAGTAGGAGTCGCCTACGGTCTGCCCTTGTCGGTGCGCTGTCCCGTTGCACCATGTGTACCAATCCCGAACTGCCTGCGGCGCATTGCCGATCCGAGCCGCCACATCTTCAGCCGGAAGCCCGGGCCGTTCGAGGTCGCGCACCACGGGACGCTCGAGATTTTGGAGACTGGCAGCAATGTCGTCCAAAAGATTCGTTACTCTGCTCATGTCGACGTATCAGCGGCTCTGCCGCCGACCTCCTGATGGTGTTGGTTCGCTCGTCGGGGCATCATGCATTCTCAACGACCCAGCCATCCCTCCGGGGCAACGTAGAATTGGTCTCCGTTTAGAATTCCATGTTGCGTGTAGAAGGCGCTCAGGAATCCACCTTGCCTGTTGTTCTCCGCCCTCTCCACCAGGGTCGTCACGGCACCGCGCCCGCCCTCGGCAGAAGAGGCGAAGGGGTATTCCTCCCACGTCATGTCCGACGGCGGCCTGTCCAGCCCCTGCTGCGCATGGCGCCGGTTCCGGCGGATGTTACGGCGACCAGTCTGCCGTGTGACTATGGGGCTCTCACCCCGGGCCAACGCCTCAGCCAGGTTGTCGTTGACACCCGGGAAGTCGCGTTCGCTGAAGTGGGCAACGGGCAGGACGTTGACCGTGCCTGCGCTGCTCACCGCGAAGACCCGGCAAGGAGCCAGGCCGAGGACGTCCATTGCGGTAGCGGGGTTGTGGACGTACGTCATGGGGTTCGGCGCAGGCGCCAGCCCCAGCGGGTCCGGGCTCGCGTACCGTCCCGTGTCCGGGTCGTAGTGGCGGTGGAAGTTGTAGTGGAGGCCCGTTTCCGGGTCGGCGTACTGGCCGGGGAAGCGGAGGGGCGTGGAGGCGGTGGCGTCGCGGTTCCAGGTGGTGGTGCCCCAGAGGGTGGCGCGGGTGTGCCAGGCGATGTGGCCGGTTTCGTCGACGAGTTCGGTGGGGGTGCCGATCAGGTCGGTGACCAGGGCGAAGAAGCGGCGGTCGGTCTCGGACCGGTCGGCTGGGGAGAGGCGGCGCTCGGTCTGGGTGAGGGGGCGGTGGCCGTCGTGGTCCCAGGTGAGGGTGACGCCGGTGGTGGAGGTGGTCTCTTCCGCGAGGCGGGTGCCGTCCCAGGTGAAGTGAACCGTTTCGGTGGTTGAGCCGTCGGGGCCGGTGCGGTGTTTGGCGGTGCGGCGGCCGAGCGGGTCGTAGGCGTAGGTCCAGCGGGTGCCGTCGGGCGTGGTGCAGGCGGTGAGGCGGTCCTCGGCGTCCCACTCGTAACGCCAGGTGTCGGGCTTGCGGGACAGGCGGGCCCTGCGGCGCAGGACGGTGCGGCCCGCGGCGTCGTACTCGTAGCGGACCCGGCCCGCGGCCAGCAGGCGGGTGCCGATGTAGGAGCGGTCGCCCCGGGCCTCGGGGTGGGGTGCCTCGTCCGGCCAGGAGGCGTGGGTCTGGTTGCCGGCGGCGTCGTAGGCGTAGCGCTCGGTCCAGCTTTCGGCCGTGACGGTGAGGGGGCGGCCGACTGGATCGAGTGCGAACTGCCGCACGGTACCGGTGAGGTGGTCGGTGACGGCGGTGAGGTGGTGGTCCGGCCGGTAGGTGTAGGACCGGGAGCGCAGGGTGCGCCCCTGAGCGGCGAGGGACTGCCGGGCGGGGCGGCCGGCCGTGTCCCAGGCGGTGGTGAGGGTCACCGGCTGCCGGGGGCCGCCGAAGGCGCGCTCCAGCTCGCGGCCCAGCGCGTCGTGGCGGAAGGCCAGGGCGTGGCCGTCGACGGTGAGGCGGGTGCGGTTTCCGGCGTCGTCGTAGGCGAGTTCGGTGACCACGCCGGTCGGGGTCGTGCGGGAGGTGCGGCGGCCGGCGGCGTCGTAGGTGTAGCGGGTGGTGCGGCCGTCGACGGTTTCGGACAGGACGCGGCCCAGGGCGTCCCGTTCCAGTTCCAGGGCCGAGGTGGGGGACTGGGCGCGTATGAGGTGGCCGGTGAGGTTGTAGGCGTAGGTGGTGCGGGCGCCGTCGGCGTCCTTGGCCGTGGGCCGGTCCAGGGCGTCGTAGGTGTAGGTGATCTCCTCGCCGAGGGGCGTGGTGCGGGAGACGAGCCGGCCGGCCGGGTCGTGGGTGTAGGTGAGGGTGCGGCCGTCGAAGTCGGTCTCGGCGGTCAGGCGGCCCGCGGGGTCGTAGCGGTAGTCCCAGGTGAGGCCTTGGGGGTCGATGACCTGGGCGAGGCGGAGCTCGGTGTCGTAGCGGAAGGCGTAGCGGACGCCGTCGGGGCCGGTGCGGGCGGTGAGCTTGTCGAAGTGTCCGTACTCGTAGCGGGTCTCGCCGCCGTGGGGGCCGGTGTGGGTGAGGCAGTTGCCCTCGCCGTCCCAGGTCCAGGTCTCGGTGGTGCCGTCCGGGTGGGTCTGGGTGGCTGGTTTGCCTTCGACGGTCCAGGTCAGGCGGGTGACCGCGCCGAGGGCGTCGGCTACGGCAGTCGGTCGGCCGAAGGCGTCGCGTTCGATGCGGGTCGTGGCGCCGAGCGGGTCGGTGATCTGCACCGGTAGCCCAGCGGTATCGCAGCGGATGCGGGACGTGTGGCCGAGGGCGTCGGTCACGGTTGCGAGGTGGCCGTGTTCGTCGTACGTGTAGTGGGTGGTGGCGCCGGTCGGGTCGGTGCGGCTGGTGCGGTTGCCGCGGTCGTCGTACGTCTGGTGCCAGGTGGCGCCGTCCGGACCGGTCACGGTGGTGGGCAGTCCGAAGGGGCCTGGTGTGGCGAGCGTCTGGGTGCCATCGGGACGGGTGACGGCGGTGAGGTTACCTTCGTCGTCGTAGGCGAGGGTGGTTCTGCGGCCCAGTGGGTCGGTGTGGGAGAGCAGCCGGTCGTAGCGGTCACGGACGTAGCGGGAGGTGCGGCCGAGTGGGTCGGTCTCGGCGACGATCTGCCGGGCGGTGTTGACGGTGTAGCGGGTGGTGTGGCCCTGTGAGTCGGTGACCGCGGTGATCTGGTGGCCGGTTTCCGGGTCCCGGCCGTCGTAGTCGTACCGGTAGGCGAGATAGCCCTCGGCGCCGCCCTGTTCGACGCACCGGTGCAGGTCGTCGTAGCGGTATGTGTAGTGGCTGCCGTTGCGGTCGGTCCACGACAGCATCCGGCCCTCGTCGTCGTATCCGAACCGCAGGGGCAGGCCGGAGGAGTTGACGACGTCGGTGAGGTGCCCGTTGGTGTAGCCGAAGCGTATAAGTTCCCGGTCACCGCTGTCCGGGCCGGCGCCCGCCAGATGCAGGGCGATGATCCTGCCACCCGTCACACCGATCCGGACCTGTTGGCCGGAGCTGTGGCGTATGGCCGTAGGGACGCCGGAATCGTCGTGGTCGTAGGCGATCCACCGGCCGGCGCGGTCGCGGACCTCGGTGAGCCGGGCCAGGCCAGCGTTGTCCGGCTCGGGGACGAAGGTGCTCACCAGGCCCGTGTCGGGGTCCGTCACGGTGTAGGTGCCGTCCGCGCCGATGGTCAACGGGCGGCGGGCTCCGGCTAAGGGGAGCGTGGGTACGCCCGGCTCAGGGTGGGGATAGGCCAGCAGGACGCCGTCAGCGCCGACCAGGACGACGCCATCGGCGTCGATCTCAAGCCGTTCGTCAGCGGTGCAGGTCCACGACGGGCCCATCCAGCGTCCGGCACGGTAGCTGGAGTCGTGGGTGCGGCTGAAGATCAGTGGCAGCGAGCCTGGCAGCTCCACATCGGTCTGGGTAAGGGTGACATGTCCGGTCGCGACATCCACCGGGTCGCCGCAGACCGTGCGGCTCTGCAGTGGCCTGCCGTTGATCCGGGGGTCCGAGACCGCCGTGCGCGCGGAGTTTCCGGCGCCGCCGGCGGTCGGCGAACCGTTGACCGGCGCGTGCTTCCGGCCGCCGCCCGCAACAGACGCGCGGGCTCCCGCGCTGCCGGATTGTGCTGTCCCTTTGGGCGCTGCCGCGCAGATGACCTGGGCGCACTGTGCTTCGGCTTCGCGCAGGTGTTGGGCGGCCTGGCGGGCTAGCTGGGCCGCGAGTTGCCGTTCCTGCTCGGCCTGGCCAGCGTAGGACCCGATTCTCGCGGCGGCCTCACGGACTTGGGGCTGCTGGTACTGGCTGTAGGCAAGCGCCGTGGATTGATTGAGGCCACGCCAGATACCGCCCGCCGACGGAGTCACCGGCACCAGAGTGTAGAACTGCTGTAACGCGGCCTTGTACTGGGCGTCTGCCCGAAGCCCACGCTCCAGGGCCGCGGCCGACTGGAGCTTGGCCTGCTGCAGGCGGCCCGCGTACTCCTCAAGGGCGTTGGCGCAGGATTGATGAGCCGGACCCAGCCGGGCGGACGCGCCGGGGAGTTCGTTCAGCGCTTTGCTGAAGCGCGGGGCGTAGTCGCCGCGCATGCGTAAGTTCCTGCTGTTGGCCGCGACCTGGCTAAGGCGGCTGGTGTGCTGCTCGGCGTACTCCGCTTCGCGCCGCAGCCGCGCTGCCAGGGCCCGTATGCCGTCCGGGTCGCCTGGGGTGGGGTCCCGCTCCAGGTCAAGGACGAGCCAGACACTCATGCTCTGGTTTGAGGACGTCAGCTGCCGGTGCCTCCGGCGAGCCGGGCATCCAGCTCCTGGTGCCCGCGCACCACCTCACCGAGGTAGGCGGACATACCCTCCAGGCCCTGGAGCATGTTCTGGGCGCCGGTGGTCCACTGCTGGTAGGAATCCTGGAACTTGCTCGACGCCAGTTGCGTGCGGAACTCGCTCGTCACGAGCTGGTCGATCATGGACTTGAGGGACTGGAGCTTTTCGATCATCTCACCGTGCCCGGACTTCAGTTGGGCGGCCGCTCGGTTCACGCCGTCGTAGCCGACATTCACATCCGCCATCGGGCTCTCCTCATCTCTCGCTGACGCCGTCAGCGAATGCCTTGTCCAGGTCCAACGTGCCTTCCGCCAGGCTGACGAACAGCCCCGCCGCCCATTCGACTGACGTGAGAAGGCCGGTGCGCGTCTCGGCTACAGCTTGCCGGAACTCGTTCAGTGCGGCGTCGATCTGAGGGGAACCAGTGCCTGTGGCACTGCCGAGCGGATGCTGCGACATCCTCATGTCCGACCGCACGCGCGTCAGCTCTCGTGCGACATGCTCGGCTTCCTGCGGATCGCAGGCGAATCGTTCCGCCATCGACTTGTGATCCCCCTGGCATCCTTACTGCGTGCTGGCGCTGGATAACCTACTGTCAGGTCGCGGCCTGCGCTAGACGCGGGTGATGGACGACGGGGGTGCGGTTGTGGAATGGGCAGGGGCTGGATCACCGCCACGGCTCGTTGCGGGGCGGTATCGGCTGAGTGAGGTGCTGGGCCGGGGCGGGATGGGTGTGGTGTGGAGGGCGTCGGACGAGTTGATCGGGCGTTCGGTCGCGGTGAAGGAGTTACGTGTTCCGTCGGGTCTGTCCGAGGCGGAGCGGTCGCTGTTCAGTGAGCGGGCACTGCGCGAGGCCCGTACCGCGGGCCGGCTCAACCATCCGGGTGTCATAGCCATCCACGACCTTGTGCCGGCCACGGCACAGGACGACGCCGTCTACATCGTCATGGAGTTGGCGGAGGCGCCGTCACTGGCGGAGCTCCTGGAGCGGTACGGGGCACTGGGCGATGAGCGGGTGACCGGTATGGCGGTGCAGTTGCTCAGTGCCCTGAAAGCCGCACACTCGATGGGGCTGGTGCACCGGGACATCAAGCCGAGCAACATCATGGTGCTGCCCGGCGACGAGGTGAAGATCGTCGACTTCGGCATCGCCCACGCCATGGACGACACCCGTCTGACCCGCCACGGTGTCGCGGGCTCGACCGGCTACATGGCACCGGAACTGTTCGAGGGCTCCGATCCCTCGCCCGCGACGGATCTGTGGGCGCTGGGCGGGACCCTGTTCCACGCGGTAGAGGGGCACGATCCCTTCGCCCGCCAGAACACGGCGGCGACATTGCACGCGATCCTGCATGAGGACCTGCCGCCGCTGAGCAGCCGTCCCCCGCTGTCAACCGTGATCACCGGACTGCTCACCCGCAACACCACGGACCGGATGACCATCGAGCAGGCCGACGCCCTGCTCCGTAGCTGTCTCTTATAAACATCTCCGAGCCCACGAGACAATCG
>NZ_WYCT01000035.1 GCF_011008945.1 Streptomyces harenosi
GTACCGGGGGCCGTGCGCGGGTGCCGGGCGCTGCGGGCGGTCCGCCCCTGAAGGCCCCCCGGGGGGCGTGGCCGGAGGGCGGGCGAAGGGGCGCCGACGCGCCCTTACAGAGCGCGTTGCTGGAGCAACCAGGGGTGAGGGGGGTGCCCGGCCGGTGTGAGGCCGCGCATAGGGCCCAGATCACGTACGAAGGGGGGTAGGAGAGCTAGACGCCCCTTTTGACCGGGACTTACGGCCCCATCTGCCCGGTTTCTCCCCTCCCTGATCCACTATCGGGGATCGTACGTCACACCTTTGCCTGGCGATTTTGCGGCCGCTAAGAATTGCTCACGTCGCTCAGCGCCGCGGGTTCGCCCCGCGGCGTTTGTGCCGGAAGCACCACCGTCCCCACCGGACGTGAGCGACTCCGCGCTACTCGAAGAGGTCCCTTTCGCATGCCCAAGAACATCCTCACCCGTGGCCATAGTCGCTCCCTGACCCGCACCCACAAGATCGCGATCGCCGGTGTCGGCACGCTGGGCGCCGCAGCCCTCGCGTTCTCCGCGGTGCCGGGCGGCGGGCAGACGGCCACGACCGAGGCCGCCGTCCCGGCCAAGGTGGCGTACAGCACCGAGCCCATCAAGGGCGTCGAGGCCGACGTCACCGGCCAGCTCACCGGCGCGGGCCAGAAGATCGCCGCCATCGAGGCGAAGCAGAAGGCCGCCGCCGAGACCGCCGCCGAGAAGAAGGCCGCCGCGGCGAAGAAGGCGGCCGCGCAGGCCGCCGCCGAGAAGAAGGCCGCCCAGGAGCGCCAGGCCCAGCAGACCGCGAGCCGCTCCGCCGCGCGCCTGTCCGTCAAGCAGGTCTCCGCCAAGAGCTACCCCGACAACCTCGACGGCTGGATCCGCGAGGCCCTGGACATCATGAAGGCCAAGGGCATCCCGGGCAGCTACCACGGCCTGCACAAGAACATCATGCGGGAGTCCTCGGGCAACCCGAACGCCATCAACGACTGGGACATCAACGCCATCAACGGCGTCCCGTCCAAGGGTCTGCTCCAGGTGATCCCGCCGACCTTCCAGGCCTACCACGTGCCGGGCACGTCCTGGAACATCTACGACCCGGTCGCCAACATCACCGCCGCCGCCAACTACGCGGCCGACCGGTACGGCACGATCGACAACGTCAACAGCGCGTACTGAGGCCTGCGCGGGACCTCAGACCCGTATGCGAAGGGCGGCACCCCCACCGGGGTGCCGCCCTTCGGCGTCGTACGGCCCCGGTTCGGATCCGGTGCCGGCGCGGCACGCTCGCCCCGGTGACCGGCGGCAGCCGGGCCGTGCCGCAGCGGACCGGCGGTGCCGGCCGGGAGGGGCCGCCGCGGGGCGCCCGGCGGCGCTCCGGGACGGACGGGGCGCGGCTGGAGGGCGCCTCGAGTCCGGGACGGACGGGCCCGCGCCACCGGGGCGTCACCCACTGTTCCGTGTCCGTCAGGCGGACCTCGGGGGCGGAAGGCACCGGGTGCCGGATACGGTGGGAACACCATGAGCGCTTCGCAGACCCCCGACGTCCCCACCCTCCTTGTCAAGATCTTCGGCAAGGACCGGCCGGGCATCACGGCCGGCTTGTTCGACACCCTCGCCGCCTACTCCGTCGACGTGGTCGACATCGAGCAGGTCGTCACCCGTGGCCGGATGGTGCTGTGCGCGCTCGTGACCGAGCCGCCCCAGGGGCTGGAGGGAGACCTGCGCGCGACCGTCCACAGCTGGGCGGAGTCGATGAAGATGCAGGCCGAGATCATCTCCGGGATGGGCGACAACCGGCCGCGCGGCCTGGGCCGCTCCCTGGTGACCGTGCTGGGCCACCCGCTCACCGCCGAGGCCACGGCCGCGATAGCGGCCCGGATCACCAAGGCGGGCGGCAACATCGACCGCATCTTCCGGCTGGCCAAGTATCCGGTGACCGCGGTCGAGTTCGCCGTGTCCGGGGTGGAGACCGAGCCGCTGCGCACGGCCCTGGTGACGGACGCGGCGGCACTCGGTGTCGATGTGGCGGTCGTCGCGGCCGGGCTGCACCGCCGGGCGCAGCGCCTGGTCGTCATGGACGTGGACTCCACGCTCATCCAGGACGAGGTGATCGAGCTCTTCGCCGCGCACGCCGGCTGCGAGGACCGCGTCGCCGAGGTGACGGCGGCCGCCATGCGCGGGGAGCTGGACTTCGAGCAGTCGCTGCACGCGCGGGTGGCGCTGCTGGCGGGGCTGGACGCCTCGGTGGTGGAGAAGGTGCGCAGCCAGGTGCGGCTGACGCCGGGCGCGCGGACCCTGATCCGCACGCTGAAGCGGCTCGGCTACCAGGTGGGCGTCGTCTCCGGTGGGTTCACACAGGTCACCGATGACCTCAGGGAGCGGCTGGGGCTGGACTTCGCCCAGGCCAACACGCTGGAGATCGTCGACGGGAAGCTGACGGGCCGGGTCACCGGCGAGATAGTGGACCGGGCGGGCAAGGCGCGGCTGCTGCGCCGGTTCGCGGCCGAGGCCGGTGTGCCGCTGTCGCAGACGGTGGCGATCGGCGACGGCGCCAATGACCTGGACATGTTGAACGCGGCCGGTCTCGGTGTCGCCTTCAACGCCAAGCCGGTGGTGCGGGAGGCCGCGCACACCGCGGTGAACGTGCCGTTCCTGGACACGGTGCTGTATCTGCTGGGCATCACCCGCGAGGAGGTCGAGGCGGCGGACACCCTCGACCAGCGGCTGGAGCAGGACCCCGGCCCGCACTGAGCGCCGGCGGGCGGCCGCCGGCGCGGACGCCGCCAGGGCCCGGCACCGGGGGTGCCGGGCCTCTGTCGTACGGGGCCTCTGCCGTACCGGGCCCACGTCGTACGGGCGGGCCGGGCGAACGGGCGTACCCGGCGCGCGGGGCCCGGCCGGGGAGCGGGTCAGTCGGCGGGTGCCCAGTAGTCGAGCAGCGTGGCGACGCCGGGCTCCAGGGTCTTCCAGGAGCCGGTGAAGGAGAGCACCGCGAAGGCGGCGGTGGGGAAGCCGCGGCCGGCCATCCGGGAGCGGGCATCCTCCTCGGCCGAACCGGCCAGGATCTCGGCGAGTCCCTGCATTCCCGGATTGTGGCCGACCAGCAGCGCGTTCTGCACGTCGTCGGGGGTCTCGTTGAGCACGGCGATCAGCTCGCCCGGGGACGCCTCGTAGATCCGCTCCTCGTACACGGTCCTCGGCCGCTGCGGGAACTCGTGGACCGCGAGCTTCCATGTCTCGCGGGTCCGGGTCGCGGTGGAGCACAGGGCGAGATCGAAGGAGATGCCGGTGTCGGCCAGCCGGCGTCCGGCCTCTGCGGCGTCCTTGCGGCCCCGCTCGGCGAGCGGTCGCTCGTGGTCGGTCACCTGTGGCCAGTCGGCTTTCGCATGCCGGAAGAGGACAATCCTGCGGGGTTCTGCGACGCTCATGGCACCCAGCTTCGCACGAAACAGGCCATGGGGCGCAGGGAGTTGACATGCGTTTCCGCCGCCGGGAGACCGGGTTCGGGCGTGCGGCGGCGGGGCGGGCCCGGCGTGATCCCGAGCGAGAGACCCTAGCGCGCGGTCAGCGTCCGGAACCGCTCCAGGAGGTGGGCGAGCGACGGCTCGGCGGGGGCCGCGTGGGCGTCCGCGGGGTCGAGTATCAGCAGGAGCAGGGTGACGAAGGCGAGCACCGGCAGGGCGAGGGCCCACCACGGCAGCCGGATCTCGGCGCCGCCGCCCCGGGGCGCCGGGCGGGGCCGGGTGTGCGTACGGGCCGGCATGGGTGCCTCCGATGGTCTGCGGGCCTCCGTGGGCCGCGGTCGCCGCGGACGGCGGTCCGCCGTCCGGGGTCCCGGGCCGTGATCCGCCGGGTGCGGTCACGACTCGACGTTACGGAATCCGCGGGCTCTGCCCCATCCGGCAATCCACCCACTCGACCCTGAGCCCCGCCCCCTAGGGGACCGGGGGCAGACCCCACCACCGGCCGGCCGCGCCGCCGTCGGCGGGCTCCCCGCCGCCCGGCCCGGCGGGGAGCATCAGGGTGCGGCGATCGTCGCGACGATGCCGATGATCACGAAGATCCCGAAGAAGGCGCCGAAGACGAGCAGCATCTTCTTCTGGCCGTGCTGGGGGTTCGGGTCGAGAACTGGCATGGGGCAAGTGTCGCACCCCCGGTCCGCGCCCGGGTCAGCGCCCCGCCTCGTCCTCCACCGTACGGTCGCGTCCCGCCAGGACGCCGACCACCATCTGGGGCACCATCAGGGCGCTCATCAGCGCGATCGGCAGGCCCCAGCCCCCGCTGTGCTGGTAGAGCACGCCCACCAGGAGCGGACCGGGGATGGAGATCAGGTAGCCGGTGCTCTGCGCGAAGGCCGAGAGCTGGGCGACACCCGTGCCGGTGCGGGCCCGCATCCCGACCATGGTCAGGGCGAGCGGGAAGGCGCAGTTGGAGACGCCGAGCAGCACCGCCCACACCCAGGCGCCGCCGGCCGGGGCGAAGTAGAGCCCGGCGTAGCCCGCCAGGCCGCACACGCCCAGAACCAGCACGATCGGACCCTGCTGGGGCAGCCTGGTGGCCACGCGCGGGATGACGAAGGCGAGCGGCACGCCCATCACCATGGTGACGGCCAGCAGCACTCCGGCCGTACCGGCGGAGATGCCCGCGTCGCGGAAGATCTGCGCCATCCAGCCCATCGTGATGTACGCGGCGGTGGCCTGGAGGCCGAAGAACACGGCGAGCGCCCAGGCGGTGCGGCTCCGGGTGATCCGCAGCGCGGGCTGTCCGCCCTCCGGCCCGGGCCGCGCCTGCGCCTGCCCCTCGGACTCCTCGGCCCCCGCGGCGGCGTGACCGGCGGACGGTGCCTCCCGGTCCCGTACGAACGCCAGCCACGGCAGGACGGCCGCCACGGCCAGCACGGCCCACACGGCGAGGCCCGGCTGCCAGTGACCGCCGAGCGCGTCCGTCAGGGGCACGGTCGCCGCGGCGGCGATCGAGGTGCCGAAGGCGAGGGCCATCGAGTACAGGCCCGTCATGGAACCGACCCGGTCGGGGAACCAGCGCTTGACGATGACCGGCATCAGCACGTTGCTGACCGCGATGCCCATGAGGGCCAGCGCGCTCGCGGCCAGGAAGCCGGGCGTGCTCCCCGCGTACGGGCGGATCAGCAGGCCGGCGGCGATGGCCGCCATGCCCGCGCACACCACCGCGCCCGGTCCGAAGCGGCGGGCCAGCCGGGGTGCGGTGACACCGAAGACGGCGAAGCACAGCGGAGGCACGGAGGTGAGCAGCCCCGCCACGCTGCCGCTCATGCCGAGCCCGTCGCGGACCTCCTCCAGGAGCGCGCCGAGGCTGGTGATGGCCGGGCGCAGGTTGAGCGCGGCCAGGACGATGCCGAGCACGAGCAGGCGTGTCGTCCACGCCGTCCACGGGCGCGTGGACGGCCTTTCCGGCACGGCACGCTCGCCGGTTGCCTCGGGTTCCCGGGCGTCGGGCGCGGCCGTACCGACTGCGGTCGTGGACTTGAGCGTCCGGGTTTCGTCACTAGCCATGAGGCCCATCATAGAATCATGGGATGATTGGCTGTCCATCCTGCCCGGGCCGCCGGCGGCGTCCACCGGCCGGAACGCGCCGCCCCGCCGCCGCCCCGCTCGCGCGCCCGGGCGTCCACGGCGCCCCGGTGCTCCCCGGCGGGCCGCCCGGCGCCCCGGGCTGTCCGCGCCCGGCCCTAGCGTGCGAAGGTGTGCCATGCCCCTGAGCCATCCCCGTCGTTCGGCCCTGTCCGAGCAGGTCATCGCCGCGCTGCGGCAGCAGATCTCCTCGGGTGAGTGGCCGGTCGGCTCGCGCATCCCGACCGAGCCCGAACTGGTGGAACAGCTCGGCGTGGCCCGCAACACGGTCCGCGAGGCGGTCCGCGCGCTGGCCCACAACGGCCTTCTGGACATCCGCCAGGGCTCCGGCACGTACGTCGTGGCGACCAGCGAGCTGGCGGGCGTGATGCACCGCCGCTTCGCCGACGCCGACCCCCGGCACGTCGCCGAGCTGCGGTCCACCCTGGAGTCGGCCGCGGCCAGGCTGGCGGCCGAGCGGCGCACGGAGAAGGACCTCAAGCAGCTCGACGCGCTGCTGGTGCGCCGGGAGCAGGCGTGGGAGTCGGGTGACACGGAGGCGTTCGTGGCGGCGGACGCCACCTTCCACCTGGCCGTGGTGGCCGCCTCCCACAACGACGTGATGACCGCGATGTACGCCGATCTCGGCGAGGTGATGCGGGACTGGCTGCGCGAGGACGTCGGCGAGGAGCTGACGCCGGAGACGCACATGGACCACGCGCGGCTGGTCGACGCGATCCGCACCCAGGACGCCGAGACGGCCCAGGCGGAGGCCGCCGGCTACCCGTTCCTGTGCCGGCCGGGCCGGTTCAGCTCCCCCCGAGGTGGCTGACCCAGGCGGAGCGGACCGCGCTCCAGCAGCGTCCGGTCAGCCGCACGGTCTGCGCGGGACCGGCCTCCACCGCGGCGCCGTCGCTGTCCAGGTCCCACCAGTGGGCGCACTCGACGTGCAGGCTCACGCGGTCCGGGTCGGGATAGGGGTTGTGGCAGTGGGCGGTCACCCGGGAGCCGGTCACATCGATCCGGCACGTCGCCCCGGAGAGGCGGGGCCCGCTGTCCTGCCCGGCGGGCACGCGCGCGTGCGACACGTACGGCAGGGCCGTCACGCAGACGACGGCGACGGCGACCGAGGCCAGACCGTGGAACAAGCGCACAACGGGACCTCCTCGGCCGTGCTGGGGCGGGGAGCGGCGGGGTGGGCCCGCCACCTCCAGGGTGCGCGTCCCCGGGCCCGCGCCGCCCGGCCGGCTGCGCCGAACGGGTGACGCGGCGAGGGCCCGCACCCGGTCGGGTGCGGGCCCTCGGCCCCGGTTCGGACGGTGTGCGCGGTCAGGCGCCGATGGCGTGCAGACCGCCGTCCACGTGGATGATCTCGCCGGTGGTCTTCGGGAACCAGTCGCTCAGCAGCGCGACCACACCGCGGCCGGCCGGCTCGGGGTCCTTCAGGTCCCACTCCAGCGGGGAACGGGAGTCCCACACGGAGGCCAGCTCGCTGAAGCCCGGGATGGACTTGGCGGCCATGGAGCCGATCGGGCCCGCCGAGATCAGGTTGCAGCGGATGTTCTGCTTGCCCAGGTCACGCGCCATGTAGCGGTTGGTCGCCTCCAGGGCGGCCTTGGCCGGGCCCATCCAGTCGTACTGCGGCCAGGCGTACTGGGCGTCGAAGGTGAGGCCGACGACGGAGCCGCCGTTCTGCATCAGCGGCAGGCAGGCCATGGTCAGCGACTTCAGGGAGAACGCCGAGACGTGCATGGCGGTGGCCACCGACTCGAACGGCGTGTTGAGGAAGTTGCCGCCCAGGGCGTCCTGCGGGGCGAAGCCGATGGAGTGGACGACGCCGTCCAGGCCGCCCAGCTCCTGGCCGACGACCTCCTCCAGCCGGCCCAGGTGCTCGTCGTTGGTGACGTCCAGCTCGATGACCTTGGTGGGCCTGGGCAGCTTCTTGGCGATGCGCTCGGTCAGCGTGGGCCGCGGGAACGCGGTCAGGATGATCTCGGCGCCCTGCTCCTGGGCCAGCTTGGCCGTGTGGAAGGCGATGGAGGACTCCATCAGCACGCCGGTGATCAGGACGCGCTTGCCCTCGAGAATTCCGCTCATGGTGATCAGTGACCCATTCCCAGTCCGCCGTCAACGGGAATGACGGCTCCAGTGATGTACGAGGCGTCGTCCGAGGCGAGGAACCGCACCGTCGCGGCGATCTCCTCCGGCTGCGCGTACCGTCCGAGCGGGACCTGCGACACGATGCCCGCGCGCTGCTCCTCGCTGAGCACCTTGGTCATGTCGGTGTCGACGAAGCCGGGCGCGACGACGTTGAAGGTGATGTTGCGCGAGCCCAGCTCCCGGGCGAGCGAGCGCGCGAAGCCGACCAGGCCGGCCTTGGAGGCGGCGTAGTTGGCCTGGCCCGCCGAGCCGAGCAGGCCGACGACCGAGGAGATCAGCACGACGCGGCCCTTCTTGGCGCGCAGCATGCCGCGGTTGGCGCGCTTGACCACGCGGAAGGTGCCGGTGAGGTTGGTGTCGAGGACGGAGGTGAAGTCCTCCTCCGACATGCGCATCAGGAGCTGGTCCTTGGTGATGCCGGCGTTCGCGACGAGGACCTCGACGGGGCCGTGCGCGTCCTCGATCTCCTTGTAGGCCTGCTCCACCTGCTCGGCGTCGGTGATGTCGCACTTGACGGCGAGGCAGCCGAGGTCCACCAGGGCGGCCGGCGGCTCGCCCGAGCGGTACGTGATCGCGACCTTGTCGCCGGCCTCGGCGAACGCGCGGGCGATGGCGAGGCCGATGCCCCGGTTGCCTCCGGTGACGAGAACCGAGCGGCTCAACGGATCACCCTTTCGATAGCGGTCTGAATACCCCGCCCGGGCACCTGGACGACAGGCGGCGATGACAGGCGGCTTCTTTGAAAACCTATCGGTCGGCACGTCGCGGCGGACAAGGGGGCACCCACAGTGGCACACGGGGCTCGCTGTCGGATCCCTACAGAAAGCCATGAGCGGCGCTGCGCAAACGTGTGGTCCGCGGGCGGGATGGACGACATGATGCGGAGCGACCGCCACCACAGCGGCCACGGACACCTCGACAGAAAGAGACGGCGGTGCCTCATACCCTCGACGAAGCCTTCACGGCCCTTCCCCTGCGCGCCCTCGCCGACGCCGCCCTGGCCCGCGCCCGCGCGCTCGGGGCCGAGCACGCCGACTTCCGGCTGGAGCGGGTGCGCAGCGCCTCCTGGCGGCTGCGGGACGCCAGGCCCGCCGGGTCCTCGGACACCACCGACCTCGGGTACGCGGTGCGGGTGGTGCACGGCGGCACCTGGGGGTTCGCCTCCGGCGTGGACCTGACGATGGACGCCGCCGCCCGGGTCGCCTCGCAGGCGGTGGCGATGGCGAAGCTGTCGGCGCAGGTGATCAGGGCCGCCGGGTCGGACGAGCGGGTGGAGCTGGCCGACGAGCCGGTGCACGCCGACAAGATCTGGATCTCGTCGTACGAGATCGATCCGTTCACCGTGCCCGACGAGGAGAAGGCGGGGCTGCTGGCGCAGTGGAGCCGGCGGCTGCTGGCGGCCGACGGGGTCGACCACGTGGACGCCTCGCTGCTGACCGTGCACGAGAACAAGTTCTACGCCGACACCGCCGGGACCGTGACCACGCAGCAGCGGGTGCGGCTGCACCCGGTGCTCACCGCGGTGGCGGTGGACGGCACCAGCGGGGAGTTCGACTCCCTGCGCACCCTCGCCCCGCCCGCCGGGCGCGGCTGGGAGTACCTGACCGGCACCGGCTGGGACTGGGACGCCGAGCTGGCCGAGATCCCCGAGCTGCTCGCCGAGAAGATGCGGGCGCCCAGCGTCGAGCCGGGACGCTACGACCTGGTCGTGAACCCGTCCAACCTGTGGCTGACCATCCACGAGTCCATCGGCCACGCCACCGAGCTGGACCGCGCGCTCGGCTACGAGGCCGCCTACGCCGGCACCTCCTTCGCCACCTTCGACCAGCTCGGCAAGCTCCGGTACGGCTCGGAGCTGATGAACGTCACCGGGGACCGCACCGCCGAGCACGGCCTGGCGACCATCGGATACGACGACGAGGGCGTCGCGGCGCAGTCCTGGGACCTGGTGAAGGACGGCACGCTCGTCGGCTACCAGCTCGACCGGCGGATCGCGCGCCTGACCGGCTTCGAACGGTCCAACGGGTGTGCCTACGCCGACTCCCCCGCCCATGTGCCGGTGCAGCGCATGGCCAACGTGTCGCTGCGGCCCGATCCGGCGGGGATGTCGACCGAGGACCTGATCGGGAGCGTGGAGCGGGGCATCTACGTCGTCGGCGACCGGTCCTGGTCGATCGACATGCAGCGGTACAACTTCCAGTTCACCGGACAGCGCTTCTTCAGGATCGAGAACGGGCGGCTGGCCGGGCAGCTCCGGGACGTGGCCTACCAGGCGACGACCACCGACTTCTGGGGTTCCATGGCGGCCGTCGGCGGCCCGCAGACGTACGTCCTGGGCGGCGCGTTCAACTGCGGCAAGGCCCAGCCCGGGCAGGTCGCGGCCGTCTCGCACGGCTGCCCCTCCGCCCTCTTCACGGGAGTCACCATCCTCAACACCACCCAGGAGGCCGGCCGATGAGCGCCCGTACGACCAAGCCGCACGAGATCGTCGAGCGGGCGCTCGCGCTGTCCCGGGCCGACGGGTGCGTCGTCATCGCCGACGAGCACTCCACCGCCAACCTGCGCTGGGCGGGCAACGCGCTGACGACGAACGGCGTCACGCGCGGGCGCACGCTCACCGTCGTCGCCACCGTCGACGGCGCCGAGGGCACCGCCTCCGGGGTCGTGTCGCGGTCCGCGGTCACCGCGGAGGACCTGGAGCCCCTGGTGCGGGCCGCCGAGGCCGCGGCCCGCGGGGCCGGACCCGCCGAGGACGCGCAGCCGCTGGTCACAGGGGTGCCGGCAGCGTCCGGCTTCACCGACGCGCCCGCCGAGACGTCGTCGGCGGTGTTCACCGGCTTCGCCCCGGCGCTCGGGGAGGCGTTCGCCCGCGCGCGTGCGGGCGGGCGGGAGCTGTACGGCTTCGCCCGCCACGAGATGGTCTCGACGTACCTGGGCACCTCCACGGGGCTGCGGCTGCGCCACGACCAGCCCACCGGGACGGTGGAGATCAACGCCAAGTCGCCGGACCGCACCCGGTCGGCGTGGGCCGGACGCTCCACCCGGGACTTCCGCGACGTCGACCCGGCGGCGCTCGACGCCGAGCTCGCCGTACGCCTGGGCTGGGCCGAGCGGCGGGTGGAGCTGCCCGCGGGGCGGTACGAGACGCTGCTGCCGCCGACCGCGGTCGCGGACCTGCTGATCTACCAGCTCTGGTCGGCCTCGGGGCGGGACGCCGCCGAGGGGCGGACGGTGTTCTCCCGGCCGGGCGGCGGCACCCGCGTGGGCGAGCGGCTCAGCCGGCTGCCGCTGACGCTGCGCAGCGACCCCGGCGAGCCGGGTCTGGAGACCGCGCCCTTCCTGATCGCCCACTCCTCCGGCGGCGACGAATCCGTGTTCGACAACGGGCTGCCGCTCGGGGCCACCGACTGGATCCGCGACGGGGAGCTCACCCGCCTGACGACCACGCGGCACAGCGCGGCGCTGACCGGGCTGCCGGTCGCCCCGGCGATCGGGAACCTGGTGCTGGAGGGCGGTGCGGACCTCTCCCTGGAGGAGATGGTGGCGGGCACCGGGCGCGGGCTGCTGCTGACCTGCCTGTGGTACATCCGCGAGGTCGACCCGGCGACACTGCTGCTGACCGGCCTGACCCGGGACGGCGTGTACCTGGTGGAGAACGGCGAGGTGACCGGGGAGGTCAACAACTTCCGGTTCAACGAGTCGCCGGTGGACCTGCTGGGGCGGGCCACGCAGGCCGGGCGCACGGAGAAGACACTGCCGCGGGAGTGGGGCGACTGGTTCACCCGGGCGGCGATGCCCCCGCTGCGGGTGCCGGACTTCAACATGAGCTCGGTCAGCCGGGGCGTCTGAGCTGTCGGGGGTCCCCCATAGACTGGGGGGACCCCGCACGGGGAACCTGTTCATCGTTCAAGGAGACGTACGACCGTGACGGACATCGTCGACGAGCTGAAGTGGCGCGGGCTCTTCGCCCAGTCCACTGACGAGGACGCTTTGCGCAAGGCGCTCGCGGACGGTCCCGTCACCTACTATTGCGGGTTCGACCCGACCGCGCCGTCCCTGCACGTGGGCCATCTGGTGCAGGTGCTCACCGTGCGCCGGCTCCAGCAGGCCGGCCACCGGCCGCTGGCGCTGGTCGGCGGCGCCACGGGCCTCATCGGCGACCCCCGCCCCACCGCGGAGCGCACGCTGAACGACCCGGAGACGGTCGCCGGCTGGGTGGAGAAGCTGCGCCGCCAGATCGAGCCGTTCCTGTCCTTCGAGGGCGAGAACGCGGCCGTGATGGTCAACAACCTCGACTGGACGCAGGGCCTGTCCGCGATCGAGTTCCTGCGCGACATCGGCAAGCACTTCCGGGTCAACAAGATGCTGACGAAGGAGTCCGTCGCCCGGCGCCTGGAGTCCTCCGAGGGCATCAGCTACACGGAGTTCAGCTACCAGCTCCTGCAGGCGATGGACTTCCTCCAGCTCTACCGCCGGTACGGCTGCACGCTCCAGCAGGGCGGCAGCGACCAGTGGGGCAACCTGACGGCGGGCCTGGACCTGATCCACCGGCTGGAGCCCGACGCCACGGTCCACGCCTACGCCACGCCGCTGATGACCAAGGCGGACGGCACCAAGTTCGGCAAGACCGAGGGCGGCGCCGTGTGGCTCGACCCGGAGATGACCACCCCGTACGCGTTCTACCAGTTCTGGCTGAACGTGGACGACCGGGACATCTCGCGGTACATGCGGATCCTCTCCTTCAGGTCCCGCGAGGAGCTGGAGGAGCTGGAGCGGCAGACCGAGGAGCGCCCGCAGGCGCGGGCCGCCCAGCGGGCGCTGGCCGAGGAGCTGACCACGCTGGTGCACGGCGCCGGCCAGACGGCCGCCGTGATCGCCGCGTCCAAGGCCCTCTTCGGCCAGGGAGAGCTGGCGGAGCTGGACGAGGCCACGCTGGCCGCGGCCCTGTCGGAGCTGCCGCACGTCCGGGTCGCCGAGCTCGCCCCGGTCGTGGACCTGTTCGCCGAGGTCGGCCTGGTGGCCAGCAAGTCCGCCGCGCGCCGCACGGTCAAGGAGGGCGGCGCCTACGTGAACAACGCCAAGGTGCCCTCCGAGGACGCGGTCCCCGCGCGGGAGGACCTGCTGCACGGCCGCTGGCTGGTGCTGCGCCGGGGCAAGAAGAACCTGGCCGCGGTCGAGGTCACGGGCGCCTAGGGACGTTCGGTCCGGATCAGGCCGTACCGGGCCGCGGACGCGGGCGGGCGGGTGTCACCCGCCCGCCCGACCGCGTTCAGACCCGCTGCTTGCGCCGGCCCAGGGTCGCCCGGTAGAGCGCGTCCCCGACGGCGACGATGACGATCGCGGCGACGAGCTGGAACACATGGCGCCACCAGTCGATGCCGGGGGTCGCGTCCACGCCGGCCGCCCGGGCGATCGCGTTGCCGGCGATGGCCCCCAGCATGCCGAACAGGACGGTCAGCCACAGAGGGCTGTGCTGCTTCCCGGGAATGATCGCCTTGGCGAGCAGCCCCAGCACCAATCCGACGATGATCGCCCACAACCAGCCCATGGCTGCCTCCTCGTACGGCTCGACGTGAGCATTACCGCCAGTGTCGGGCCGTCGGGCCTGCGCCGCATGCCGGGGCGGGCCGTACGCGGTACGGCGCACGCCGCCCACGCGGGCAGGAGGTGCCCCGGCCTCGTAGGGGACGCAGGCGCGGCGTAACGTGGGAGCTGTCCGCGACCGGTGTCCCCGGGCGGTCGTGGACCACGGCGCAGGCGGGGCGGGTCCGATACGGGCGGATGGTGGATGTGATGCGGAAGCAGCATGGCGGCGGCAACGCCCAGGTGTTCCGGATCACCGGGGCCCGGACGGGTCTGCAGGAGGACGTGCGCGGGCGGCAGCGCCGGTACGTGATCTCGATGACGGTCCGCACCCTGTCGGTGATCCTGGCGGCCTGCCTGTGGAACGTGGAGCGGCACGTCGCGGTCGTGGCCCTGGTCCTGGGCGCGGTGCTGCCCTACATCGCGGTGGTGATCGCCAACGCGGGCCGGGAGAACGCGCCGTCGCTGCCGTCGACGTTCGTGATGGCCCCGACGCGGCCCATGATCGCACCGCCCCGAGCCGACGAGGGCACGGCCGCCTCCGCCCCCGGGGATCCCGCGGACACCAAAGGCACCAAAGACACCGGACACTCCGGGAATGCGGCGTCCGGGGCGGCGCCGGGCGCGCGGAGCGAGCCGCACCACCAGCCCTGACCAGCGGGGACGGCCCGGGCGGAGGTCACCTCCGGATCAAGCTCAAGAAAAGCTCAGATCAATCATGTTGTTCCGGTGCCGGGCGGCGGGTGACCCGTGACATACTTCGTAGGCGCTCCGCATCCCCCGTCGGAGCGACGGACCGACGCCGGGCAGCTCCCCCCGTGGCTGCTCGGCGTCGCCTTTTCTCCGGCCCTTCGCGGCATGACGGCACGCAGTTGTGAGACGAAACCTGTGAGTGACGAGACCACCCCGATCTGTTCCGCCAAGGGCTGCCGCGCCGCCGCGGTGTGGGTGCTGGCCTGGAACAACCCCAAGATCCACACGCCGGAGCGCCGCAAGACCTGGCTCGCCTGCGAGGAGCACCGGGAGCACCTGTCCCAGTTCCTCGGGGTGCGCGGCTTCCTGAAGGACGTGGTCCCGCTGACGGAGTGGGAGCACGCCCAGGGCGCGTAGGCGCGCGGCCTGGTCCGGACGACGGGCCCAGGGCTGCTCGTCCTGACCGTGCCGGGCTCGCGGGCCCTGGCACCCCGGTCCGGCCTGTTCCGGACGGAAGACCCTAGCCGCCGATCGCCGACATCGGGCGGTCCGGCTGGACGAAGGACGGGTCGTCCAGCCCGGCGCCCGCCTTCTTGCCCCACATGGCCAGGCGCCAGATCCGGGCGATCTCCTCGTCGGGGGCGCCGGAGCGCAGGGCGGCGCGCAGGTCCGTCTCCTCGGTGGCGAACAGACAGGTGCGCACCTGTCCGTCGGCGGTCAGGCGGGTGCGGTCGCAGGCGGCGCAGAACGGGCGGGTGACGGAGGCGATGACGCCGACCCGGTGGGGACCGCCGTCGACGATCCAGCGCTCGGCGGGGGCGGAGCCGCGCTCCTCGGCGCCCTCCGGGGTCAGCTCGAAGCGGGTGCGCAGCGAGGCGAGGATGTCCCCGGCGGTGATCATGCCCTCGCGCTTCCAGCCGTGCTGGGCGTCCAGCGGCATCTGCTCGATGAAGCGCAACTCGTAGTCGTGTGCGACCGCCCAGGCGAGCAGGTCGGGGGCCTCGTCGTCGTTGAGCCCCGGCATCAGGACCGTGTTGACCTTGACCGGGGTCAGGCCGGCCTCGCGGGCCGCGGACAGCCCCTCCAGCACGTCCTTGTGGCGGTCGCGGCGGGTGAGGGCCTTGAAGACGTCCGGGCGCAGCGTGTCCAGTGAGACGTTGACCCGGTCCAGGCCGGCCGCCTTCAGGGCCGCCGCCGTGCGCTTGAGGCCGATGCCGTTGGTGGTGAGGGACGTCCGGGGGCGCGGGTCGAGGGCGGCGACGCGCTCGACGATGCCCACCAGGCCGGGGCGCAGCAGGGGCTCGCCGCCGGTGAAGCGGACCTCGGTGATGCCGAGGGCGGTGACCGCGATGCCGATGAGGCGGACGATCTCGTCGTCGGTGAGCAGGTCGGGCTTGGCCAGCCACTGCAGGCCCTCCTCGGGCATGCAGTAGGTGCACCGCAGGTTGCAGCGGTCGGTCAGCGAGACCCTCAGGTCGGTGGCCACTCGGCCGTAGGTGTCGATGAGCACGTGGGCCCCCTCCCTCGACGCGGACCGGCGGGGCTCGTCATCCCCTCCGATACTGGCGAGCCTACGTGACCGCGCCGACAACGACAGCGGCCCGATCCCACGACGTGGGGCGCGGCCCCGTCGTAGGGATCTACCAGATCGATCCACGACGGGGCCGCCCGCGGGCGGGTCAGTGGGCGCCGGTACCGGTCAGGGACCGGACCTCCAGCTCCGCGTACTTGCCGGTGTCCGGCTCCTCCTTGGACAGGGTGGTGCCGAGCCAGCCCATCAGGAATCCGAACGGGATGGAGATGATCCCGGGGTTCTTCAGCGGGAACCAGGCGAAGTCGACGTCGGGGAACATCGCCTTGGGGTCGCCGGAGACGACCGGTGAGAACAGCACCAGGCCGACGGCGACGATCAGGCCGCCGTAGATCGACCACAGCGCGCCCTGGGTGGTGAACCGCTTCCAGAAGAGGCTGTAGAGGATCGTCGGCAGGTTGGCGGAGGCGGCGACGGCGAAGGCCAGGGCGACCAGGCCGGCCACGTTCAGGTCGCGGGCGAGGGCGCCGAGGGCGATGGAGACGACGCCGATGAAGACGGTGGCCCAGCGGGCCGCCCGCATCTCCTCCTTCTCGGTGGCCTGCCCCCGGCGGATGACGTTGGCGTAGATGTCGTGCGCGAAGGACGAGGACGAGGCGAGGGTGAGGCCGGCGACCACCGCCAGGATGGTCGCGAAGGCCACCGCCGAGATGGTGGCGAGCAGGATCGCGCCCCAGGCCGAGTCGACGCCGCCGATGTGCAGGGCGAGCAGGGGTGCCGCCGTGTTGCCGGACGGGTTGGACTCGATGATCTCCTTCTGCGAGATCAGCGCGGCGGCGCCGAAGCCGAGCGCGATGGTCATCAGGTAGAAGGCGCCGATGATGCCGATGGCCCAGTTCACCGACTTCCGGGCGGCCTTGGCGTTGGGCACCGTGTAGAAGCGGATCAGGATGTGCGGCAGGCCGGCGGTGCCCAGGACCAGGGCGATGCCGAGGGAGATGAAGTCCAGCTTGGAGGTGCCGGTGGCGCCGTACTGGAGGCCGGGCTCCAGGAAGGCCGCGCCCTTGCCGCTGTTCTCGGCGGCGGTGCCGAGCAGGTCGGAGATGTTGAAGTCGAACTTCAGCAGCACCAGGAAGGTGATCAGCAGGGTGCCGCCGATGAGCAGCACCGCCTTGACCATCTGGACCCAGGTGGTGCCCTTCATGCCGCCGATGGAGACGTAGACGATCATCAGCACGCCGACCAGGGCGACGATGAGGATCTTGCCGGCGTCGGAGGTGATGCCGAGCAGCAGCGAGACCAGGACGCCGGCGCCCGCCATCTGGGCCAGCAGATAGAAGATCGACACCACGATGGTGGAGGTGCCGGCGGCGGTGCGGACCGGGCGCTGGCGCATCCGGTAGGCGAGGACGTCGCCCATGGTGTAGCGGCCGGAGTTGCGCAGCGGCTCGGCGACCAGCAGCAGGGCCACCAGCCAGGCGACCAGGAAGCCGATGGAGTACAGGAACCCGTCGTAGCCGAAGATGGCGATGGCGCCGGCGATGCCGAGGAAGGACGCGGCGGACATGTAGTCGCCGGAGACGGCGAGTCCGTTCTGGAAGGCGCTGAACTGGCGGCCGCCCGCGTAGAAGTCGGCGGCGTCCTTGGTCTGGCGGCCGGCCCAGACGGTGATGCCGAGGGTGGCGACGACGAAGACCGCGAACAGGGAGATGATCAGGGGCCGGTGCTGGCTGGCCTCGTTGGCCGCGAGCGTCGTGGCCGTGGTGGCGAGGTTCACGCGCCGCCCTCCATCCGGGTCTTGATGGCCTCGGCCTTGGGGTCGAGCTTGGCGGCGGCGTGCCGCGAGTACCACCAGGCGATGAGGAACGTGGTGACGAACTGGGCGAGGCCGAGGACGAGCGCGACGTTGATGTTGCCGAACAGCCTGGCGCCCATGAAGTCGCCGGCGTAGTTCGACAGCAGCACGTACAGCAGGTACCAGGCGACGAAGGCGATCGTCAGCGGGAAGGCGAAGGAGCGGAAGGAGCGGCGCAGTTCACCGAACTCCGCGCTCTGCTGCACCTCGGCGAACTCCTCGGTGGAGGGGAGTCGGTGTTGCTCTTTCGAGGGGGGCGGTGCGTCGGTGGCCACGGAGTCTCCTCGTACGACGGACATGACGGCTTGGACCTCACGGTGATGTGGATCACGTGAGCCGGGTCGCGATGGTAGGCGCCCGGGGAGTGATCCGACAGGGGGCACGACGCTGCTCGTGCTCCTTGTCCAACGTCACGGGGCGAGGCGGGTACCGGTTCAAGCGGCGGGGTCACTTTCCGAAGTCCGCGGAAGTCACCCCTTGTGAGTCATTGCTGGCCAGCGAGTCCGGGAGATAGCTTCACCCTGCACCACCCGTCATGTACCTGCCCGAGCACCACCTGTGTCTCGGGCCGGTTTCGTTTCCGGATGATGTGGAGACCCCATGGCTCATCTGCCTTCCAGACGCCGGCTCGCCCTCACCGTGCCGCTGGCCCTGTCGCTGACCGCCACGCTCGGCTTCCTGCCGGCGGCCGCGTCCACCGCACCGAGCGCCGCGCAGGCCGCGGGCTCCGCCCGGGCGGCGGACGCCCCCGAGCTGGCGTACGTCGTCAACACGGCGACGGACCACCGCACCCTCGCGTCGGTCAAGAAGGCGATCGCGGCGGCCGGCGGCACCGTGGTGGCCACGTACGGGAAGATCGGCGTGATCGTCGTCCACTCCGCGAACCCCGCCTTCGCGCAGGAGATCCGCGCCGTGCGCGGCGTGCAGTCGGCCGGTGCCACGCGCACCGCGCCGCTGACCGCCGCGGGCACCACCGACGCGGGCGCGGCGGAGTTCCTGACCGGGGCGCAGGCCGCGAAGACCGCGCGGGCCTCCGCCGCCGAGCCGGGCAGCGAGCCCCTCGAGGCCGACCAGTGGGACCTGCGCGCGATAGGCGCCGACAAGGCCGCGCAGATCAACCCGGGCAGCCGCAAGGTGACCGTCGCCGTCATCGACACCGGCGTCGACGACACCCACCCGGACCTGGCCCCGAACTTCTCCGCGGCCCAGTCCGCCAACTGCGTGGGCGGCAAGGCGGACACCAGCGAGGGCGCCTGGCGCCCGTACACCGCCGACGACTACCACGGCACGCACGTGGCCGGGGAGATAGCCGCCGCCCGCAACGGCATCGGCGTCGCCGGTGTCGCTCCGGGCGTGAAGGTGTCGAGCATCAAGGTGAGCGACCCGGACAGCGGCCTGTTCTACCCCGAGAACGTCGTGTGCGCCTTCGTCTTCGCCGCCGACCACGGCGTGGAGATCACGAACAACAGCTACTACGTGGACCCGTGGCTGTACAACTGCATGGACGACCCCGACCAGAAGGCGATCGTCGACGCGGTCAACCGGGCCCAGCTCTACGCCCAGAAGAAGGGCACCCTGCACCTGGCCTCGGCCGGCAACTCCAACCACGACCTGGACGCCGACGCCATCGTCGACAAGACCAGCCCCAACGACACCACGCCGGTGACGCGGACCATCGACCCGCACGAGTGCTTCGACGTGCCGACCCAGCTCCCGGGCGTGGTCACGGTCAGCGCCACGGGCGTACAGAACCTCAAGTCGTACTACTCCTCCTACGGCCGGGGTGTCGTGGACGTCGCGGCCCCGGGCGGTGACCGGCTCTACCAGCTCCCGGACACGCCGTCGAAGGACGGCCGGGTCCTGTCCACCATGCCGAACAACCAGTACGCCTTCCTGCAGGGCACGTCGATGGCCTCGCCGCACGCCGCGGGCGTCGCCGCGCTGCTGAAGTCGACCTACCCGCGCGCCACCCCCGCCCAGCTCCAGGCGCTGCTGAAGGCCCAGGCGGACAACCCGGGCTGCCCGGCCTCCTACGACCAGAACGGCGACGGCACCCAGGACGCGGTGTGCGAGGGCGGCCGGCGCGTCAACGGCTTCTACGGCCACGGCATCGTCAACGCGCTGCGCGCGGTGAAGTGACCCGCGGGCCAGGGGATTTCCGCACTCGAACGAACGGGAGACACCACCTATGACAGCGCCACACCCGCGCCGCCGCCGCACGCTGGCGGTCCCGGCCGGTATGGCCCTGGCGACGGCCCTCGCCCTGCTGCCGGGCGGGCCGGCCGCCGCCGCGGACGGCCCGTCGGCCACGGCCGACGCGGCGTCGCTGAGCTATGTCGTCAACGTCCTTCCCGGCCAGGCCCCTTCGCCACAGGTGAAGCGGGCGATAGCCGAGGCCGGCGGCACCATCGTGACGTCGTACGACCGGATAGGCGTGATCGTCGTCCACGCGGACGGCCCCGGCTTCGCCGAGGCGGTCCGCGCGGTGCGCGGGGTGCACTCGGCCGGTGCCACCCGCACCGCGCCGCTGCCGTCGGCCGTCACGGCCGACCTGGGCACCCCGAAGGTGCTCGGCGCGCGGGAGGTCGCCGCCGCCGGCGCCACCGCCGGCCAGGATCCGCTGCAGAAGTACCAGTGGGACCTGCCCGCCATCAAGGCGGACAAGGCGCACGAGAAGTCGCTGGGCAGTTCCCGGGTGACGGTCGCCGTGATCGACACCGGTGTCGACGACACCCACCCCGACATAGCGCCGAACTTCGACCGCGCGGCCTCGGCCGACTGTGTGTCGGGCAAGCCGGACACCACCGACGGCGCCTGGCGGCCGGGTCCGGGCGAGAGCGCCCACGGCACGCACGTGGCCGGGGAGATCGCCGCCGCCAAGAACGGCGTCGGCATGACGGGGGTGGCGCCCGGCGTGAAGGTCTCCGGCATCAAGGTGTCCAACCCGGACGGCTTCTTCTACACCGAGGCCGTGGTGTGCGGCTTCATGTGGGCGGCCGAGCACGGCGTGGAGGTGACCAACAACAGCTATTACACCGATCCCTGGTACTTCAACTGCAAGGACGACCCGGACCAGAGGGCCCTCGTGGAGGCCGTGACGCGGGCGTCGCGGTACGCGGAGCGCAAGGGCGCGGTCAACGTCGCCGCGGCGGGCAACGAGAACTACGACCTCGCGGCCGACGAGATCGCCGACCCCTCCTCCCCCAACGACACCACGCCCTCCGACCGGGTCGTCGACCCGTCCGAGTGCTACGACATCCCGACCCAGTTGCCGGGGGTCGTGACGGTCGCGGCGACCGGCGCGAAGGGCATCAAGTCGTCCTTCTCCAACCACGGCCTGGGCGTCGTCGACATCGCCGCGCCCGGCGGTGACTCGACGGAGTACCAGAAGCCGGAGCCGCCCGCCGACAACGGCATGGTCCTGGGCACGCTGCCCGGCGGCAAGTGGGGCTACATGGCCGGTACGTCGATGGCGTCGCCGCACGTCGCGGGCGTCGCCGCGCTCATCAGGTCGACGCATCCGGACGCCTCCCCGGCCAAGGTGAAGTCGCTGCTCTACGCGCAGGCCGACGCCACGCCGTGCACGACGCCGTACGACATCGACGGCGACGGCGAGACCGACGCGGTGTGCGAGGGCACGGCGGAGCGCAACGGCTTCTACGGCCACGGCATCGCGGACGCGCTGGACGCGGTCACGAAGTAGCGCGGTCCTCGTCCTCCCCGGACGACGCCGACGCGAGCGGGCCCGTCCGCGGTGACGCGGGCGGGCCCGTGCGCGGTTGCCCGGACGGGCCCGTGCGCGGTTGACCGGACGGGCCGTGCGCGGTTGACCGGGCGGGCCGTGCGCGGTGACGCGGGCGACCGCGCCTCCGCGAACCGGTCCCCGGGGCAGGGAATCTGACCGCGAGTCGCCGGAAAACCCGATGAATCAGTACACCTCGGTCATTCCCGGCTCGGCGGGCCGCCCAGGGGGCGACCTGACGGGCGGCGCTGTCAGTCGCGGCCCGTATCCTCAGGGACCATGCTCGAAGACCCCACGACCGCAGTGCCCCCTCCCCCAGCGTGGCCGGCCGCGTATCCGCAGGGATACGCGGTCGTTGACGTGGAGACCACCGGCCTGGCCCGCGACGACCGGATCATCTCCGCGGCCGTCTACCGGCTGGACGCGCGGGGCGAGGTCGAGGACCACTGGTACACGCTGGTCAACCCCGAGCGGGACCCGGGTCCGGTGTGGATACACGGTCTGACGAGCGACGTTCTGCAAGGGGCGCCCCTGTTCCGGGACATCGCCGAGGAGTTCGCGGCCCGGCTCGACGGCCGGGTGCTCGTCGCGCACAACGCCGTCTTCGACTGGCAGATGATCGCCCGGGAGTACGCGCGCGCGGAGCGCGAGGCGCCGGTGCGGCAACGGCTGTGCACCATCGCCCTCTCCAAGGAGCTCGGCCTGCCGCTGCCCAACCACAAGCTGGAGTCGCTGGCCGCGCATTTCGGTGTCGTCCAGAAGCGGGCCCACCACGCCCTGGACGACGCCCGTGTGCTGGCGGAGGCGTTCCGGCCCAGCCTGGCCGCAGCGGCGGCGGGCGGCGTCCGGCTGCCGCTGCACGAGTGCCGGCCGCTGACCGAGTGGTCGGACCGGCCCGCGCCCCGGATCGGACGGCAGGCGGCGTACGGCGGCTACCGGGGGAACGGCTGGCGGCCCTCGCGCAAGAGGCCCGCGTGCCCCTATCCCAACCCGGGCCGGTACGAAGAGGGCAAACGCCTCAAGCAGGGCATGCGGGTCGCCTTCTCGGGGGACACCTCCGTCGAGCGGGAGCTGCTGGAGGACCGCGCGACGGAGGCCGGGCTGCACGTCGCGTCCAGCCTGTCCCGGCTGACCAGCCTGCTGGTGACCAACGACCCGGACTCGGGCACGTCGAAGGTGGTCAAGGCGCGCCAGTTCGGGACGCCGATCGTGGACGAGGCCGCCTTCGGCCAGCTCCTCGGCGACGTCGAGCCGGCGGACGGCTGACCGGACGGACGGACGGACGGTCCCGTACGGACGGACGGACGGACGGTCCCGTACGGACGGACGGACGGACGGTCCCGTACGGACGGACGGACGTACGGGTGGGTGGGCGGACGGGTGCGCACGCCGGGCGGACGGTTCCGTACCTACGGACGTACGGACGTACGGCCGGACGGGCGGACGGACCGGCCGGCCGGGCAGGGGCCCGCGCGGCCGCGGGCGCCCCGTGCGGGGCCGCCGCGGCGGACCGGCCGCGGCCCGGGCCGGTGCGGACGGGTGATTGCCGGGCGACTCGCCCGGCGCCCGCTCGCCCGCGCGGCGGCGACGGCTCACCCTGTGGCCCATGGCGACATGTGAAGTCTGCGGCAACAACTACGGCATGACGTTCGAGATCCACGCCCAGGGCGCGGTGCACGTCTTCGACTGCTTCTCCTGCGCGATCCACCGCATGGCCCCCATCTGCGAGCACTGCCGGGTGCAGATCATCGGCCAGGGCGTCGAGGTCGAGGGCCACTGGTACTGCGGCGCCCACTGCGCCCGCGCCGAGGGGAAGGCGGGCATCGTCGACCGGGTCTGAGCGCACCCGGGTGGGGGCACCCCACGGCCGGGTTGTACCGTCGTGGGGTGTACCGCTTCCTGTTGTCCCGCCAGTGGGTGATCCTCACCCTCGTGGCGCTCGCGCTCATCCCGACGATGATCGAGCTGGGCTTCTGGCAGCTACACCGCCATGAGCACAAGGTCGCGCTGAACCGGGTGATCGCCGACTCGCTGGCGGCCCGGCCCGTGCCCGCCGAGTCCCTGACCTCGCCCGGGGCCGAGGTCGAGCGGGACAAGCTGTACCGCCGGGTGACGGCGAGAGGGCACTTCGACCCCGCCGGCGAGGTCGTCGTGCGCCGCCGCACCAACGCGGACGACGAGGTCGGCTACCACGTGCTGACCCCCTTCGTCCTCGACGACGGCAAGGTCCTGGTCGTCAACCGCGGCTGGGTCCCCGGGGACCGCAGGAGCCAGTCGGCGTTCCCGGAGGTCCCGGCGCCCCCGGAGGGGGAGATCACCGTCACCGGACGGCTGATGCCCGACGAGACGACCGAGGGCAGCGGCATCAAGAACGTCCAGGGCCTGCCGGACCGCCAGGTCATGCTGATCAACAGCCGGCAGCAGGCCGAGCGGCTCGGCGAGCAGGTCCTCGGCGGCTATGTGGAGCTCACCGCCCCGAAGCCCTCGGGCGGCTCCCCCGAACTGCTCCCGGCCCCCGAGCACGACGACATCGGCCCGCACCTGGCGTACGCCATCCAGTGGTGGCTGTTCGCCGCGGCCGTCCCGTTCGGCTGGTTGGTGCTGGTCCGCCGCGAGGCCCGGGAGCGGGCGGGGGCGGCCAGCGAGGAGGAGACGGAAGCGGCACAGCCGGCGGCGGTGTAGCACCCGCGCCCGGCGTCCCGCACCGCGGGCGGTGTCCTGCCTGATTGCCCCGTCACCCGCCGGGAAGACGGAATGCCGTGCATCCCCGTATCGAGGACTACGCGCTCATCGGCGACGAACAGACCGCGGCCCTGGTCGGCACGGACGGCTCCGTGGACTGGCTGTGCCTGCCCCGGTTCGACTCGGCGGCCTGCTTCGCCAAACTGCTCGGCGACGAGGACAACGGCCACTGGCGCATCGCCCCCAAGGGCGCCGGGCGCTGCACCCGGCGCGCCTACCGCCGCGACACCCTCGTCCTGGACACCGAGTGGGAGACCGCCCAGGGCGCGGTCCGCGTCACCGACTTCATGCCCCAGCGCGACCGCGCGCCGGATCTCGTCCGGGTCGTGGAGGGCCTGCGCGGCGAGGTCACCGTGCACAGCGCGCTGCGGCTGCGTTTCGACTACGGCTCGGTCGTGCCCTGGATGCGCCGCACCGACGGCCACCGGGTGGCCGTCGCCGGCCCGGACGCGGCGTGGCTGCGCAGTGTCCCGGAGGTCCCCACCTGGGGGCACGACTACGGGACGCACTCCGAGTTCACCGTCGCCGCCGGGCAGAAGGTGGCGTTCGTCCTCACCTGGCACCCCTCGCACGAGCCGCGCCCCGCGCAGATCGACCCGTACGAGGCGCTGCGCCACAGCGTCGCCGACTGGCGGGCCTGGGCGGCCCGCTGCCGCTACGACGGCCCGTACCGGGACGCCGTGGTGCGCTCCCTGATCACCCTCAAGGCGCTCACCTACAAGCCGACCGGCGGCATCGTGGCCGCCGCCACCACCTCGCTGCCCGAGGAGCCCGGCGGCGTCCGCAACTGGGACTACCGCTACTGCTGGCTGCGCGACTCCACCCTCACCCTGGGCGCGCTGCTGGCGGCCGGGTACCTGGAGGAGGCCGAGGCGTGGCGGGACTGGCTGCTGCGCGCGGTCGCGGGCAGCCCGGCGGACCTGCAGATCATGTACGGGCTGGCCGGTGAGCGGCGGCTGCCGGAGTTCGAGCTGCCGTGGCTGTCCGGTTTCGACGAGTCCACCCCCGTACGGATCGGCAACGACGCCGTCAACCAGCTCCAGCTCGACGTCTTCGGCGAGGTGATGGACACCCTGTCGCTGGCCCGCACGGCGGGCCTGCCCGACAAGCCGCAGATGTGGCAGTTGCAGCGCTCCCTGATGCGGTTCCTGCGGACGGTGTGGCGGCAGCCGGACGAGGGGCTGTGGGAGGTGCGCGGCGGGCGCCGCCACTTCGTGCACTCGAAGGTGATGGTGTGGGTGGCCGCCGACCGGGCCGTGCGCACCCTGGAGCGCCACCCCGAGCTGGAGGGCGACCTGGAGGAGTGGCGGGCGCTGCGCGAGGAGGTGCACCGGGAGGTGTGCGAGCGGGGCTACGACCCCGGGCGAGGCACCTTCACCCAGTCCTACGGCTCGCGCGAACTGGACGCCGCGCTGCTGTTCATCCCGCGCGTGGGCTTCCTGCCGCCCGACGACCCGCGGGTGCTCGGCACCATCGACGCCGTCGCCAAGGAACTGACCCGCGACGGCCTGGTGCGCCGCTACAGCACCGAGGACCCCGTCGACGGGCTGCCCGGCAGCGAGGGCACCTTCCTGGTGTGCTCGTTCTGGCTCGCGGACGCGCTGCACATGACCGGCCGCACCGAGGAGGCCGAGGAGCTGTTCGCGCGGCTGGTGGGGCTCGCCAACGACGTGGGTCTGCTGGCCGAGGAGTACGACCCGGTGGCCGGCCGCCAGCTGGGGAACTTCCCGCAGGCCTTCAGCCACATCGGCCTGGTGCACACCGCCCTCGCCCTGTTCGGGCAGGAGCGGGCAGGATAGGGCCATGGATCTTGGACTGAAGGACCGGGTGTACGTGGTCACCGGCGCCACCCGGGGCCTGGGCAACGCCACCGCGCGGGAACTGGTCGCGGACGGCGCGAAGGTGATCATCACGGGGCGGGACGGGAAGAGCGTCGCCGACGCGGCGTCCGCGCTGGGCCCGAACGCGGTCGGGGTGGCCGCCGACAACGCCGACCCGGAGGCGGCCGGACGGCTGATCGCCGCCGCGCGCGAGCACTTCGGGGGCTTCGACGGCGTCCTGGTCAGCGTCGGCGGACCGCCGCCCGGTTTCGTCGCCGACACCACGGACGAGCAGTGGCGGGCGGCGTTCGAGTCGGTCTTCCTCGGTGCGGTGCGCCTGGCCCGCGCGGCCGCGGCGGAGCTGGAGGAAGGCGGCGTCATCGGCTTCGTGCTGTCCGGGTCGGTGTACGAGCCGATCCCGGGGCTGACCGTCTCCAACGGGCTGCGCCCGGGTCTGGCCGGTTTCGCCAAGTCCCTGGCGGACGAGCTGGGCCCGCGCGGCATCCGCGTCGTCGGCGTGCTGCCGGGCCGCATCGACACCGACCGGGTGCGCGAGCTGGACGGCATGTCCGCCGACCCGGAGGCCACGCGCGCGGCCGCCGCCTCCCGCATCCCGCTGCGCCGGTACGGGACCCCGCAGGAGTTCGGCCGCGCGGCGGCGTTCCTGCTGTCCCCGGCGGCGTCGTACCTGACGGGCGTCATGCTGCCGGTGGACGGCGGGGTGCGGCACGGGTTCTGACCCCGCGCACGCCGTCGCCGCCCTCGCGCGGGGCGGGGGTGCGGCCGCGGCGCTAGGTGACGCGCTCGGCGCGGTGCCGGACGCCCTTGAGCCGTACCTCCGTCGGCAGGGCGGCGAGCCCCGCCGCCTCCCGGGCGTGCGCCAGTGGGCCGGTGGTCAGGTCGTGCAGCGCGGTGGCGGGGTCCAGGTGCGGCGCGAGCAGCAGCCGTACGCGGGAGCGCGGGGCGCCGCGCCGGCCGGTGAGCCGCACCTGCGCGCGTTCCACACCGTCGGGGCGGCCCGCCTCGTCGGCCAGCGCGCTCTCCAGGGCCCGGCCGCGCAGCACCGCGCCCTCGCCGTCGCCGGTGTCGACGAGGATCTCGCCGAGGCGGCGCCGGCGCAGTACCGCCGCCAGCCATGCCAGGGCGAGCAGCAGGAGCACGGCGAGGGCGGCCAGGACCACCGGCCACCACCAGCCGGTGTCCCGCCAGCGGGTCCGCTCGGCGTCACTGAGCAGCACGTCGCGCCGGCCGTGGTGGATCCACCACGAGGGCGCCGGGGCGCCCAGTCCGACGGCCAGCACCGAGCCGCCGAGGGCGAGCAGGACGACGCCCACGAGGGCGAGCAGGACACGGTTGACGGTGGTGCGCACCGGCCTCATCCCTTCCGTCCGGACCGTCCGGGCCGCGCCACCCGCACCGACACGGCGGGCGGCCGGGCCAGTCCCAGGGCCTGCACGGCGTCGCCGAGCGCGGTGTGCAGGTCGGCGCGTACCTCCTCCGGTTCCCGGAAGTGCGCCACCGCTCGGACCTTCGCCTTCCGCCGGCCCGTCCGCACCCGGGCCGACTGCACGCCGGCGACGGCCACGGCCCGGTCGCGCAGCACCGTCGCGGCGGCGCCGCGGTGGAGTGCGGCCCGTACGTCGGGGTGGGTGCGCCGCATCGGCAGCAGGTCCCGCAGGCCGGGCGTGACGGCCAGGAGCAGCAGCCACAGCCCGAGCGCGGCGGCGACGGCCGCGCCGGTCAGCACCCAGGTGTCCTCCAGGGGCCGCCGGGCGAGCTGCCGGGCCAGTTCCCGGCGCCAGGCGAGGGCGGGCCGGTCGGCGCGTACGGCGGCGATGTCGTAGAGGAAGGCGCCCGCGAGGAGCAGGAGCAGCAGGGCGGTGATGCCCGCGGGGACGCGGCGCGCCGACCAGAAGCGGCCGGCCCGCCCGGGGGCGCCGCCGGGCGCGGCGGGGGGCGTCTGCCCGGTGCCGGCCGCCTTCTCCATGACCGGTGCGCGCGGCCCGGCGTCCGGGGCGTCGTCGGCGGGGGTGCCGTCCGGGGTGTTCCTGGGCTCGCTCATCGGGTCCTCCCGTGTGCCGCGCCGTCCTCCGGTACCGGGTGCAGCCGCTCCACCAGGACGGCGACCTCCGGCACCGTCATGCCCGTCAGCGCGCCCACCCGTTCGGTGACCCGGCGGCGCACCCGGCCGCACCGGGCGCCGATGTCGCCGGGGTAGCCGAGGTCGAGGTGGACGCGGACCCGGGCGGTGTCGCGGTGCACGGCGACGGTGGCGCGGGGGCGCGAGGCGTCCGGGGGGAGCTCGCCCACCGCCTCGCGCGCCGCCTGGGCGGCGATCTTCGCGACGACCCGGTCGGCGATCCTGGTCGCGCCGCGCTGCCCCGGCGGGACGGCGGCGGGGGTGCCGCCGAGCTCACCGGTGCCACTGCTCACGGCGGTCACCGCCGGCGGTCGTCACGCGCGCGGAAGAAGTCGCCGAGTTCCCAGTCCCCCTCCAGGAACCGGCCGACGACGAGCCCGACGGCGCCCAGGGCGGCCACCAGGAGGAAGGCGCCGAATCCGCCGAAGTATCCGGCGAAGCCCAGCGCCATTCCGGCGATCATGCCGGCCACGGCCATGCTCATGGTGCGCTCCTCAGCTCCTCAGGGCGATCGGGGTGACGGGGTGACGGACGGGGTGGCGGGGTGGCGGTGGGAGGCGGCGCGAGGCGGGCAGGGCCCGCCCCTGCCCGGCCGGGGTCACTGGATCCGGGGCTCCGGCTCCTCTTCCTCCTCGTCCGGCAGCTTGACGTCGCCGACCGCGATGTTGACCTCGACCACTTCCAGGCCGGTCATCCGCTCGACGGCGGCGATCACGTTCTCCCGCACGTCCCGGGTGACGTCGGCGATCGACACGCCGTACTCGACGACGATCTCCAGGTCGAGCGCGGTCTGCTTCTCGCCGACCTCGGCCTTCACCCCGCGCGTGACCGACTTGGTCCCGCCGGGGACCCGGTCGCGCATGGCTCCGAAGGTGCGCGACATGCCGCTGCCCATGGCGTGCACGCCGTCGACGTCCCTAGCGGCCATTCCGGTGATCTTCTCCACGACACCGTCGGCGATGGTGGTCCGTCCGCGGGTGCCGGGGTCCGAGCCGCCCCGCCTGGAGCTCTGCGCCCTGATCGCGCCGCCGGGGTCCTGGTTCCGTTCCGTGGTCTCGCTCATCGCCGTACGTCCCTTTCGGTCGTCGTTCTGCGACCACCGTAAGCGCCGTTGCGCGATCGCGCGCCAGGGATACGGCAGGCTGGAGGAATGACGACGGCGGACCGGTTGGCACGGGCGGTACGGGAGCAGGTGGGGCTGGGCAGGTTCCTCCCCCTGGGCGGGCCGCGGGATGGCGCGTGGATCACGGAGCGGGCGGTGCGAGAGGTGCTGCGCGAGGCGGCGCGGGACGTGCCGGGCGTGCGCCTGGACGGGGTGCGGGTCGCGCACGCCGATCCCGGCCGCGCGCAGGAGCCGGCCGTGCCGCCGCCGCCGAGCGCGCTGCCGCCCGGGCCGCTGCGGGTGACGGCGGAGTGCGCGGCGGCGGCCACCGAGCCGCTGCCGGCGGCGGCCGCCCGGCTGCGCGCGGCGCTCGCGGCGGCGGCCGGGCGGCTCGGCCTGACGGTGGAGGAGGTGGACCTGCGGGTGACCGGGCTACTGGAGGAGACGGGCGCCGGGGCCGCGCCACCGCGGGAGGCGCCGGGGGCGGCGGCCCCCGTCCCGGCCGAGGGCGACGAGGGCCGGGCCGCGGCGGCCGCCGTGGCGGTGGCGGGCGTGACCCGGCTGACGACCGCGCTGGGCCGCCCCGTGCGGGTCGGCGAGCACGCGCACGCGCCGGAGGCGGCCCTGCCGCCCCGGCACGTCCGGGTGGAGCTCGCGGTGGCCGCGGACCACCGGGCCGTGGAGGTGGCCCGGCGGGTCCGCGCGGCGGTGTCGGACGCCCTGCCGGATCACCCCGCGGTGGCGGTGCTGGTCACGGCGGTCGACTGACCGGGCCCGGCGGGTCCGGGCGGGCGCCACGCTACTCGCCGAGGCCGGCCAGGTCCCGCAGACGGCGTGCCTGGGCGGCCCGCTCCGCGGCGCGCTGGGCCTCGTAGTCCCGGTCCACCGCGCCCTGGAGCAGGCCCTTGGTCTCGATCACGGCATCGCGCGGCGCGGAGAGGACGGCCGAGGCCAGGTCGCGTACGGCGGCGTCGAGCTGGTCCGCCGGCACGGCGAGGTTCGCCAGCCCCGTGCTGACGGCCTCGCCGGCCGTGACGAACCGCCCGGTCACGCAGATCTCCAGCGCGCGGGCGTAGCCGACGAGCCCGACCAGGGGGTGGGTGCCGGTGAGGTCGGGGACGAGTCCGAGGCTGGTCTCCCGCATGGCGAACTGCGCGTCGTCGGCGACGACACGCAGATCGCAGGCGAGGGCGAGCTGGAAGCCCGCCCCGATGGCGTGTCCCTGCACGGCGGCGATCGACAGGATGTCGCCGCGCCGCCACCAGGTGAACGCCTCCTGGTACTCGGCGATGGTCGCGTCCAGTTCGGCGTCGCCGCCGCGCGCGAGGTCGAGGAACGACGGCTCGCCGTCGAAGCCCTCGGGCGTGAACGCCTGCCGGTCGAGCCCGGCCGAGAAGGACTTGCCCTCGGCCCGCAGCACGACGACACGCACGGACCCCGGCAGCCGGCGCCCGGCCTCGGTGAGCGCCCGCCACAGGGCGGGGCTCTGGGCGTTGCGCTTGGCCGGGTTGGTCAGCGTCACCGTGGCGATCGCGTCGTCGACGGTGAGCCGTACGCCGTCCTGGTCGAGGACCGGACTGTTGGGGCCGTGGTCCTGGGCGGGCGAAGCCATGGGGCGCCTCCGGTGGGTGCGGTCGTCGTGAGTGCCGTACGGGACTGCGTACGGCATCCCTAAGTGACTGCACAGTAACCACCCGGTCGATCAGCCGGCCGACCGGGTGGCCACCATCGAAGCCGTGGGGCCGCCCGGGGACGTCAGGCCGATGGAGCCTTCTTGCCCCGCGTCGCCCCGCCACGCCCTCGGAGCGTGACGCCCGACTCGCTGAGCATGCGGTGCACGAAGCCATACGAGCGGCCGGTCTCCTCGGCCAACGCCCGGATGCTCGCACCGGCGTCGTACTTCTTCTTCAGGTCTGCCGCGAGCTTGTCGCGCGCGGCGCCGGTCACCCGGCTGCCCTTCTTCAGAGTCTCGGCCACCCGTGCCTCCTCATGGGAAGTGCGCTCTGGTCTCCTCATGATCACCCCTCCGGGGCCCGATGGCCACCCATTCGGCAAGGTCCGTGAGACAAGTCCGTGACGACGGGAGTGCGTCCCCACATCCGGAATCTCCAATTCCATGCGAGGGCGTCCGTAGGGTCGAACGAGTTCGGCCGCGAAAGGCCAGGTCAGAAAGGCGCGACGGCCGGGCCCTCGGCGAAGGAGGGCCCGGCCGTCATATCGGTGTATGACACACCTCGGTACGAGGAGATCTCACACAGATGATGGATCACGGATCGGCCGAATGATCCATACGCGGGGATCAGCCGTTCGATCAAGCGAGGGCGACGAGGTCCGCATAGTCGGAGCCCCACAGGTCCTCGACGCCGTCGGGCAGCAGGATGATCCGCTCCGGCTGGAGCGCCTCGACGGCGCCCTCGTCGTGCGTGACCAGGACGACCGCGCCCTTGTAGGTGCGCAGCGCGCCGAGGATCTCCTCGCGGCTGGCCGGGTCGAGGTTGTTGGTCGGCTCGTCCAGCAGCAGCACGTTGGCCGAGGAGACCACCAGGGTGGCCAGGGCCAGCCGGGTCTTCTCGCCGCCGGAGAGGACACCGGCCGGCTTGTCCACGTCGTCGCCGGAGAACAGGAACGAGCCGAGCACCTTGCGGACCTCGACGAGATCCATGTCGGGCGCCGCGGAGCGCATGTTCTCCAGGACCGTGCGGTCGGGGTCGAGGGTCTCGTGCTCCTGGGCGTAGTAGCCGAGCTTGAGGCCGTGGCCGGGGACGACGGCACCCGTGTCGGGCTGCTCGACACCCGCGAGCAGGCGCAGCAGCGTCGTCTTGCCCGCGCCGTTGAGGCCGAGGATGACGACGCGGGAGCCCTTGTCGATGGCCAGGTCGACGTCGGTGAAGATCTCCAGGGAGCCGTACGACTTCGACAGGCCCTCGGCCATCAGCGGGGTCTTGCCGCAGGGAGCGGGCTCGGGGAAGCGGAGCTTGGCCACCTTGTCCTGCTGGCGGACCTCCTCCAGGCCGGACAGCAGCTTCTCCGCGCGGCGGGCCATGTTCTGCGCGGCGACCGTCTTGGTGGCCTTGGCGCGCATCTTGTCCGCCTGGGCGTTGAGGGCGGCGGCCTTCTTCTCGGCGTTGGCCCGCTCGCGCTTGCGGCGCTTCTCGTCCGCCTCGCGCTGCTGCTGGTAGAGCTTCCAGCCCATGTTGTAGACGTCGATCTGGGCGCGGTTGGCGTCCAGGTAGAAGACCTTGTTCACGACCGTCTCGACCAGGTCGACGTCGTGGGAGATCACGATGAAGCCGCCGCGGTAGGTCTTGAGGTAGTCCCGCAGCCAGATGATCGAGTCGGCGTCGAGGTGGTTGGTCGGCTCGTCCAGCAGCAGGGTGTCCGCGTCGGAGAAGAGGATCCGGGCCAGCTCGATACGGCGGCGCTGACCGCCGGAGAGCGTGTGCAGCGGCTGGCCGAGGACCCGGTCGGGCAGGTTGAGCGCGGCGGCGATGGTGGCGGCCTCGGCCTCGGCGGCGTACCCGCCCTTGGTGAGGAACTCCGTCTCCTGGCGCTCGTACTGCTTCATCGCCTTGTCGCGGGTGGCGCCCTTGCCGTTGGCGATGCGCTGCTCGTTCTCGCGCATCTTGCGGATCAGGACGTCCAGGCCGCGGGCGGAGAGGATGCGGTCGCGGGCGAGCACGTCGAGGTCGCCGGTGCGGGGGTCCTGCGGGAGGTAGCCGACCTCGCCGGAGCGGGTGATGGTGCCGGCGGCGGGGATGGCCTCGCCGGCCAGGCACTTGGTGAGCGTCGTCTTGCCGGCGCCGTTGCGGCCGACCAGGCCGATGCGGTCGCCCTTGGCGACGCGGAAGGTGGCGGACTCGATGAGGACACGGGCGCCGGCGCGCAGCTCGATGCCGGAGGCGGAGATCACGGACAGACTCCTGGGCGGTTGGGATGGCGGGACGGGCGGCTGAGGACGGGCCCGCCGTCTAATGCGCGAGGAGAATGGCCATGGGGTTCAGTCTAGCGGGGCCGTGCAACCAGTTTTTCCGGCTCACGAGGGAGTGATCGCTGTGACAGGCACCGGCGCCGGCACTCCGGGCGTCTGCCCGGCGCTGCTGTACGCGGACGCGAGGGCGGCGATCCGGCAGCTCACGGAGGCCTTCGGCTTCACGGCGGTGGCCGTCCACCAGAGCGAGGACGGCTCGGTGGCGCACGCGGAGCTCGCGCAGGGCGACGGTGTGGTGATGCTCGGCTCCAAGGGCACAGGCAGCCGCTTCGACGAGGCGATGAGGGGCGCGGGCCCGTCCGGGGTCTACGTCGTCGTGGACGACGTGGACGCGCATCACCGGCGGGCCGTGGAGCACGGCGCGGAGATCCTGATGCCTCCGGCGGACCAGGAGTACGGGTCCCGGGACTACATGGCCCGGGACCTGGAGGGCAACGTCTGGAGCTTTGGCACGTACGCCCCCCGGGCAGGGGGCTGAGCGGCCCGGTCCGCAGCGGGTGCCCGGCCGGGGCGCGCGCCCGCCGGCCCGGGGCCGGGGCGGCGCCCCGGGGCGGTCAGCTACCGCCGGTGTGGACCTGGAACGCCGCCCGGCGCACCGCCTTGGCCAGGGCCGGGTCGGGGTGGGCCGCGGCGAGCGCGACCAGGACCTGCACGGTCCGGGGGTGCCCGACGGCCCGCACCTCGTCGAGCAGCGCGGGCACGGTCGGCTGCACCGCGGACTCCAGGTGCCGCACCAGCATCGGGGCCTCGCCGTGGTCGGCGACGGCGGCGGCGGTGTCGACCCACAGCCAGGTGGCCTCCTCGCGGGTGAGGACCTCGTGGGCGTCCTCCGGGTCGGCCCCGTCGTGCTCGGCCAGCCACAGCAGGGCGTAGGGCCGCAGCGTCGGCTCGTCGAGCACGGCCCGGACGTCGGGCTCGGCGGGGGCGCCGACGACGCGCAGCGCCTCGAAGGCGAGGCCGCGCAGCAGGGCGTCGTCGCCGCGGGCCGCGGCGAGGAGCTCGGCGACGGCGCTGCCGACGGGGCGGGCGGCGAGCCAGGCCCGGTACTCGGCGCGGGCCGCGTTGGGGCGGAGCTGGGCGCAGCCGCGCAGCATGTCCTCGGCGGACCGCTCGATGTTCCCGGCGGGGCTCTGCGCGGCCACGCAGATCTGCTCCAGCTTGACCCAGACGGCCCAACTGCCGAGCGGGGTGAGCGTGGCCTGCCCGTCACCGCAGGTGAGGGCGCCGACCGAGGCGAGGGCGTGCAGGGCCCAGTCCAGGAGCGGGGCGAGCGGCGCGTCCCCGGCGGCCGCGGGGGTCTCGGGCTCGGGGCGCGGGCCGTAGGGGACCTCGCAGCGCTCGGTGCGCAGTTCGGTGACGCGCTGCTCCAGGAGGTCGAGGAGCTGGGCGAGGGGCACGGGCCCGGCGGAGAGCTGGAGGAAGGAGAGCACCTGGGGCATCGCCGAGACGACCTCGGCGACGGCGGCCGGCTCGTGGCCGGCGGGTTCGGGGTGGGCGAGCGACCAGGCGTCGAAGAGGGCGACCCAGCCGCGCAGGACGGCGCTGTCGTCGCGGTCCCAGGCGCGCAGCCGCCAGCCGGGGCGGGCGCTGTCGCCGTGCACCTCGACCAGACCGGCCAGGCGGGCGGTGTCCCAGTCGGCGCGGACCTGGGCGACGGTCAGGCCGAGTTCGCGCGCCGCCCGTTCGGCGGTCGCGTCGGAGAGCGTGGCCTTGCCGTCGGCGGTCGCGCCGGCCCGGCCGGGGCCGAGGGTGGCGTCCGCCCAGCGGGCGACGCGCACCGCGCCGGCCAGGCCCGAGCGTGCCATTCTGGCCAGCTCCGAGCGGGCCGGGGTGCCCTCCGGCGGGCGCGGGGCGGCGCGGCGCGGGCGCCGCTGGTTCACGGCTGCGGGGGCGGCGGCCAGGGGTCGCGGACGGACGAGTCGAAGCCTGGAGTCGCGCGGGATACGGGACGTCACGGGTGCAGTCTTCCGGTTGACGGTCCGAAAACCCAAACGGAATGTCACCACGGGCGACGAGGTGGCCAACGCAACAGGTGGTGGCGGGCCGCCGAAGAGGTGCAGGCCAGGGGCTCGGCCCTAAGCGGAATAGCGGCCGGGCGGTGGCCGGAGGCAGTGGGGGCGGGGG
>NZ_WYCT01000360.1 GCF_011008945.1 Streptomyces harenosi
AGATGTGTATAAGCGACAGCACCAGTGCGATGCCGGCGGCGCACCCGGCCACGGCGGCCCGGCGCCGCAGCCTCAGCCGCCGCCCGCGGGTCCGCCCCGCGGCGGTGAGTGCCGCCCGGTCGGCGTCGAAGCCGGCGCCGGTGTCGCGCAGGGCGGCGGCGAACCGGTCCTCGAAGGGGTCGCTGTGCTGGTCAACGGGCATGGCAGAACCACCGTTTCCGCGAGGTGTGAGGTGACGTGGTCGTTCGGGGCGGGCCGGGGGCCGGGTCAGGGTCTGGCGTACTCCGCGAGATCCTCGCCGAGCAGCTCCCGCAGCCGGGCGAGGGCGCGGACGCAGCGGGTGCGCACCGCGGCCGAGCTGACGTTCAGGACGTCGGCGGTCTCCTCGACCGAGCGGTCCTCCCAGTACCGCAGGACCACCACGGCCCGGTCCTTGGCGGAGAGGCGGGCCAGCGCCGCCAGCAGCGTCAGCCGCAGGGAGGCGTCCCCGTCGGCGGCACCGGGCAGGTCGGGAAAGACGTCCATCGCCCGCTCGGTGCTGCCCCGGCGCCGCTGATGGGCGAGGAAGGCGCGGGTGAGGACGGTCTGCGCGTACCCGGCCGGATTGCCGACCCGGGCCATGCGCGGCCAGCGGACGTACAGCCGGCCGAGCGTCTCCTGGACCAGGTCCTCCGCCAGATGGGTGTCACCGGCGGTCAGCAGGCACGCGGAGCGGTACAGATGCCCGGCCCGCGCCGTCGCGAACTCGGCGTACTCGTCCGCGCGGACCTGTCTCATGCGTTCCCCCCGGGGCCGATCCCGCATCGTCTTCACCTCCTTGATGCGGTGGGCCCGGGGAAATGTTTCACCCGGCGGCGGTGCCGGTCGCGTGAGCCCCGTCACACCCGTCCGCTGTCGCCTTCCGTGCGGGGCGGTACGGACGCGGGAACGCCCCGGCCGTTGGCCACGGCCGGGGCGTTCGCGGGGAGGTGCGTTCGGGTCAGGGGAGCGCGTGCACGTGCGGCCCCACCGCGTTCGACCAGGCGTTGCCGGTCGAGGCGTCCCAGTTGGTCGACCAGGTCATGGCGCCCCGCAGGCCGGGGTAGGTCCTGGCCGGCTTGAAGGACCCGCAGCCGGTGCCCTTGGTCAGGCAGTCCAGCGCGTTGTTGACGACGCTCGGCGCCACGTACCCGCCGCCCGCGGCACGGGTCGAGGCCGGCAGCCCGAGACCGACCTGGGAGGGGGCGAGCCCGCCCTCGAGCTGGATGCAGGCCAGCGCGGTCAGGAAGTCCACGGTGCCCTGGCTGTAGACCTTGCCGTCGCAGCCCAGCATGGACCCGCTGTTGTAGTACTGCATGTTGACGACCGTGAGGATGTCCTTCACGTTCAGCGCCGTCTGGAAGTAGGAGTTGGACGTCGACTGCATGTCGATGGTCTGCGGCGCCATGGTGAGGATCATGGACGGCCCGGCCTTGGCCGACAGGGCGCGCAGCGCCTGCGTCATGTAGGTGGCGTTCAGCCCGTTCTCCAGGTCGATGTCGACGCCGTCGAAGCCGTACGTCCGCATCAGCGCGTACACGGAGTCGGCGAAGGCGGTGGCCGAGGCGGCGCTGTTCACCGCCACGGTGCCCTTCTCGCCGCCGACCGAGATGATGACCTTCTTCCCGGCGGCCTGCTTGGCCTTGATGTCGGCCTTGAACTGGTCGACGGTGTAGCCGCGCAGCCCCGCCGTGTCCAGGTTGAAGGTGACGGCACCCGGCGTGGAGGTCGCGTCCGCGAAGGCGACGGCGATGATGTCGTAGTGGGCGGGCACGTCGGAGATCCGCTGCACCGTCGCGCCGTTGTCGAAGTTCTGCCAGTAACCGGTGACGGCGTGCTTGGGCAGCGCCCCGCCGCCGCCTCCGTCCCCGGACTCCGCGGTCCGCCCGGTCACGGCCGCCGACTTCACCGACTCACCGGCCGCGTTGCTCGCGGTGACCTGGAAGGAGTACGACGTGGCGGCGGCGAGCCCGGTCACGGTGGCCGACGTGCCGCTCACGGCGGTGACCTTGGTCCCGTCGCGGTAGACGGTGTAGCCGGTCGCACCCGACACGGCGTTCCACCGCAGCGACACGGAGGAGGCGGTGGTACCCGACACGCTCAGCCCGCCCGGCGCGGCCGGCACCGAGGGCTCCGGCTCGCCGCCACCGCCCCCGTCGGGCCCGTACACGGACACGTCGTCGGCGTAGTAGGCGCTCTGCCCGTACCAGCCGTGCGTGTAGAGCGTCACGGAGGTGGTCGACGGCCCGGTGGTGAAGGAGGTCCGCAGCTCCTTCCAGTCGCCGGCGGCCTGCGTCCAGGTCGACACGTCCGTCGTGCCGGTGCCCGAGACGCCCAGGTAGACGTAGCCGCCCTGCACCCAGGAGCTCAGCGCGTACGTCGAGTCGGGCTTGACGGCGACCGTCTGCGCGCAGCGCGCGTTGTCCTGCCCGGACGGCGTCGCCTTCAGCGCGGCCGAACCGCCGTGCACGGGCGAGGAGACCGTCGTCCCGCTGCCGGCGGAACAGGTCCAGTTGCTCAGCCCGGCCTCGAACCCGGCGTTCCTGACGTTGTTGACGTCCGCGGCGGACGCCTGTCCGACGGCTGCCGTGCCGCTGAGCGCGAGAGCGGCGGCCACGGCACCCGACCACGTCCGTATCCGTCCTCTGCGCCGTCTGCGTACGGGGTCCACTGGGGCCTCCGGTGGGGAGTGGGGATGGGGGACGGTGGCCACCGCTGGAGGTACAAGGTGGTCCAGACCAATTGGCTTGTCAAGGGGGTGGTACGGACCAACATGCCCGTGCCCGGCGCTGGATGGCGGACGAGGTGGTCGCTGCGATAGGTGCCTTCGCGAGAGTGTCGAATGTGATCGTCCGCAAGACGTCAATGAGCCGAATTCGTTCTGTCCCGATAACTGCCGACCCCGTCCGTGCCTGCATTTCACGGGATCGTCGACTGGGGACGCCCATGCTGCGGCGAGTTGCTAGCCTGGCTGCGCTCGACCGGCAGAACGCGCTGAACCGGGGGGATGTATGGCGTCGCAATATGCCGTTGTCCAGGACGCTTTGATTCGCTTTTCAAGAAGTGCGCAGGACCGTGCCGACCGGCTGCGGGGAATTCGTGAGGCGCTGAGCTCGCATTCTCCCGGCGCTCACGCTTTCGGGAAGCTTCCGGAGTCCGAGCAGACGGGCCAGGACTACCGCGAGCGCGTCGACGCCACGCTGGAGAACCTCGACGTCGCCGCGGGGCAGCAGGACCAGATCGCCGACTTCATCGCACGTACCGCCCGCTCGTACCAGGAGGTGGAAGACCACACGGTGGACCACATCCGTTCGCTTGCGGATCGGCCCGGAGGCACGGCGTGAGCGGGCCGGCGGGCGCGGCGGTCGATGCCTACGGCAAGGTCAATGACTGGATGAGTCCGCTCAGCGGGCTGCTCGACGAACTGATGCGCCCCATTGTGGAGCCACTGGCCGAGCAACTGGAATGCGTCACCGGCGATCCCGAGGGCCTGCAGAGCGCGGCCGAACGGTGGGCGGAACAGGCCGGCGAAATCCGCGATCTGGTCGCCGATCAGCGCCGCGACCGCGCGGATCTGGCACACGAATGGTCGGGCGACGCCGCCGAATCCTTCATGGAAGAACTCGTCCGGCTCGAGGCGGAGTTCGAGGCCGAGGCCGTGGACATGGAAGCGACGGCGGAGCTGCTCCGGGAAGCGGCCGAAGAGTGCCGCGCAGTCCAGGAGATGGTCGAGACGGTCATCCGTGAGCTGATCGAATGGGCGCTCATCACGCTCGCGGCCTCCGCGGCCTTCGCCGCGCTGACGGCGGGCATATCCGCGGCTGCCGGGAGCGCTGCGGCCGCCGCCGAGGGAGCGCTGGCCACCACCCGGATCGCGAGCCTGGTGGCACGGCTCGCCAGGGCGCTGCAGAAGATCGCGGAGGCCATGAGGGCGCTCAAGCTGCTGGCCAAGACGAACAGATTCAGCACCGCCAAACCATGGACGTGGAAGCACGCCGGTGACTTGAAGACTTCCGACGGTCTGGCGGCCTTCGCCGCTCATCGAGTCGTGAAGCACACCGGGAAGGCAGTGCTGGGTGCGGTCGGTCTCACCGGCGACCCTGTCGGGCAGACCCGTCAGCAGGGCTTGGAGGGGGCCGCGGGGATCGGCGCCGGGGAGATCGACGACCGGCTGTCGGGGAACCGTGATCCCAGCACATCCGCCCGTGAGGAGCTGGGCATCGCCAATCCGTCGCACCACGACCGACGAGAGGTCGAGCCGCGGTTCCGGGACAATCCCTTCGGCTGACCACTCGTCCGATCTGGAGAGGCGCGGGATGAACAAGGACTGTCGTGACCAGGTGCAACCGCACCTGCGGCCGGGGGAGCGGCTCATCGCGGTCTGCGAGTGCCATCTGGCGCCCGGGGTTCCGGAGCGGCCGGCCTGGTCGCGGCAGCCGCCCGAGGAGCGGGAGCTGGAGCGCCGGCTCAAGGGCCTCCTCCCCGGGCCGGTGCAGAGGCTGCTGCGGCCGAGTGAACCGAAGGCCCCCACGGGGCTGGAACGGACGATGGAGGGCGCGGAGCTGGCGGTCGACAACGCCCTCGCGAGGACGGCCCACGGCAAGGGACTGCACGGCGGCTGGGAGAGCCAGGCCGGGCAGTTTCTGGTGACGCACTACACGGCCGCGCGTCTGCCGGCCCAGACGCTGGCCGTCGCGTTCACCGACCACCGGGTGCTGGCACTCGCGGATCGCGCGAAACTGTGGCAGACCGCTCGGGCGTTCGAGCCGCAGTGGGAAGCTCCACGGGCGGCTGTGCTCGGGGTCCGCGTGCAGCCCAGAGGTGTTCTGCAGAGAGGACGCTTCGAGTTGGCCTTCACGGACGGGTCGTGGATCGCGTTGGTGGCGTCCGTGCCGACGCACGCGGCGCCCTTCGCCGAACAGGTAAGCCACTAGAAGCGCCGGCCGCCGGGAGCGGAGGGTGACGGAGAGCGGCCGGCCGGTGCCGGATGACAAGACGCTGTCGGAGGGCAGCGGGGACGGACCTCATGGGCAGGATCACCTTCCGCGTGTTCATCGCGTCGACGAGGGAAAGGGAGGCCCCGGATGCGGCGTACCCGCTTGAATTCCGCATCCGGATGGGTGACGGGCGCACTGTCTACGTCGGGAGCGGTCTGCCCAAGGGGTGGATTGAGACGGAACTGAAGCCACGCTTCACCGTGTACGCGGACAAGGAAGGGCTGGCCCCCCTGGTCATCGTGGCGCAGCGTCACCAGAAAACAGTTGCCCTCGACGCGGACAAGAACGAGCTCGCCGTGTTCGACTACCCGTCCGGGAAGAAGCTGCAGCGGCCTTTCCACTCCGTCCTGCCGGGCGGAACCACGTTCACAGCGGGCCTCTTCACCGTCCCCACCTACATCGCCTTCGCGTTCCTGTGGCCTGTTTGGCTTGTGCTCCAGGTCATCGACTTTTTCCTGAGCGACGGTGAGCCGTCATTGTGGTTCCCCGTGCGAACGGCGTGGAAGCCGGCTGCAGCCCGTTTCGGGCTGTCCGCCCTCACACGGCTCGCCCTGTACAACCGCTTCAAGTTCCGTCCCTCCATGATGGACGAACGCCTGGCCTTCGCCCATGCGGTGCTGGAGCTCCAGACCCGCAGAGGGTGATCGGCCGGGCCGCGTGCCGCCCCGTCGCGGCGGGCGGCACGTTGCGGCGGCACGGCACGGGCGTGAGCGTCGGTGTTGGCCAAGACGCACCGCTCCCCGCGCGAGTGATCGGGGCGCCCTCGCGCAAGGGGCGGCTCCGCCCTGCTCGCGTGCCCAGCCGGGCCCGACCGGGCCGGTAGCCCCGGAGTGAGATGTCAACCCTGCCCCGTTTTGGCGCCCCCCGGGCGGCAACAGTTCCTCCAGAGGTACACAAACGCTGTTCTCCGGTCACAGGCGCGTGGATACAGTGCTGACGTAGTCACGCAGTGAAGTCATCCGCTCGTGCCGGAGGGACGCCCGGCCGACCGACGGGCGTGTGGGGAATGGGGAGCTGCGCGTGCCAACTGCCATTGCCGTGACCAGCGCCGACATGGCGCTGCCGCCGCAGGACGAGCGGACCCTGCCCGCCGCCGTGCTCCAGGACGTCGGCAGACGGCCGCTGGACGAGGTGCTCGCCGAGGTGCAGGCGCTCGTCGAGCAGCACGGGCATCTGATCGTCGTGTGCTCGCAGGCCGTCCCCGTCGCCGTCGAGCGGCGTCTGTACACCGTACGGTCCCTGCTGGAGAGCGACCGCATCGCCCTGTTCCGCCCGCCGCTGCCGCCGCTCGGGATCGCCGTCCTGGCCCGGCAGTTACGCCAGCTGGCCTCCTGCGACCTCGGCCCCGGCGTGCTCGCCTCGGCCGGCCGGCTGCTCACCCACTACATCCACGCCGGGGCGCTGGTCGGCTCCGTCGCACGGCTGGACCGCGTCCCCGTGGGGCTGAAGGCGCACGCCAAGTCATGGGTCCCCGGCAGCCAGTTCGGCGTCCTCGCCCATCCGGAGCCGCAGTTGGTGCGGATCGGCCCCGGCGCCGGCCTGACCGGGCCGGAGTTCGGGACGTGGCTGCTGGTCGCCAAGGGGCAGTTGCAGTCCGACTGGGTCTCCGGCACCCTCGCCCCCTCCTGGCGCACCCTCGGGTTGCGGGAGGCCCCGCTCCCCGCCGAGTCCGCCGCCTGGTGGGGGACCGGCAGACTGATCGAGTTCTGCGCCTTCCTGCCGGACCTCTCGGTGCTCTACCAGCTCGTCACCTCGGTCCGGCAGAGCCCCTGCCACTGGTGCGGCATCGACCTCATCGGCGACCGCTGCGTCTTCTGCTCCGCCGCGCCGCCCGCCGACGACCGCCTCCCCGGCCCCCACCGCGGGGACGGCCGCCCCGCGCAGCGCCACGCGAGCCGCGAGGGCGCCCGCCCGGCCAGCCGCGCGGGTTCCGGATGAGCCCGGGAC
>NZ_WYCT01000361.1 GCF_011008945.1 Streptomyces harenosi
CGCCCCCGCCTCCGGCGGGCCCCGGCCGCCTCGTCCGCCGGGCCGGCCGCGGACCGCGCCGCCCGGGGACCGCCCCGCCGCGCACACCGCCCCCGGGGGCTCCGCGGCGCCCGCCCGGCCCGGCCGCAAGCTGCTCGGGGCGGGCCGATGACCGCCGCCTGGCTCGCCGTCCTCCTCTCCCTCGTCTCCGCCGTCGCCTATGCCGCCGCGGCGGTCGCCCAGGAGCGGCTGGCGTCCCGGTCCGCCGGTGCGGGCACGCTGCGGATGCTGGCCAGCGGGGCGTGGTGGTGGTCGGTGGCGCTGAACGCCTCGGCCGCGCTGCTGCACGTCGTGGCGCTGAAGTACGGACCGCTGACCGTGGTCCAGCCGCTCGGCGCGCTCACCCTGGTGGCCGCGGTGCCGCTGGGGGCGCGGCTGGCGGGGCGGCGGGTGAGCACGGTGGAGTGGCGCGGCACCGGTCTGACCCTGCTCGGCCTGGGCGCCCTGCTGGTCACCGCGTCCGGGCCCGCCCCCGACGACGTGCTCAGCGTCTCCGAGGCGCTGGCCGTCGCGGGGGTCACCGCCGCGCTGATCGGCACCCTGTCGTGGCCGGGCGCCCGGCCGGGCCTGCGGCACGCGACCGCCTCGGGGGTGGCCTCCGGGGTCGCCTCGGCGCTCACCCAGACGGTGACGGTCGCCGCCACCGACCGTTCGGGCCCCCTGCTGAGCCTCCAGGTGATCGGGATCGCGCTGCTGGTCGCGGCCTTCGCGACGGGCGGTCTGCTGCTGTCGCAGACGGCCTACCGGGGCGGCCTGGGAGCGCCGCTGGCGGTGGTCACCCTGGCCAATCCGGTCGCCGCCGCGGTGATCGGGCTCTCGCTGCTCGGTGAACGGCTCCAGGGCGGCCCGGCCGGGCTGCTGCTGGCGCTGACCGGGGCGGGCCTGGCCGCCCGGGGCGTGCTGCTGCTCGCCCGGGCCGCTCCCCCGGTGCCGGTCCCGCAGCCGCCCGGCGGCCCGGCACACACCGGCGCCCGGCACCCGGCCGCCGAGCCGTGCCGGACCCGCGGCCCGGTACCGGGCCGCGGCGCGGCACCGGACCGGGCCCCGGCGCGGGACCGGCGCCCGGCACGAGCCCGGGCCCGCGCGCCGCGAAGGCCGTCCGGTGACCGCCGTGCTCGCCCCGGAGCCCGGGGCCGCCCCGGCCGGGCCCGCGCTGGTGCCCCGGCAGCAGGGGCCGGAACATCTGACGCCGTGGTAGCCGCTACTCGGTGACGAGGGCCGGGTCGCTCACCCCCGGCCGCCCGTTCTCGACGTGCCCGGCGAAGCGGCGCAGGAACGCCGGGTCCGTCCGGGAGGTGACGGTCAGGTCGTACCAGCGCCCGCTCGCCGCGAGGGCCACCCGGTGCTTCACGGTGGCGCCGGGGCGCACGGTGACGGTCCTGGGCGTTCCGCCGTAGGCGTTGACCAGCCTCAGCCGGGCGGTGCCGGAGCCCGCGTGGGTGAAGGTCAGCTCCACGTCGTCGCCGGTGTGCCGGGCGGTGACCTCCGGCCCGGCGGTCCTCGCGGCGCCCTTGAAGGCGCGCAGGAATCCGTTGGGGCCGTGCACGGTCAGGTCGTGCAGGCCCTTGGAGCACACCGGGTTCCAGGTGTCCGAGATCGTCTTGCCGGCCTCGGTGGTGAAGGTCCAGGGGCCGTCGGTGCGGTTGCCGGAGGTGACGAGGAAGGCGGCGCCGGCCCGGGGGCCGGAGGCGAAGGTGAGCGTGTAGCGGCCCGTGGCCGGGTCGGCGCGGCCGTCCACGTACGGGGCGTACCGCAGCGGGCGGGTCGGGCGCCGGCCCCGCTCCTGCTTCGGCATCTCGGGGTCGGCCGGCGGGGCCGGCCGGTAGTCGGGGTGGCGCTCGCGGTCCGGGGGCCGGTAGCCGTCGGTGTCCGGCAGGCCGGCCGGACGGCTGTCCTTGCGGGAGAAGTCGAAGGCGGAGGTCAGGTCTCCGCAGACGGCCCGCCGCCACGGCGAGATCTGGGGCTCGCGCACCCCGAAGCGGCGTTCCATGAACCGGATGATCGAGGTGTGGTCGAAGGTCTCGGAGCAGACGTAGCCGCCCTTGCTCCACGGCGAGACGACCAGCATCGGCACCCTCGGGCCGAGGCCGTAGGGGCCGGCCGGGCGCTTGGCGTCGCCCGGGTAGAGGTCGAGGGAGACGTCGACGGTGGACCTGCCCCGCGCGGCGGAGGTGGGCGGCAGCGGCGGCACCACGTGGTCGAAGAAGCCGTCGTTCTCGTCGTAGGTGATGAACAGGGCCGTCTTCGCCCACACGTCCGGGTTGGCGGTGAGGGCGTCCAGGACCTGGGCGATGTACCAGGCGCCGTAGTTGGACGGCCAGTTGGAGTGCTCGGAGAACGCCTCGGGGGCGGCGATCCACGAGATCTGCGGGAGCCGGTCCGCCCGGGCGTCCGCGCGGAGCCGGTCGAAGTAGCCTTCGCCCGCCTTGGCGTCGGTGCCCGTGCGCGCCTTGTCGTACCAGGGGTCGCCGGGCTGGGCCTCGCGGTAGCGGTCGAAGTACAGCAGCGAGTTGTCGCCGTAGTTGCCGCGGTAGGCGTCGTCGATCCAGCCCCAGGATCCGGCCGCGTCCAGGCCGTCGCCGATGTCCTGGTAGATCTTCCAGGAGATCCCGGCCTTCTCCAGGCGCTCGGGGTAGGTCGTCCAGCCGTAGCCCAGCTCGTCGTTGCCGAGGACCGGGCCGCCGCCGGTGCCGTCGTTGCCGGTGTGCCCCGTCCACATGTAGTAGCGGTTGGGGTCGGTGGAGCCGATGAAGGAGCAGTGGTAGGCGTCACAGACGGTGAAGGCGTCGGCGAGGGCGTAGTGGAAGGGGATGTCCTCGCGCGTCAGGTACGCCATGGTGGTGGTGCCCTTGGCCGGCAGCCACCGGTCGTAGCGGCCCCCGTTGTAGGCGGCCTGGCCGTCGGGCCAGCCGTGCGGCAGACCCTCCAGGAACCGCATGCCGAGGTCGTCGGCGTCCGGGCGGAAGGGGAGGACCTCCTTGCCGTCCTGGGTCTGGTGCCACACGGACTTGCCGCTGGGGAGGGTCACCGGGCGCGGGTCGCCGAAGCCGCGGACGCCCCTCAACTTGCCGAAGTAGTGATCGAAGGAACGGTTCTCCTGCATCAGGACGACGATGTGCTCGACGTCCTCGACCGATCCGGTGCGGTGCCGGGCCGGCAGCGCGGCGGCCCGCTGGATACTGGCCGACAGCACACCGAAGGCCGTGGTGGCGCCCGCGAGCTGGAGGAATCTGCGCCGGTTGACTTCGGGCATGGACGAGGACCCTCTCCCCTTTTGACATGGTGTCACCGGCCGGTGGTGACGGAAGGCGCGCGCAAGGAGTGTTCCAGGAGCACCAAACGTCAGGGAAGGGTCCGGTGGCGCACGCGTGAAAGTCGTCGGTACGCGAGGTGTTCGGGGGCCGTCCGGCGGGGATGGTCGCGATCATGACACGCATGTACACCCCATCCGCTCACCCCGCTCCGACCCGGCGGCCCGTGCGCCAGCTCCTCGCCGCCTCGGTGGGCAACGCCGTGGAGTGGTACGACTGGTACGCCTACACCTTCCTCGCCACCTACATCGCCGACCAGATCTTCCCCGAGGGCGCGGACGACTCGCTGGTGCCGCTGCTGTCGACGTTCGCGGTGTTCGCGGTGGGCTTCTTCATGCGGCCGGTGGGCGGGCTGCTCATGGGGGCGATCGCCGACCGGCGCGGGCGGCGCACCGCGCTGACGGTGACCATCCTGCTGATGGGCGGCAGCAGCCTGCTGGTCGGCCTGACCCCGACGTACGCGGCGGCCGGGCTGCTGGCCCCCGTGGTGCTGGTCCTCGCCCGCCTGCTGCAAGGGCTGTCGGTGGGCGGTGAGTTCGCCGCGTCGACCACCTTCCTGGTGGAGTCGGCGGGGCCGGGCCGCCGGGGGCTGTTCTCCAGCTTCCAGTACGTGTCGACGACCGCCGGACAGCTCCTCGCCTCCGGGATCGCCGCCCTGCTCGTGGACGCGCTCTCCGACGAGGCGATGAACGGCTGGGGCTGGCGGGTCCCCTTCCTCCTCGGCGCGCTGCTCAGCCTGGTCGGCTTCTGGATCAGACGGGGCGCGCAGGAGACGCGCAGCGCACAACAGCGGCGGGCCCCGCGCCCCGGCCTGTTCGAGGCCCTGCGCCGCCATCCGCGCGAGTCGCTGCGGATCGCCGGGATCACGGCCGGCGGCACCCTCGCCTACTACACCTGGACGTCGTACCTGCCGACGTACGCCGAACTCAACGCGGGCGTCGAGAAGTCGGACGCGCTGCTCGCCGGCACCCTCTCGCTCGCCTTCTTCGCCCTGCTCCAGCCGCTGGGCGGCCTGCTCTCCGACCGCTTCGGCCGCCGCCCGCTGCTGCTCTTCTTCGGCCTGGGGTTCGCCCTGCTGTGCGTGCCGCTGCTGCACGCCGTGCGCGACTCCTTCGCGGTGCTGCTGCTGGTGAGCTGCGCGGGCATGGTGCTGCTGACCGGCTTCACCTCGATCAGCGCCGCCGTGAACGCGGAGGTGTTCCCGCCCCGGGTGCGCGCGGCCGGCATCGGCTTCCCCTACTCCCTGACCGTCGCCCTCTTCGGCGGCACCGCTCCGTACGTGGGCACGCTGTTCAAGGAGACGGGCCACGCGGGGCTGTTCCCCTGGTACGTGGCGGTGCTCTGCCTGGCGTCCTCGGTGGTGTACCTGCGCCTGCCGGAGACGGCCCACACGGAGCTGCGCCGGTGACCCGGCCCGGCGCCGCCCGGGGCGCGGGGCCGGGCGGCACCGGGGTCCCGAGGGGGCCAGGGTCTTTCGTTCGGACCGGGCCGGACGTCGCAATCCACACCGAACCGGAAGGCCCTCACCCGTTCAAGGTCTTTCAGCCGAGACCTGACTCACCCGTCCACAACCTCCCCGGACAGAACACCTAGGTCACCGGAGTTCCGCCGCCCGGCGAGGGGAGCAGGAGCTGGGTGGCCGCGAGGCCGCGGTACAGGGCGTCCGAGCGGACCAGTTCGTCATGGGTGCCCGTGGCCCGCACCCGCCCGGCGTCCATGACGACGATGCGGTCGGCCGTGGTCACCGTGGACAGGCGGTGGGCGATCACGATCACCGTCGTCAGGCGCGCGACGTCCGCGACGACCTCGCGCAGCGCCTCCTCGTTCGCGGCGTCGAGCTGGGAGGTGGCCTCGTCGAGCAGGAGCAGGCGCGGCCGGCGCAGCAGGGCGCGGGCGATGGCGACCCGCTGGCGCTCGCCCCCGGACAGCCGCGTGCCCCGGTGGCCGACCGGTGTGTCGAGCCCGCCGGGCAGCGCCCGTACGAACGCGTCGAGGCGGGTGCGGACCAGCACGTCGTCCAGTTCCTCCCGGGTGGCGTGCGGCGCCGCGAACAGGAGGTTGTCGCGCAGTGTGCCGGAGAGCACGGGCGCGTCCTGTTCGATGTAGCCGATGGAGGCCCTCAGCGCGGGCAGCGGAATGCCGCGCACGTCCCTTCCGTCGACGAGGACGCGGCCCGAGGTGGGCTCGTAGAACCTTTCGAGAAGGGCGAAGACGGTGGACTTGCCCGCCCCCGAGGGGCCGACGATCGCGGTCAGGCCGCCCGCCGGGACGGTGAAGCCGACTCCCCGGTGGACGCAGGGCGCGCCCGGCCGGTACCGGAAGACGACCTGCTCGAAGGCGACGGAGGCGGCGGGCCCGTGCGCCGCGCGCGGCTCCGTCCGCCCGGCGCCCGCCTGAACCCCGTCGGTCTCCATCAGCTCGACCTCGCGCAGCCGGGCGACGGCGGCCGTGCCCACCTGGAACTGCGTCGCGGCCTGGATGAGCCGGGAGACCGGCTCCATCAAAGAGAAGAGGAAGAGCAGGAAGGCGACGAGCGTGGACGCCTGGATGGTCCCCGCCGCCACGCGGGCACCGCCGAAGCCGAGGACCGCGAGGAACGCCGCCTGGACCGAGAGACCTGCCGCCGTCCCCATGACCGCCTGCCACTTGGCCGCGCGGACCCCGCTGCGCCAGGCTTCGTCGGCGGCCCGGTGGACCATCCGCGTCTCGCGCTCCTCGGCGCCGGACGCCTTGACCGTGCGGAAGGCTCCCAGCGCCCGTTCCAGTACGGCCCCCATCTCGCCGACCGCCGTCTGGGCGCGGGCGGTGGCGCGGGAGATGCGCGGCATCGCGGTGGCGATCGTCGAGCTGACGAGCACGACGACTGCGGCGGTCACGCACAGCAGTGCGGCGTCCAGCATCGCCATCATCACGGTCGCCCCGGCCAGGGTGAACAGGCTGGTGACGGCCGAGACCACCGACTGGGTGGTGACCTGCCGCAACAGCGTGGTGTCGGACGTGACGCGGGCCAGCAGGTCTCCCGGCTCCGCACGGTCGAACTCCCCCACCTTCAGCCGCAGCAGCCGGCCGACGAGCCGGCGGCGGGCGTCCAGCACCACGGACTCGGCGGCGTGCGCCAGGACGTACTGGCCCAGTGCCTTCAGCGCCGCGCCCAGCAGGACCAGGCCCGACAGCAGGGCCAGGGCGCCCGCGACGGGTTCCCGCCCGCCCAGGCCGTCGATCAGTGCCCCGGCCGCCAGTGGCTGTACGAGGGTGGCCGCCGCCCCGGCCAGCCCGAGCAGACCACCCGCGGCGATCCGCCCGCGGTGCCGGCGGATGTGGGCCCACAGGGCCCGGCCGGTGCCCCGCGTGGACGCGGAGGGGGCCGGGCGGCCGGGCGCCTGCCGGGTGCGGCCGTCCACGCCGTCACGCTCCCCGGGCGGCGAGCCGGGCGGACATCGCGCGGACGCGGCGCCGTACGGCAGGGAAGACCTCGGTGGCGAGCCGCTCCAGATTGCGCAGCACGGCCGTGGTCTCCGCCGCCGCCTCGACCTGGCACATCACGCGCGTACAGCCGGAGGTGGCGATGTGCCGCGTCAGCCGTTCCACGCAGGTGTCCACGGATCCGACCGGCTGCGTTGCGAGCAGTCTGTCCGCGACGGCGCCGATGTTCTCCGGGGTCGGGGCG
>NZ_WYCT01000362.1 GCF_011008945.1 Streptomyces harenosi
GGCGCGGGCGGGGCGACGGGCGCGGCCGGTACGGAAGCGGAGGCCGGTACGGAGGCGGAGGCCGGTACGGAGGCGGAGGCCGGTGCGGTGGGCGGGATCGGCTCGGCGGCCGCCCTGATGCGGGCGACCAGCTTGGTGAGGACCTGGCCGGGCCCGAGTTCGACGAAGGTGAAGTCGCCGTGGCCCATCAGTCTGCGGACGGTCTCGGTCCAGCGGACCGGCGAGGCGATCTGCGCCGCCAGGCGCTCCTTCAGGGTGTCCGCAGTGTACGGCAGGGCGTCGACGTTGGCCAGCACCGGGATCCGCGGCGGGCGCAGGGTGAAGCCGTCGAGGAAGCGGGCGAACTCCTCGGCCGCGCCGCGCATGTACCGGGAGTGCAGGGGCGCGCTGACGTGGAGCCGGACCGTGCGGGCACCGGCCGCGTCGAAGGCGGCGCAGGCCGCGTCGAGCTGCTCGCCGGGACCGGAGATGACGAACTGGTCGACGGCGTTGTGGTTGGCCAGGTCCAGGCCGTGGAAGGTGGGGTCGGCGAGCATGCGGGTGACGGCCGCCTCGTCGACGCCGACCACGGCGGCCATCGCGCCGCCGTCCGCGGCCGCCATCAGCAGCCCGCGCCGCTGCACCAGCCGCAGTCCGGTCTCGAAGTCGAAGACCCCGGCGGCGAAGAGCGCCACGTATTCGCCGAGACTGTGCCCGACGAGGTAGTCCGGCGGCACCGGGTCCCGCTCGGTGTGGTCGAGGTAGGACAGCGCGCCCACCACGTACAGCGCGGCCTGGGTGAACTCGGTGCGGCCGAGCCGGCGTTCCGGGTCGGCCAGGCACAGTTCCTCGATCGAGTAGCCGAGCACGCGGTCCGCGAGGGCGGTCTGCTCGGGGTACTTCTCGAACAGTCCCGCGCCCATCCTCCGGCGCTGCGCGCCCTGCCCGGGGAAGCCGTAGACCTTCATGCCGTGTGCCTTCCTTGGTGTGTTCGCGGCGCGGATCCGGGTCTGTTCCAGCAGGTCGGTGTCGTTGCCGAAGGGGCTGAGCAGCGGCAGCGACTCCGAGCGCGTCCCGGCCGGCAGGTTGTTGCGCACGAAGGCGTGCAGGGTGCCCGACGGGCCGAGGTCGAGGTAGCGGAAGTCGCCCCGGTCCCGCATGCGGGCCATGGTCCGCTCGAACTCGATGGGCTCGCGGGCGACCCGCCGGAAGTGCTCGGGCGTGGCCCGCTCCACCAGCCCGCCGTCCACACAGGAGACCCAGGGGATGCGCGGCGGGGCGAGGGCGATCCCCTCGAAGGTGGTGCGGCCGGCCTCGAGCACCCCGTCCATGAGGCGGGAGTGGAAGCCGTATTCGACGGGGACCCGCTGGTGCAGCACGTCGGCGGCGCGCAGCTCCGCCTCGGCCCGGGCCAGGGCCTCCCGCGTGCCCGCGACCACGAAGTGGCCGGGGGCGTTGCGGGCGGCGATCTCGCAGGCGCGCAGGGCCGGCGCCCGGTCCAGCACCCCGGGCCCGGCGAGGACGGCGAGCATGCCGCCGGGCGGGCTGTCCCGCAGCACCTCGGCCTGGCGCACCAGCAGCCGCAGGCAGTCCGCGGCGTCGAGGCTGCCCGCGACGACGGCCGCCGCGTACTCGCCGAGGCTGGAGCCGAGCAGGTAGTCGGGCTCCACACCGAACTCGCGAAGGGTCCGGGCCAGCGCCAGTTCGAACATGACGATGCCCGGGTGGGTGATCCGGGTGTCGATCAGCAGGTCGGCCTTGCTCCTGGCGGGGTCGTAGATCCGCGCGATCACCGACTCGCCCAGTTCCTCGGCGACCACGGCGTCGTAGCCGCGCAGTGTCGTGCGGAACACCTCGTTGCGGGCGAAGAGTTCCCGGCCCATGTGGTAGTACTGCGAGCCCTGGCCGGAGAACATGAACACCACGGGCAGCGGCGCGGCCCCCGCGGCCCGCGGCGAGGTCGCCGGGCTCACCGGTAGGAGTCCCAGAACAGGCCCCCGGCGTGGGCGGCGGGCGGCTCGGGCGCGTCGGTTCCCCTGATGACGATCCTCCGGTCGAGTGCGGGTTCCGGCAGTGGCCGGCGGGTGCCGTGGTGGTGCGCGGGGGCGGGGGCGAGAAGCACGTGGGCGTTGGTGCCGCCGTCGGCGAAGCAGTTGATGGCCGCGAGTCCGGCTGCCTGCGGCCACGGCCCGGGCTGCCGGGGGAAGTACAGCGGCGAGGCGGCCAGGTCGAAGTGGTCCAGCGGCTCCTGCCCGGAGCCGAACGGCACCTGCTCCTGGTGGTGCAGCATGAGGACGACCTTGATGAACGCGGCGATGCCCTCGGCGGCCAGCGGGTGGCCGATGTTCGGCTTGACCGAGCCGAGCGCCACCGGCCGGGTGGCCGCGGTCCCGTAGACCGCCTCGACCGCCTTGAGTTCGAGCAGGTCCGTGACGGCCGTGCCGGAGCCGTTGGCCTCCACCCAGCCGACCTCCTGCGGGCCGTGGCCGCTGCCGGCCAGCGCCTCGGCCATCACCGCCTTCTGGGCCTCCGGGTTCGGGGTGGCCGGGCCGGCGGTGCGCCCGTCGTTGTTGACCGCGATGCCCTCCAGGACCGCGAGCACCCGGTCCCCGTCCTCCCGGGCCCGGGACAGGCGCTTGAGGACGACGACGCCGACGCCCTCGCCGAGGATCAGCCCGGCCGCCCTGCGGTCGAAGAGGTGGAACTCGCCCCCCGGGTTGAGCAGGGAGCGCCGGCCGAAGACCTGGTAGGGCCGGTCGTCGGCGAGCAGGCTCACGCCCGCCACGACGGCCGCCTCGATGTCGCCGGCGCGCAGCGCCCGCACGGCCGTGTCCATCGCCACCAGGGCGGAGGAGCAGGCGGTGTCGACCACCAGGCTGGGGCCGCGGAAGTCGAAGAACTGCGAGACGTTGGCGGAGAGGTAGTTCTGCCCGGTGACCACCACCGGGTTCTTCGCCCGGTCCAGCCGGTCCTCGTCCGGCAGGTGGGCCACCCGGCCGCCGACGTACACGCCGATCCGGCGGCCCTTGAGGTCGGCGGGCCGGTACCCGGCGTGGTGCACGGCGCTGTTGACCTCCTCCAGCAGCAGCAGTGCCTGCGGGTCCATGGCCGCGACGTCCTCCTCCGACAGCAGGAACGCGTCGGGGTCGAAGCGGAGGACGTCGGGCAGCAGCCCGGCGTGGTAGCCGACCGGGCGGCCCAGGCGCTCCCCGGGGACGGGCCGCAGGGCCGAGCGTCCCTGCCGCAGCAGATCCCAGTACTCGCTCGCGGAACCGGCGCCGGGGAACCGGCAGGACAGACCGACCACCGCGATGCCCTCCGCCGTGCCCGCCGGGTGCCCGGGATCCGGCTGGGCAGCGGGTGCGGCTGCGGTGACCGCGGCCGCCGCCGCGGGGGCCGCGGCGCCGGCCCGGCCCCCGAAGGCGGTGACGAGGGCGTCGCCGTGCTCCCGCGCGAGGTAGGCCGCGAAGCCGCCGGCGGTCGGGTGCTCCAGGAACGCCGAGGGGTCGATGGTCACGTCCAGCCGCTTGCCGAGGTCCTGCAGGAGCTGGGTGAGGAGGATGGAGTCGATGCCGTAGTCGTGCACCGGGACGTCGCCGCTCAGCCGGTCGCGCTCGAAGTGGAGTTCGGCGGCGAGCCGGTCCAGGAGCCACGAGGTCACCGCGTCGACGGCGCCCCGCGTTCCGGCGGCGGCGCGCTCCGCGGGCCCGGTGGGCGCGGCGGGCTCGGCCGGTGCGGCGGGGGCCGGGCGCGCCGGCGCCGGGGCCGCCGGTCCCGTGCGGGGCGCCTGGAGGTGGCGGTCGGTCAGCCGGGCCGGGCTCCAGTCGGCGTCCGGCCGCACCACCGCGGGCAGGACCACGCGCGCGCCGCTGGTGAGCGCCCGCTCCAGCAGGGCCAGTCCCTGCCGGTCGGAGAGCGCGGCCAGCCCGGAGGCCTGGTAGGCGGCGCTGCGCGCCTCCCCCATGCCCGTCTCCTTCCAGCTCGGCCACTCCACGCTGACCAGTGGCAGCCCGTACGGGCGGGCCTCGGCGACCGCGTCGAGATAGGCGTTGGCCATGGCGTAGTCGCTCTGTCCGGCCGCCAGCGCCGGAACGGCCGCGGCGACCGAGGAGTACAGCACGAACAGGCTCAGCGGCTCGTCGCGGAAGCACTCGACGAGCGTGTCCAGGCCGAAGATCTTCGGGCTGATCACCCGCTCGATGCCGCTTCGCGGCTTGCGGACGAAGGCCGGGTTCTCGGCGTCGGTGAAGCCGGCGCTGTGCACGACGCCGCCGACGGGACCGAGCCGCAGCTTCACGTCCGCGAGCGCCTTGGCGGTGGCCTCCGGCTCGTCCAGCGGTACGGCGAGCACCTCCAGCTCCACTCCCCGCGCCGCCAGTTCGGCCAGCGGGCGCAGCTTGCGCCCCAGGGCGCCGCCGGCGGCGATGTGCGCCTCCCACTCGGCCCGGGGCGGCAGTTCCTCCCGCCCGGTGAGGACCAGCTTGCGCACCCCGTGCCGGGCGACGAAGTGCTGGGCGGTCAGCAGCCCGATGCCGCGCGTGCCGCCGGTCACCCACAGCACGTGCCCCGCGGGGAACCGCAGTTCGCGCTCGCCGTCCGGGGCCAGCTCGCGCAGCCGCGCCCGGTGCCGGACCCCGTCGCGGTAGGCGATGTCGGCCGGCGAGTCGGTGATGCTCAGTTCGTCGGCCACCCACCGGCAGAGCTGCTCGTCCCCGGCCCGCCCCGTGTGCACGTGGCGGGAGGCGAGATGGCGGTACTCGCTCTGCAGCATCCGGTAGAGCCCGGTGCGCGCCGCACCGCCGAGCGCCTCCGGGGTGCCCCGGGAGACCAGCAGCAGGGTCAGCTCGCGCCTGCCCGCGCCGACCAGGTGCTGGAGCCAGCGCAGCCAGGTGGGCAGCGCCGTGTGGTCGGTGGGCCGGTCGGGGTCGGCGCAGCCGGCGAGGTCGACCACCGCGTCGTAGCGGTCCCACCCGGTGTCGGCGGCGAGGTCCGCGGTGAGCCGGTCGGTGGTGAGCACCTCGGCGGCCGGGAGCGTGGCCGCGAGCCGCTCGGCCAGCCGCTCGGTGCCCGGGGCGGCCAGGACGGCGGTGCGGCCGGGCAGGGCGGTGCGCGCGGCGGGTTCGGCGGGCACCCAGTGGCGGGTCAGCAGCAGCCCCTCGGTGGCGGCGGGTGCGGCGTCGAGGGCGGCCAGCTCGGCGTCGGCCGCCGCCAGCCACACGCGCTCCCCCGCGAAGGGGTAGCCGGGCAGGGACACCCGGGCGGGCCGCGCCCCGTGGTGCAGGGCGCTCCAGTCGACCCGCCGGCCGCCGGTCCAGGCGGCGGCGAAGGCCGCGGGGTCGGCGGGCGGCGTGTCCCCCTCGGCGGGCCGGCGCGGATCGACCACGCCGGTCCAGGTGTCGGCGGGCCGGCCGCCCGCGGCGTACTCGTCCAGGCGCGCGGCCAGTTGCGCGAGGTCGTCGAACCGCACCGCGAGCCGGTGTGCCATGGCCTCGCGTCCGGTCTGGAGCGTCCAGGCGACGTCGCGCGGCGCGAGTTGCCCGCCCTCGGCGCGCAGGTGTGCCGCGAGGCGGCGTGCCTGCTCGGGCAGGAGTCCGGCCTCGTGGGCGGAGAGGACGGCCACCTGCGGACCGGCCGGTCCGGCCGGCGCCTGGGGCCGGCCGGTGAACTCCTGGAGGACGACGTGGGCGTTGGTGCCGCCCGCGCCGAAGGAGCTGACCCCCGCGGTCCTCGGCAGCGGTGTGCCGTCGGCGCCCACGCGGCGCGGCCAGGGGGCCAGTTCGCGCTGGACCCGGAACGGGGTGGCGGAGAAGTCGATGTGGGGGTTGGGCCGGTCCGCGTGGAGCGAGGGGGCCAGCTCGCCGTGGCGCATCTGGAGCAGGACCTTGGTGACCGCCGCCACGCCCGCCGCCGACTCGGCGTGCCCGATGTTGGACTTCACCGAGCCGATCGCGACCCGCTCGGGCATGTCGCCCTCGAAGGCCCGCATCAGGCCGTTGATCTCCACCGGGTCACCGAGCGCGGTCCCGGTGCCGTGCGCCTCCACGTAGTCCAGGTCCGCCGGGCGCAGCCCGGCCCGCTCCAGCGCGTCCCGGATCAGCTCGCCCTGCACCTTGGGGTTGGGCACGTTGAACCCGCGCCCGGTGCCCCCGTGGTTGACCGTGGACGCCTTGACGATCCCCAGGATCCGGTCGCCGTCCGCCAGGGCCGCGTCCAGGCGCTTGAGCAGGACGGCGCCGGAGCCCTCGGCCGGGACGTATCCGGTGCCGTCCGCGCCGAAGCTGCGGCAGCGGCCGTCCTCGGCGAGGAAGCCGCGCCAGGCCAGTTGCAGATACTTCGCCGGGTGGCTGGTGATGTTGACGCCGCCGGCGACCGCGACGTCGCAGTCGCCCGCCCGGATGGCCAGGCACGCCTGGTGGATGGTGACCAGCGCGGAGGAGCACATGGTGTCCAGGGCGACGCTGGGGCCGGTGAAGTCGAAGAAGTACGACACCCGGTTGGCCACCGACGCGAAGGACGAGTGGGGCGGCAGGCCCTGGCCGCGCAGGGCGTCCTGGACGCCGTAGAGCTGGTACTGGCCGTACATCATGCCCACGAACACACCGGTGCGGGAGCCGCGCAGCCCCTCACGGGTGTACCCGGCGTCCTCCAGCAGGTGCCACACGGTCTCCAGGAAGACCCGCTCCTGGGGGTCGGTGTGCTCGGCCTCGATCCGCGACATGCGGAAGAACAGCGGGTCGAAGCGGTCGGCGCCGTCGAGGAAGCCGCCCCACTTGCCGTACGTCTTGCCGCGTGCGGTCTTGTCCGCGTCGTAGAACCGGTCGTGGTTCCAGCGGCCGGCGGGTATCTCCCCGACGCTGTCCCGGCCGGCGCGCAGGTTGCGCCAGAACGCGTCCACGTCGTCGGCGTCCGGGTAGCGGCCCGCGACGCCGATGATCGCGATGTCGTCGCCGTGGCCGCCGGGCCGGCCGGGGCCGGCGGCCGGGGCGCCGGTCGCAGCGGGGACCGGGGCGGGAC
>NZ_WYCT01000363.1 GCF_011008945.1 Streptomyces harenosi
GTCCAGTGCTGGGCGGGGGTGTCGTTGCAGGTCCAGATCTGGACCTTGGTGCCGTCGGCGGTGTGTGCGCCGTCGACGTCGAGGCACTTGCCGCCCACACCCCGCACCGCACCGGAGCGGGGGCCGTCGTCGCCCGTGGTGAAGGAGAACTCGTCCACGTCGAACAGCGCGCCGATGCCGCCCTTGAAGACCAGGTACAGGGTGGTGGTGCCGGCCGGGCGGCTGCCCAGCGCGGTGCTCACGTCCTGGAAGGTCTCCCAGCCGCCGGTGACGGGTACGGCCACGGTGCCCAGCAGGGTGCCGGCGGGCGACCCGGCCCGTACCTCGATGGTGCCGCCGGTGCCGGCGGAGGAGACCCGGGCGGTGAACGTCCGGGCGTCGTCCAGCGCGTACGGCGTGAAGGAGATCCAGTCGCCGTTGTCGATGTGGCCGACGGTCCGGCCGCCGTGCGCCGGGGCGTGGGCGACGACCTGGACGCCCGAGGCGCCGCCGTGGTGCTCGGCCTGCCGGTGGCTGGGCTGGGTGATGTGCTGGTCGTGCGTGGTCAGCGCGGGCTGGCCGCCGGCGCCCCGGTCGGTGTACTCGGCGTCGACGACGCCGAAGATGTTGGCGTTGGGGTCGTGTTCGCCGTCCGCCAGGGTCCGCAGGGTGCCGGAGCAGCCGTTCGCGGAGGTCTGCGGGTGGCCGTGGCTGTCGTGCCCGACGATGAAGGTCACCTTGACCCGGGAGCAGTCGATCGTGCCGTCCTCGGGGTCGGTCACCGTCACCCGGAACGGGATGGCGTCACCGAAGTCGTGGATGCGGCCGTCGATCGGCAGGTCCAGCCGGACCGAGGGCGCGGTGTTGCCGACCGTGACGAGCACCGAGGCCGTCGCCCGCTTCCCGGTGGCGTCGGTGACCGTCAGGGTGGCGGTGTACCGGCCGTTGGCGGTGTACGTGTGCGAGGGGCCGGCGGCGGTGGAGGTGGCGCCGTCGCCGAAGGCCCAGGCGTAGGAGAGCGCGTCGCCGTCCGCGTCGGAGGTGCCGGCGGAGGAGAAGGCGACGGTGAGCGGGGCCGTGCCGGAGGTCCTGTCCGCCTCGGCCCGGGCCACGGGGGCGTGTCCGCCGGTGACGTGCTCGATGCGGTACAGCGCGGAGTTGGCGTCCCCGTTGAAGTAGCCGGTGCCGTAGTCCAGGACGTACAGCGCCCCGTCGGGCCCGAAGGCCATGTCCATCACCTGGGTGCCGCTCCAGGGGAAGGGGTCGATCGACTGCACGGTGCCGTCGCCGGCGGTGCCGATCCGCTTGATCCAGCGGCGGCCGAACTCCCCGGCGAAGAAGTCCCCGTCGTACTCCTGGGGGAACTTCACCTCGGAGGTGGAGGCGGCGTCGTAGCGGTAGACGGGGCCGCCCATCGGCGACTCCGAGCCGCTGCCGAACTCCGGTACCGAGCCGCCGTCGTACGGGAGCCAGGCGGGCTGGGCGGGCGGCAGGTCGGTCAGCCCGGTGTTGCGCGGGGAGGTGTTCTTCGGCGCCGCGCAGTCGAACTTCGCGCCGGGGGCGGAGGAGGCGAAGTCCCAGTCCGTGTAGGCGTCGTTCCTGCCGGTGCAGTAGGGCCAGCCGTAGTTGCCCGCCTTGGTGATCCGGTTGAACTCGACCTGTCCGGCCGGCCCGCGGGAGGCGCTGGCCGTACCGGCGTCGGGGCCGTAGTCGCCGAGGTGGACGATGCCGGTCGCCTTGTCGACACTCATCCGGAACGGGTTGCGGAACCCCATCGCGTAGATCTCCGGGCGGGTCCTGGCGGTGCCCGGCGGGAAGAGGTTGCCGCTCGGGATCGTGTACGAGCCGTCCGCCTGGACCTTGATGCGCAGCACCTTGCCGCGCAGGTCGTTGGTGTTGCCGGAGGATCGCTGGGCGTCGTAGGCGGGGTTGCGGGAGGCGCGCTCGTCGATGGGGGTGTAGCCGTCGGAGGCGAACGGGTTGGTGTCGTCGCCCGTCGACAGATAGAGGTTGCCCTGCGCGTCGAAGTCGATGTCGCCGCCGACGTGGCAGCACAGGCCGCGGGAGGCCGGCACGTCGAGGATCTTCTTCTCGCCGGCGGTGTCCAGGGTGCCGTCGGCCCTCAGCACGAACCGGGACAGCCGGTTGACCCCGTCGTACGGCGCGAAGTCGGCGGCCGTGCCGTCCGCCGGGGCGTCGCCGGCCGGGGTGGCGAGCCGGGGCGCGTAGTAGAGGTAGACGAAGCGGTTGGCGGCGAAGCCGGGATCGACGGCGACGCCCTGGAGCCCCTCCTCGTCGTGGCTGTAGACGTCGAGCTTCCCCGCCACCTTGGTGGTGCCGGCGGCGTCGGTCAGCCGCAGCGTCCCGTCGCGCGAGGTGTGCAGCACCGAACGGTCGGGGAGCACCGCGAGCGTCATCGGCTCACCCGTCTCGGCGACGCCCTTGGCGAGGGTGACCTGCTGGAACTCCGCGGCGGCCGGTGCGGCCGGGGCGTCGTCCCGGTCCGCCGCCGGCGCCGGGGCCGACGGCAGGAGGCAGGCCGCGGCGCACAGGGCCGCGAGGGCGAGCGAGCGACGGCCACGGGTACGTCCTGGTCCTGGTCTTGTGCGCACAGGTGTCTCCCTGGGACGGGGGTGGCGGCAGGCGTCGTCCGGCCTGCCGGGGAGTACGGGCGCGCGCCGCCGCGCCGTGTGGAGCGGGCGTGCAGGAACGGGCGTGCAGAAGGGGCGTGCGGCACAGGGGTGCGGGACACCGGCCGATGGTTGACCGGTCCACATCAAGTGAAGCTAGCGGCGTTCCCCGAAGGGCGTAACCCCTTCCGCACGAGAACTCCGCGCTTTTTCCATGGCCGGGACAAAGTCCCCGTTCGGCGCGGGTGTCCCGGCGGCCGGGGCGCCGCCGAGCCGGGGCCGGGCCCGCGCAGACCGCGCCCGGTAGGCTCGCCGTATGCGGATCTCCGTCTCCTCCGACATGGACGAACCCGTGGCCCGGCTCCTCGTCGAGGAGCTGCGCCGGCGCGGGCACGAAGTGCTCGCGCACGGCGCGCTCCGCCCCGGCGAGGACAGCCGGTGGGCGGTGTGCTCCGAGCGGGCGGCCCGGGACGTGGCCGCCGGGACGGCCGACCAGGCCGTGGTGTGCTGCTGGACCGGGACCGGCGCGTCGATCGCCGCCAACAAGGTGCCCGGCGTCCGGGCGGCCCTGTGCGCGGACGCCTACACGGCGGACGGGGCGCGCCGCTGGAACGACGCCAACGTGCTCGCGCTCAGCCTCCGGCTGACCTCCGAGCCGCTGCTCAAGGAGATCCTCGACGCCTGGTTCGCGGGCACGGCCGGCGACGAGGCGGAGGACCGGGAGAACCGGGAGCACGTGGAGCGGCTCGACCGGGGCCGAGCCGCTCCGTGACCGTGCCGGGTCAGGCGGCCAGCACCTTCTCCAGGGTCCCCAGGGCCTGCCGCAGCTCGTCCTCGGTGACGGTCAGCGGCGGTGCCAGGCGGATCGTGGAGCCGTGGGTGTCCTTGACCAGGATCCCCTCCCGCATCAGCCGCTCGCTGACCTCGCGGCCGGTGCCCAGGGCCGGGTCGACGTCGACGCCCGCCCACAGGCCGCGCGCCCGGAAACCGACGACGCCCTTGCCCAGCAGGGCCGTCAGCCCCTCGCGCAGCACCACGCCCAGCTCCCTCGCCCGCCGCTGGAACTCTCCCGTCTCCAGCAGTTCCACCACCGCCGTGCCGACCGCCGCGGCCAGCGGATTGCCGCCGAACGTCGAGCCGTGCTGGCCCGGCCGCAGCACCCCCAGCACCTCACGGCGGCCGACCACCGCCGACACCGGTACGATCCCGCCGCCCAGCGCCTTGCCGAGCAGCACCAGATCCGGCACGACCGACTCGTGCTCCACGGCCAGCGTGTGCCCGGTGCGGCCGAGGCCCGACTGGATCTCGTCCGCGACGAACAGGCAGCCCGCGCGGCGGGTCAGCTCGCGCACGCCGGCCAGGTAGCCGTCGTCCGGGACGATGACGCCCGCCTCGCCCTGGACCGGCTCGATCAGCACCGCCGCCGTCGTGTCGTCGACCGCCGCCTCCAGCGCCGCCAGGTCGTTGTACGGCACCACCCGGAAGCCGGGCGTGAACGGCCCGAAACCCGAGCGCGCGGTCTCGTCCGTGGAGAAGCCGACGATCGTCGTCGTACGGCCGTGGAAGTTGTCCGCCGCCACCACGATCGTCGCCCGGCCGTCCGGGACGCCCTTCACCTCGTAGGCCCATTTGCGGGCCACCTTGATGCCGCTCTCCACCGCCTCGGCGCCGGTGTTCATGGGCAGCACCATGTCGTGGCCGGTCAGCGCGGCCAGCCGGGCGGCGAAGGAGGCGAGCCGGTCGTTGTGGAAGGCCCGCGAGGTGAGGGTGAGGCGGTCGAGCTGACGGTGGGCCGCCTCGATCAGCGCCGGGTGGCGGTGGCCGAAGTTCAGCGCCGAGTAGCCGGCCAGCATGTCGAGGTAGCGGCGGCCCTCCACGTCCTCCACCCAGGCACCCTCGGCGCGGGCGACGACCACGGGCAGCGGGTGGTAGTTCCGCGCGAGGACGGGCTCCTCGGCCCGGATGAGCTCCTCCGAGCTGCGGGTGCGGTCGGCGGGTGCGGTCATGAGCGGTTCTCCCGGATCTCCTGGGTGCAGCACTTGATGCCACCGCCGGCCTTGTGGAACTCGGACAGGTCGACGGGGACGGGGACGTAGCCGCGGTCGGCGAGCTGGTCGGCGAGGGCGGTCGCCCCCGGTGAGATGAACACATGGCGTCCGTCGCAGACGGAGTTCAGCCCGAAGGCCAGGGCGTCCTCCCGGGTGGCGGTCACCGCGTCCGGGTACAGCCGGGCGAGTACCTCACGGCTGCCCGGCGAGAACGCCTCGGGGTAGTAGGCGACGTTCTCCTCGTCGAGGGGGAACAGCGCCGTGTCCAGGTGGTAGAAGTACGGGTCCACCAGCGTGAGGCCGATCACCGGTATCCCGAAGAACTCCTGCACCTCCCGGTGGGCCTGAGGAGTGGTGCGGAACCCGGTCCCGGCCAGGATCCAGCGGCCCGCGGGCACGAGGTCGCCCTCGCCCTCGCAGACCGACTCCGGGTGGTGGACCTCCTCGAAACCGGCCTGCTTGAACCACGCCTGGTAGGGCACGGACTCGGGGCGGCGCTCGGGCGCGTGGAAGAGGGAGCCGAAGACCCGGCCCTCCACCACGAGGGCCGCGTTGGCGGCGAAGACCATGTCCGGCAGGCCCGGCACCGGCGCCACGGTCTCCACGGTGTGGCCGTGGGCGCGATAGGCGTCGACCAGAGCCTGCCACTGGTCCAGGGCGCGGATGACGTCCACGGGTTCGCCGGGCCGCATCCACGGGTTGATCGCGTACTGGACGGCGAAGTGCCTGGGTTCACAGACGAGGAAACGCCGCCGGCGCGGCACACGCGAGTCGGGCACAGAGGGGTTCCTCCGCTTCCTGACGGTGAGTGACGGGGGGATGACACCACGGTAGGAACCGGCGGAGACGGGCGACAAGCGACGAAAGCTGCGTGTCGACGCAGGAACGCTGCGTTCTCGCCCAGGTCAGCGCACATCTGGTGCGCCATTCGGGGCGGGATGGCTCGCCCCCGCCTCCGGACTGTCCGGAATCAGATGGGACAGCACCATCACGCTGATCGTCTTGCGGATGAACGGTTCCGCGCGGATCCGCTCCAGCACCTCCTCGAAGTGCTCCACGTCCCGCGCCCGCACATGCAGCAGCGCGTCCGCCCCGCCGGTCACCGTCATCGCCGCCGTGATCTCCGGGTGGTTGCGCACCACCTCGGCCAGCCGCCGCGGCGGCGCCGCGCCCTCGCAGTACACCTCCACGTACGCCTCGGTGCGCCAGCCCAGCGCCGACGGCTTCACCGTCGCCGTGAACCCGGTGATCACCCCGGTCTCCCGCAGCCGGTCCACCCGGCGCTTGACCGCCGTCGCGGACAGCCCGATCCCCGCGCCGATCTCGGCGAAGGACGTCCTGGCGTTCGCCATCAGCGCGGTGATGATCTTCCGGTCGAGCTCGTCGAAGGGCGCCGGCCTGCTGTTCATGCGGGCACTGTATCCAGCGCGAACGTCCACACCGGGCACGTGTGCAGGCGAGCGGATTGCTCCTACACTCCAGCTTCATGCTGCGCGCCCTGGCTGTCGACGACGAACGCCCCTCCCTGGAGGAGCTGCTCTACCTGCTCAACGCCGACCCGCGGGTGGGCAGCGCGGAGGGCGCCGGCGACGCCACCGAGGCGCTGCGCCGCATCAACCGCGCGCTGGCCTGCGGCCCCGACGGCCCCGACGGGATCGACGTCGTCTTCCTCGACATCCAGATGCCGGGCCTGGACGGCCTGGACCTCGCCCGGCTGCTGACCGGCTTCGCCCGGCCGCCGCTGGTCGTGTTCGTCACCGCCCACGAGGACTTCGCGGTCCAGGCGTTCGAGCTCAAGGCCGTCGACTACGTCCTCAAACCCGTCCGCAGGGAGCGGCTGGCGGAGGCCGTGCGCCGCGCCGCGGAACTGCGCGGGGCCAAACCGCGCGGCAGCGCGCCCCGCATCCCCGTGCACGAGCCCGACCCCGACCACCTCCCCGTCGAGCTCGGCGGCGTGACCCGCTTCGTCGCCGTCGACGACATCACCCATGTCGAGGCCCAGGGCGACTACGCCCGCCTGCACACCGCCAGGGGCAGCCACCTCGTCCGCATCCCGCTCTCCACCCTGGAGGACCGCTGGCGCTCCCGCGGCTTCGTCCGCATCCACCGCCGCCATCTGGTCGCCCTGCGCCACATCGGCGAGCTCCGCCTGGACGCGGGCACCGTCAGCGTCCTGGTCGGCGGCGAGGAGCTCCAGGTCAGCCGGCGGCACGCCCGTGAGCTGCGGGACCTGCTGATGAGGAGGCCGTGACGTGCCCCACCAGGACCCCGCCCAGCGCCGCGTCGTCGTCACCGGCGG
>NZ_WYCT01000364.1 GCF_011008945.1 Streptomyces harenosi
CCCCTCGCCCCCTGCCCCCCTGTTCCTCTCGGTTCTCCTGGCCGCCTGTTCCTCTCGGTTCCCCGGTTTCTTTTGTTTCTTCAGTTTCTTTGTGCGAGCAAGAGCACGTACGGGGAAAGCCCTACCGGGGCGGGCGGGGCGTACGGCAGGATCCTGGGATGGAGCGCGTACGTGATGTCTCTGAGCTGCCGAAAGCCCATCTGCACCTGCACTTCACCGGCTCGATGCGGCCGGGCACCCTGCTGGAACTGGCCGACAAGTACGGGGTGCGCCTGCCCGAGGCGCTGACCGATGCGCTGACCGGCGGGGAGCCGCCGCGCCTGCGGGCGACGGACGAACGGGGCTGGTTCCGTTTCCAGCGGCTGTACGACGCGGCGCGCTCGTGCCTGCGGACGCCGGAGGACATCCAGCGGCTGGTCAGGGAGGCCGCGGAGGAGGATCTGAAGGACGGTTCCGGGTGGCTGGAGATCCAGGTCGACCCGACGTCGTACGCGCCCCGGCTGGGCGGCCTGATCCCGGCGCTGGAGATCATCCTGGACGCGGTGGAGTCGGCGATGCGGGAGACCGGGCTCGGGATGCGGGTGCTGGTGGCCGCGAACCGGATGAAGCACCCGCTGGACGCGCGCACGCTGGCGCGGCTGGCGGTGCGGTACGCGGACCGGGGCGTGATCGGGTTCGGGCTCTCCAACGACGAGCGGCGCGGCCTGGCGCGGGACTTCGACCGGGCGTTCGCGATCGCCCGGGGCGGGGGGCTGCTGTCGGCGCCGCACGGGGGTGAGCTGGCCGGCGTGGCGTCGGTGCGGGACTGCCTGGACGACCTGGGGGCCGACCGGATCGGGCACGGGGTGCGGGCGGCGGAGGACCCCCGGCTGCTGAAACGGCTGGCGGACCGGGGCGTGACCTGCGAGGTGTGCCCGGCGTCGAACGTGGCACTGGGGGTGTACGAGAAGCCGGAGGACGTACCACTGCGGACCCTGTTCGAAGCGGGGGTGCCGATGGCGCTCGGCGCGGACGACCCGCTGCTGTTCGGGGCGCGGCTGGCGGCCCAGTACGAGATCGCGCGGCGGTACCACGGGTTCGACGACGCGGAGCTGGCGGAGCTGGCGCGGCAGTCGGTCCGGGGCTCGGCCGCGCCCAAGGACGTGAAGGACGAACTGCTGTCGGGGATCGACGCGTGGCTGGCCGCGGCCCCGGGGGGCCCGGGGACGCCGGTCGGCGCGGGGGCCGCGGGGGTACGGCACGGCCTGCGCCGCGGGGACGTGTGACGCCCCGGGGCCCGCGGCGGGCCCGTCCGCCCGCGGGGTGGGCGGCGCGGCGACGCGGGCGCGGGCACGGGTGACGCCGCCCCACGGGCACAGCGGGCACCGGCCCGGGTGACGCCCCACGGGCACAGCGGGCACCGGCCCGGGTGACGCCCCACGGACACAGCGGGCATCGGCACGGGTGCCCGGCCGTCAGCCGATGCCCGCCAGGACCGTCCCCGCCACCCGGCGGGCGAAGTCGTCCACCGGCGGGGGCCCGGCCGCCGTCGCGTCGTAGGCGAACGCCCGCTGCGCGCAGGCGCCCAGGAGGAGGGAGGCGGCGGCGAAGGTGTCGGCGTCGGGGCGGATGCGCCCGGCCTCCCGTTCCGCGCGGAGGTAGGCGTCCAGGCCCTCGATGGGCAGGTGCGGCCCGGTGCCCATCGTCCGCATCGCGTCGTCGTGCCGCCGCTTGAGGCCGGTCTCGGCGTACAGGGACGCGGCGATCGGGAAGCTCTGCTCGTAGAAGAGGGCGGCCCGGCGGGCGATCTCGGTGAGGTTCTCCTCCAGGCTGCCGCGGCCCGGTTCGGCGACGAGGGCGTGCAGCAGCGGGCCCAGCCGCGGCAGCCGCTCCGCCAGGACCCGGATGAACAGTTCCTCCTTGCTCGCGAAGTGCTTGTAGAGCGCGGCTTCGGAGCATGCGGCCGCCCGGGCGATCTCCTTGGTCGTGGCGCGGGCGAGCCCCACGGTCAGCATCAGCTCGTGGGCGGCGTCCAGGATGCGTTCCCGGGCCGGCTGGGCGGGGTCCATGGCTGCTCCAAGGATCCTTGACGGGTGGGTGAGTACTTACTCACCCTAGGGGAAGCGGGGGTGAGCAAGTACTCACCCACTCACCCGTCTCGATGACCGCGGTACCGGGGGTACTGATGAAGCTCACCGTTTTCGGCGCGACCGGCGGTGTCGGGCAGGAGATCGTCCGGCAGGCGTTGCGGGCCGGCCACCGGGTCACGGCGGTCGTACGGGACCCGTCGCGGCTGCCGGTGACCGGCACGGGCCTGGAGGTGTTCCGCGCCGACCTGAGCGATCCGGAGGCGGTCCGGCCCGCGGTGTCCGGCCGCGACGCGGTGCTGTCCGGGCTCGGCGCGCGCAGCCGCGGGGACGCGGGCGTCGCGACCCGGCTGACCCGCGCGGTGCTGGCCGCGATGGACGCGGAGGGGGTGCGGCGGCTGGTGGTGGTCAGCGCGGCGCCGGTCGGCCCGGAGCCGGAGGGCGCGGGCCTGCCGGACCGGCTGCTGCGCGGGGTCGTCTCCGCGGTCCTGAAGGACGTCTACGCGGATCTGCGGCAGATGGAGGCCGAGCTGGCCCGCAGCGGCACCGACTGGACGGTCGTCCGTCCGCCGCGTCTGCTGGACAAGCCGCTCACCGGCCGTTACCGGACCGTGGTCGGGGGGTTCCCCGCCCGGGGCCGGACCCTGGGCCGCGCCGATGTCGCCCACGCCATGCTGGCGGTGGCCGAGGACGCGACGACGGTGGGCCAGGGCGTCGGCGTGGCGTACTGACCGGCGGAGGGCTTCCGGCGGACGGCCGGCCCGGCGGGGCGGCCGTCCGGCTGACGGTTGGCCCGGCGGGCGGCTGTCCGGCGGCGCCGGGTGGCCGTGGTGCCGGGGCGGGCCGTGGTGCCGGGGCGGCCCGGGGCGCCGGGGCCGCTGCGGCGCAGGCGCCCGGCGATCGGCGGGAGGCGATCGGCGGGCGGCGGGCGGCCGGCCTCGGGGCTGCGGTCAGAGGCTGACGCCGACCGTCACCGGCTCGTTGACGAGGGTGATCCCGAAGGCGTCGCGGACACCGGCGACGACCTCGCGGGCCAGGGCGAGCAGGTCCTCCGTCGTCGCCCCGCCCCGGTTGGTGAGGGCCAGGGTGTGCTTGGTGGAGATGCGGGCGGGGCCCGTCCCGTAGCCCTTGGTGAAACCGGCCTTGTCGATCAGCCAGGCCGCGGAGGTCTTCGTCCGGCCCTCGCCGGCGGGGTAGGCGGGGGGCTCCGCGCCGTCGCCGAGGCGGTCGCGCACACGGGCGCGGAAGGCGGCGAACTCCTCGTCGGTCAGGATGGGATTGGTGAAGAAGGACCCGGCCGACCAGGTGTCGTGGTCCTCGGGGTCCAGGACCATGCCCTTGCCGGCCCGCAGCTTCAGGACCGTGTCGCGGGCCGAGGCCAGCGGTACGCGGTCGCCCGGGGCGACGCCGAGGGCGCGGGCCGTCTCGGCGTACCGCAGGGGCCCGGACAGGCCGCCCGCGTCCTCCAGGCCGAAGCGGACCCGCAGCACGACGTACCGCTCCGGGTGGGCCTTGAAGCGGCTGTGGCGGTAGGAGAAGGCGCACTCGGCGTTGGTGAGGGTGACCGTCTCGCGGGCCCGGCGGTCGTAGGCGACCACCTCGGTGATCGTGGCCGAGACCTCCTGGCCGTACGCCCCCACGTTCTGGATGGGGGTCGCGCCGGCCGAACCGGGGATCCCGGCGAGGCACTCGATGCCGGCGAGCCCGGCCTCGACCGTGCGGGCGACGGCGTCGGTCCAGACCTCCCCGGCGGCCAGCTCCAGCGTCGTGCCGTCGAGCGTGAGGCCGCGCGTGGCGATGTGCAGGGCGGTGCCGTCGAAGCCCTTGTCGCCGATGACGAGGTTGGAGCCGCCGCCGATGAGCAGCAACGGGGTGCCGGTGTCGTCGGCCTCGCGAACGGCCGCGATCACCTCGTCGTCCGTCGTCGCGGTGACCAGCCGGGTCGCGGGGCCGCCCAGCCGGAAGGTGGTCAGCGGGGCGAGGGGGGCGTCGTGGAGTTCCTGCACGCGCCCAAGACTACGAGACGGCACCGACAGCCCCGTGCCGCGGACGCGGGGCGCCCCGGCCGCCGGCCGGGGCGCCCCGCGGGTCACGCGCGCGGCTCACGCGCGCGTGGCTCGTCCCAGGCGCCGCCGGGCCTCGGTCCAGCTCGCCGGGAGGTCGTCGCTCGACGCCGTCCAGGTGGCGAACGCGGCGTCCCGCATCTGCCCGGCGAGCCCCCGGGCGGTGGGGCCGTGGGCGCCTGACCGCGCGAAGTCCTTCAGCGCCCGGGGCGACTCCCACGCGGACAGCGTCCAGAAGGTGCGCTTGAGGGGCTCCGCCTTCAGGGAGACCCCGTACGCGCCGGGCGCACGGCTCACCTGCCGCCAGACCCGCGGGGTGCGGGCCAGGAACAGGAGCGCTCCCAGGAGGGTGCGGGTCTCGAAGCGGGAGGCGAAGAGATGGACCTCGGTGGACGGCGGCGGGGGGTTGGGTGTGGTCCAGGGCAGGACGGGCATGGCGGGCTCCTTTCGTCCGCTTCCGGTGCGGCCGGGGCCGGCCGCGGTGCGTTGGCCGGGGGTTCCTCAGCGGGAGACGGGTGCGGCGGCCGGGAGCGGCGCGGGAGCGGGCACCGGCCCGGTGGCGTCCGCGTCCGGTCCGCTCCGCCCGCGCGCGGGGATCAGCAGGGTGGCGAGCCCGGCCAGCGCCACCACCGCCGATCCCACCGCGACGGCGGGCCGCAGGCCGTCGACGAATGCCTGCGGGGTCTCGTAACCGCCCTGCGCCGAGAAGACCGACGCCATGACAGCGATGCCGAGGGCGCCGCCCACCTCGCGCAGCGCGTTGTTGGCGCCGGAGGCGATGCCCTGTTCCTGCGGGGCGACCCCGGCCATGACCAGGGCGGAGGCCGGGGCGAAGTACAGGGACATGCCGACCCCGCCGGCGATCAGGCCGGGCAGTTGGACGGCGTAGGAGGCGTCGGCCGTGATGACGGTGGCGAGCCAGGCGAGGCCGGCCGCCTGGAGGAAGAGGCCGGTGGCGACGACCGGGCGGCCCCCGACGCGGTCGGCGAGGAACCCGGCGATCGGCGCGACCAGCATCGGCATGCCGGTCCAGGGCAGCATCCTGAGGCCCGCCTCGGTGGGCGAGTAGCCCAGCACGCCCTGCAGGTACTGGCTGAGCAGGAAGATCGAGCCGAACATGCCGAGGAACATCAGCAGGCTCGCCGCGTTGATGCCGCTGAAGGCGCGGGAGCGGAAGAGCCGCATGGGGAGCATGGGGGCGCGGGCGCGGGCGCCGTGGCGGACGAAGGCGGCCAGGAGCGCGGCCCCGGCGAACAGTGCCGTGAGCACCGGCGTGCCGGTCCAGCCGTCGACGGGCCCGCGGATCAGGCCGTAGACGATCCCGAAGAGCCCGCCGCTGGCCAGCACGGTGCCGGTGAGGTCCAGCGGCGCACCGGTGCCGTGGGACTCGGCGAGGCGGAACCGGGCCAACGGCAGCAGGACCAGTCCCAGCGGCACGTTCAGCCAGAAGATCCACTGCCAGGAGACGTGTTCGGTGAGGCCGCCGCCGACCAGCGGACCGGAGGCCACCGCGAGCCCGTTGACGGCGCCCCAGATCCCGTACGCCGTACCGCGCCGGTCGGCGGGCACGGCGGCCGTCAGCAGGGTCAGGGTGAGCGGCATCATGACGGCCGCGCCGACGCCCTGCACCGCGCGGGCGGCGATGAGGGAGTCGATGCCGGGGGCCAGGGCCGCGGCGGCCGAGGCGGCGGTGAACACGGCGAGGCCGGCGAGGAAGAGCCGGCGGCGGCCGAAGCGGTCGCCGAGGGCCGCGCCGGTCATCAGCAGGACCGCGAAGGTGAGCGTGTAGGCGCTCACGGTCCACTCCAGGTCGTGCAGCGCCCCGCCGAGGTCCTCCCGGATGGCGGGCAGGGCGGTGGTGACGACGAGATTGTCCAGGGCCGCCATGAAACCGGCGACGCTGGTGATCACAAGGGCCCAGACCGCTCCCCCGCGCTGTGCTCTCCGCTGCGACATCGCTCCCCCAGAGGATGCTCACCGATGTGGTGTTTCGGATTCGGTTAGTAATTGATGACTAACTTTCGCGGCCGGACGAACGCCCCGACCCGGGCGAATCTCCCGGCCGGGGCTCCGACGCCTACGCCTCCGACGGCCCCGACGTTTTCGACCGCTTCGGCGACCCCTCGGGCTGCGGGAACGCTTGAGACCCCTGGGGCTCCCGGGACTCCTGGGGACCCTCGCCCTGCCGCAACCGCGCGCCGGAGTAGAGGCCGTCCCAGACCCGGTGGCCCGGCGGGAAGCCCATCGCGGCCAGGGTGTTGATGAGCATGCCGAACGCCATGAAGGTCGTCGTCTCGCCGGTGTCCCCGCCGAGCGGAAGACGCACGGTGTCCCAGAGCTCCATCCAGCCCTTGCGCACCATCTCGCCGAACTGGTGGTCGCCCGCCGCCTCGGCGGCCGCCACCGTGACGTACATCTGCAACTGCATCTGGAGCCGCTGCGGCTGCTCCGTGATCAGGCGCGTGTAGGCGTCCGCCATGGCGTGCAGGGCCTCTTCGCCGTGCAGTCCCTCGGAGGCCCGCTCGAAGTGCCGGCGCATGTCCTCCAGGCAGCGTTCCGCCGCCGCCAGGAAGATCGCCTTCTTGCCCGGGAAGAGGCGGAAGAGGTACGGCTGCGAGACGCCCACCCGCTTGGCGATCGCCTCGGTGGACGTGCCGTAGTACCCGCAGCGCGCGAACTCCTCGATCGCCGCGCGGACGACGCTCTCGCGACGCTCCTCTGCGCTCATCCTGACCATGCGACGAAGTTAGTACTCAATCACTAACTACGTCAAGGGGCGCGATGGCGGCGAGGCGGGGACGGGGCGGGTG
>NZ_WYCT01000365.1 GCF_011008945.1 Streptomyces harenosi
GAGACACCCCTTTCACACCCTGCGCGCCCCCAGGATGCGGTCCATCCGGGCCTCCAGCTCCGCCCGTTCCCGCACCGCGCGCTCCGCCCGGGCCCGCTGGTAGGCGTCCTCCAGACGGCCCATGCGGTCGGCCGTGTCCTGTTCCGTCCGGTGGCGCCGCACCTCGTGCTCCAGCCGGGCGCAGGCGTGCTGCACCTGGAGCTCCTCGGCGTGCAGGCGGCGGCTCGCCGCGTAGCGGGCGCCCAGGAGGGTGTCGTACGTCGTGGCGCCGCTGAGCAGCTTGGCCAGGACCGGCATGGCGTCCAGGCAGAGCAGGAGCAGGTGCAGGACGACCGTCAGGAAGAGCGCGAAGCCGTCCGACCGGGCGACCTCCTTGAGCCCGGCGGCGCGGGTGAGGATGCCGTCGCTGTCCAGGGCGGCGGCCCGCTCCCGGGTCTTGGTGTCGATGGCCCGCTGGAGCAGCGGCTGGTAGCCGTCGGCGGCCCGGTCCTTGCGGGCGGCCAGGTCCTGGCCCTGGGCGACCAGATCCTCCAGTTGCCTCTCGTACGTCTCGATCTTGCTGTTCGCGCGGTACTCCGAGGAGGCCTTGCGGGCGCGCTCGCAGGTGATGGTGACGTCCCGGACCCCGTTGCGCCAGATCCAGTACTCCCGCCCGCACAGCTTCTGCTCGGTGGCCATCTTGGCGTCGAGCGTCTTGTTGATCGAGTCGACCTGGCTCCGCAGGGAGGCGACGCGGGAGGCGTTGTCCTCGATCTGCCGCGCCAGCTCGGCCGGGGAGCCCGCCACCTTGAGCTGGTAGCGGGCGCACTCGGGGCGGCCGGTGGTGGAGGAGCCGTCCGTGGGGTTGCAGGAGACGAGCATGCCGCGGAATCCGGCCACCGTCCGCTCGTTGCGCACGGCGATCTCCTGGCGGATCTCCTTGTCGAAGATCTGGAAGAGGATCGGTTCGGCGATGAACAGGCCGAGGAGGACGGACAGAAAGAACCGGACCGCCAGCGTCCATTTCTTGACCGTGGTGCCGTGGGTGCTGGAGACCAGCCAGCTGTCCAGGGCGAGGACCACCCAGAACCAGACCACGGCGACGGCTATGACCGCCGCCATCGGCAGGTCGGAGCGGAAACTGGCCAGCGCCAGGACCATCGACAGCGCACCCAGCAGCGCGGTGTTCACCACCAGCGCGCCGTACCAGGTGTAGCGGGTGCGTTCCTCCGGCACCCAGGCCAGCAGCGGCTCCTCCACTCCGATCATCCGGCGCAGCCGGGCGGCCGGTCCGGTGGGCAGCGGTGCGGGGCGCCGGGCGCCCTGGCCGTCGTCGAAGGCGGCGTCGGCGGCGGGGCGGAGCGGGGTGTCAGTCGCCAAGGTGGGCCTCCTGGATGGCGGGGTCGAACCCGTCGTCGTCACCGTCGTCGCCGACGTCACCGGCACCGCCGGCAGCGCCGTCCCCGCCGCGCGGTCCGGCCCCGGCCTCCGGGCCCGGCCGGGCGCCCCGGTCCAGCTCGCCCTTCACCTCGGCCGCGGGGACCTCCCGGCCCGCCGCCCGCTCGCCGGAGGCCTGGTTGTACGGCACGTCGCCGACGCTGTTGATGAAGGCGCCCGCGTCATACATCGTGCTGTCGAACAGCCCCCGGTCGATGGCCTGCTTGCCGAGGGCGGCGCGCACCGCCAGCTGCTCCTTGGCCCACTCGCGCTCGTCCCGCTGGAGCCGCTCGGCGTCCGCGCGTTCCTCCTGGCGCCGCCGCAGCCGGTCCTCGTGCTCCAGCTCCCAGCGGCGGGCCTCCTCCGCGCGCCGGGCGGCGGCCTCCTCCCGCTCGTCGCGGCGGAGCAGCTCCCTGCGCAGGTCGTCCTGTTCGACCTCCCAGCGGTGCTCGTCACGGTCGAGGGCGCGCCGCTGCAACTCGTCCTCCCGGTCCAGCCGGAGGCGCTCGTCCTGGCGCGTATGGCGGTCCTGCTCGGCGGCGTGCAGCCTCTTGGACAGGTCGTCGGCGCTGATGTCACCGTTGCGCCAGGCCAGGAAGTCGGCGGCGAGCGGATCGGAGCCGATGAGCCGGAAGTCCTGCTCCAGTTCGGCGCGGGTGAAGCGGTTGCGCTGCGCCTGGAGCGTCAGGTCGTGCTCCTGCTGCTCCGCCCCGGCCACCCGGTCGTAGCGGGTGCGCAGCGTGTCCAGCTCCTGCCGGTTGCGCTCCTTGTCCAGTTGCTCCTCCTGGCGGTTGCGCTCCACGCGCATCGCCCGCAGGTTGCGGATGTCCTCCCGCTTGAGCTCCAGCTCGGCCTCCAGCAGGGCCCGGTTCAGGGCCGCCTGCTGCTCCAGCTCCTCGCGCTGCCGGTCGCGCTCCCGCTCCCGGCGGGCCTTGGCCATCTCCTCGACGATCGCGGACATTTCCGCCGGCGTGAGGACCTCGAGCTGGCCGAGCCGGACCCGCAGGCCGGACACGGCCGCCGGGCGCATCTCGTGGTACGCGGTCAGCCGGGCCTCGATCCGGGCGCGTACGGCGGCGGAGTCCACGAACGACAGGCCGGCGCCGTCCTCGGTGAGCCCGGGCACCTCCCGCAGATGGGCCAGCAGCAGCGCCTCCACGTCGGTGACACCGCCGCGCACCACGGCGCACGGATCGGTGACGGTGCAGTGGAACAGCGCCCGCACGGTGAAGTCGCCCGCCTCCGCCGACGGGATGCGCGTCTCCACGACGACGGGCACCTCCACCCGCCGGTCCACCACCGTGACCGAGCTGGCCGCGAGGACCACCGGGTCGTCGGCGCCCAGTTGCCCGTGGTCCTCGACGTACTCGTCGCCGACCCGGAAGACGCGCACGTGGTGCGCGGCGAGCCGGGGCAGCTCGTCGTCCACCCGCGTCACGCGCTTCCTCAGGATGCCGCCGTGCTTCTCGGGGCGCCCGTACTGCCGCTGCTCGACCAGCGGGTAGTTCTCAGCCATGCCTGTCAGCCCTCCGTGCTCAGTACGGCGGAAAGGAAGGTGTCGATCAAAGGGGCGGCGGTCTCGTCCGCGCGCGCGGCCACCTGCCGCAGGGCGGGTGCCAGCCGCGGCCGCTCACCGGCCGGCAGGGCCGCGCCCAGTGCCCGCCCCAGGCGGGCGGCGACCGGTCCGGGGTGCTCCGCCACGGCGGGCAGATCGCACACGGTGGCGTACAGGCCGCGCACCGCCAGGCCCCGGCGCGGCAGGTTCCCCAGCACGCCCGCCCACAGCGCGCCGATCGTCTCGGTCTGCCGGGGCTCCCGCTCCAGGACCCCCGCGCACACCAGCCGCCCGGTGCGCGCGTCCCGGGCCCGCAGGACGGTCAGGACCGCGTCGAGGACGTGCTCCTTGGACCGGCCGGTCAGCTTCTCGCGCTGGGCCATCAGCCGGTAGGCCAGCGGCCGGAACACCGCGCCGGTGTCCTGGCCGCACTCGGCCAGGACGGCGACGAGACCGGCCAGCGCGAACGCCGCGTCCTCGGGCAGCCCGCCGCGCCGGAGCAGCAGGCGCAGCAGGAGGGTGACGGCGTCGGTGGGGAAGCGTACGCCGAGCGCGCCGCTGAACGCCGCCGCCGCCGTCGCGCGCAGGACCGGGTTGCCCGAGCGGGCCCAGCCGCTGGCGACGCCCAGCGCGGTGGCGGCCAGGGACTCGTCCAGGCACATCCACTGGAGCACCAGGATGGCCGTGGACTGCCCGGCGGAGCCCGCGGCACCGCCCGCCCAGGGGTCCAGGTAGTTGTCGGCGACCTCGTCGAAGGCGGGACGGCTCAGCAGGGCCAGCCCTTGCGCCACCGACAGTTGCAGCCCCAGTCCGGGCTGCGCGCCGACGAGTTCGGTCAGCCACTCCCGCACACCGTCCCAGTACGGCGTGGAGCGCTTGTTCCACAGCTCCTCCAGCACCCACGGCCGGTACTGGGCGTGCGGGAAGACCAGCGCGGTGCGGGTGAGCCCGGCGTTCTTGTGCTCCTCCACCCGCACCAGGGCGTTGCGGGACAGCGACAGCCGGCGGTCGACGGTCCGCCGGGCGGCCTCGGCCCGCTCCTCCTCGGTGAGCGGCACCGGGAAGGCCGGGGCCACCCACTCCTCCAGCCGCTCCTGGCAGGTCTCGAAATCGCGGTAGCCGGCCCCGGTGACGAACGCCAGCGTGGTGACCTCGGCCCACTCCTGCGGCGTGCGGTCCCGGGCGAACCAGTCCCGCACGGGCTGCGCGGCGCCGCTGCCGTACTCCTGCCAGACCTCCGCCGGTTCGGCGCCCCGCGCGATCCGGTCGGCGGCGGCGGCCACCTCGGTGATCCGGCAGCCGTCCGGCATCAGCGTGACGGCCTGCTCCACGGTCTCCCCGGCGCACCCGGCCCGCACCAGCCGCACCCGCAGCACGGCCGCCAGGTCGGGCAGCCGCCAGGGTATGTGCCGTACCGACTCCACCGCGCCGCCGTCCACCGTGTGCACGGTGGTGACGACCAGATGCGCGCCGTGCTCGCGGACGGTGTCCCGCACCCGCCGCCAGTCGAAGTCGGCCGTCTGGGAGACGTCCTGGGCCGTGCGGTCGAGGAGGACGTAGCCGACGCCCTTCTCGAAGGCGACCCGGCCGCCCGCGAGATCGTCCAGGCTGCGGCCGGGGGACAGTACGACGTACTCCGTGCGCTCGGCGACCTCGGCGACGAGCGCCACCGCCCCGGACCGCTTCCCCGAGCCCGGCGGGGCGACCAGCACCACGACCGCGTCCTCCGCCAGGGCACGCGCCGCCTCCTCGAAGCACCGGGAGGGTTTGACGTAGGGCGCGAGGATCGCGTCCGCCTCCCGGGTGTCGAGACGTCCGACGGCGCGCCGCCGGGCGTTGCCGGAGTCGGCGGTGCCGATGCCGAAGAGCGCCTGGGAGGCGTTGAGCTCACCGTAGAAGAACTGGTTGACGCTGTTGTGGTGCACCTGCCCGGGGGGAGCGCCGGTGGCGGCCGGGGCGGGCGCGGCCTGCTGGGGGTCCTGCGGGGCGTCGGTGGCGGAGGGAGCGGTGGCGGAGGGAGCGTTGGCGGGAGGTGGTGCGGAGGCCGGAGTCTCCGGTGGCTGGGGTGACTGGGGTGTCTGAGGTATCTGGGACGACTGCGGTGACTGGGGCGGCTCCGGTGGTGTGTGCGAGGGCTGTGGTGGGTTCCGTGGTGTGTGGGGGGTCCGTGGTGGGTTCGGTGGGGTGGACGGGTTCGGTGCGCGGGGCGGGAGCTGTGTCTCCGCCGCATGCGCGGTGCCCGGTGCGCCGTGGGCTCCCGGGTCTCCCTGGGCTATGTGCTCGCTGCGTTCCTCGTTCATCCTCGGCCGTCGCTCAGGTCACTTGGAGATCCCGAAGACGGCACCTTCGGCGTGAACGGTTCCGCTGATGACCTGAACTACCGTGTCCCCAGGGGCGGTTGAGGCATTCGAGGGGCGCGCGGCCGGTGTCGCCGTACCACCCCCACCGCTTCCCGCGCTCCCCGTGCGCCCCGCGTGCCCCGTGCGCCCCGCGTGCCCCGGGGCAGCCGGATGCCGCGCGGCCTCGCCGGTGCCCTCCTCGCCGAGATCGAGCGCCTTCGCGTCGTACCCGGGCACCCGGATCCAGGCGCGCCCCGCGTACTCCTTCTCCGCGACGCGCACCTCACGGAACTCCTGCGCCCGGATGGTCGTGTACGCCTCGCCGATCACGTCGTTGAAGACGGTCGCGGAGACGGCGAGGGCCAGGCAGGCGTCCGGCGCCGCGGCCAGGGCCGCCTTCAGCACCCGGCTGTCCAGCATCCGGCCGATCTCGACCGGCGCCCGGCCCTCGAAGCCGTTGGCGGCGGGCGAGGCCGTGCCGAAGTGCACGGCGGCCCGCAGCCGCAGCCACGCCTCGCGCACCCGGTTGCGGTTGAACTCGCGCAGACCGGCTTCCAGTTGGCGCATGAACGGGTCGACGAGGTCGGGCTCGGAGGCCCCCTCGGGCAGGACCGCGAAGACCGAGTCCCCGCCGACCTGCTTCTCCCACCGTTCCCACGCCAGGCCGGTCGCTGCGGCCGACTCCGCCAGCAACCGCTGAATGGCCTCCTGCAACTGCCGCTGCGTCACCACGTCGACGCCGCCGTACCCCTTCGCGTCGACCGCCAGGAGCAGTCTGCGACCGAACGTTGCCATGCTCGAACTCCCCGCTCACAGAAATGGAGCCGCACCCCGGGACCTCGGTCCGGGGTGCGCTCCGGAACACACCGGCGCCCGCTCCCCCGAGAGGCGGACGCCGGTACGTCAGTCGTACACGGCGGGTCCGCCGGGAACCCCGTCGAAGTACGGGATGCGGAAAGGTGCGGAAGCCTACAGGCGAGCAGGCACGTTACGGACGGGTTCGGCGCGGCGGCCCCTCGGAGTGCGCGCCGCTGTCCCGGAGACCCGGGTGCCGGTGCGCCGGAGCCCCGGGTCCCGGGGCACCGGCGGCGCCAATCCCGCAGAAATCCCGGTTCCCGCGACGGATTTCCCGGCCCACTGGAAGCAACGCACCGCCACCACCGGCGAAGGGAGCCCGCATGCCGACCGCCCCCCGTACCCCTCAGGACAGCCGGCCCGCGCAGTACATGTTCACCGCCCTGCAGACCACCCACCAGCACGCCGACACGAAGGCCGGAATCCTGGCCGCCGCGCAGGCGGCCCTGGTGGGCACGGCCGGTTCCTGGAGCGGGCCGGCCCTGCACACCGCCGCCGCGGGCGGCGTGCGGGGGGTGCTCGCCGGGACCCTGCTCGTCCTCTTCCTGTGCGGCCTGCTCGGCGGTGCCGGTTTCCTCGCCGCCACCGTGCGTCCCCGGGTGCTGCGCCCGGCCGGCGCCAACCGGTACAGCTTCGTCCACCTGGCCTCGGGCCCGGACATCCTGCCCGCCCGGCACCCGCACGCCGCGGCCCCGGACCCGGACCCGGGGCAGGACCGGGGCGGGGACGGGGCTAGGG
>NZ_WYCT01000366.1 GCF_011008945.1 Streptomyces harenosi
AGATGTGTATAAGATACAGGGCCTCAGATGCCGCAGGTCGGCGCCGACCAGTACCGGGCGGCGCGGTGGTCGGCGTGGGTGTGGTCGTCGTGGCCCGGGTAGCCGGGGCCGAGGATGCCGTTGAAGCCGTGGTTGCGGGCCTGCCTGGCCAGGGTGCACAGGGAGTGCGGGCCCGCGCTGAGGTCGGCGGCGTCCCCGTACAGATGGCGGCTGTCGCTCGCGCCGCCGACGGCGTCGTTGCAGGCGCGGGAGCGGAAGCCGCTGGTCACCGTGATCGGCTGGTCGCCCAGCGCGTGCCGCAGGGCCTCCAGCTTCCACATGGTGCGCAGGGCGTTGGCCTTGGCGGTCGCCGCGCTGACCGCGCCGCCGGACCAGGTGGTGTTGCAGTCGTTGAGCTCGCTGTAGGAGAAGTGGACCGGGGTGCAGTCGTCGTCCTGCAGGGCGTAGAGCTTGCTGAAGGTGGCCGGGCCGGCGATGCCGTCCGCGGTGAGGCCGTAGGCGGCCTGGAAGCGTTTGACCGCGGCCGTGGTGGCCGGTCCGAACGCGCCGTCGACGGCCAGCACGGAGCCGTAGCCCGGGTAGCCGCCGAGACGGATCTGCAACTGGGTGACGTCGGCGCCCGAGGCGCCCTGGGACAGGGTGCGGCTCCAGGTGTAGCAGCCGTCGGCGTGCGCGGTGCCCGCGGTGGCGAGGGTGCCCGCCGCCACGCCTGCCATGATCATGACAAGTGCGAGGACGGCTCTGACGGCGCGAGTGACCATGTGATCCCCTTGCGGTGACGTGGAAGCCCGGAGTGGACCGTACGGACGGTGTCCTGTGACGCGCGTCAACCATGGGGCACGCGCGGGGGCGCGGGCAAGAGCGGGAGCACCGGAGGCCCGCGTGCCGCCTCGTGCGAACCGCCTCCGCGGCGGGCCGCCCGGCGGGTGCCCGCAAGCCGAGTGGCCGGGACCGCCGCGGGTACCCGCGTCCGCGCGAACGGCGAACGAAGGAGCGGTCATGGACGTCGGAAAGGGGGCGGCGACGCACGGGACGGACGCCGCGCGGCTGCGCGAGGCCGCCGCCGAGGTGTTCGGCTGGGACAGCCTGCTGCCCGAGCAGCTCGAGGCGATGGAGTCCGTCCTCCAGGGCCGGGACACCCTCGTCGTCATGCCGACCGGATCCGGCAAGTCGGCCGTGTACCAGGTCCCCGGCGTGCTCCTGTCCGGGCCGGTGGTGGTCGTCTCCCCGCTCCTCGCCCTCCAGCGGGACCAGATCGCCGGCCTGCCCGAGGGCGACCGGGCCCCCGGCGCCGTCGCCGTCAACTCCGCCCTCGGCGCGGCGGAGACCGCCTCCGCCTGGGACGCGGTGGACCGGGGCGAGGTCCGTTACGTGTACCTGTCGCCGGAGCAACTGGCCAAGGACGAGGTGGTGGAGCGGCTGGCCGCCGCCCGGCCCGCCCTGTTCGTCGTCGACGAGGCCCAGTGCGTCTCCTCGTGGGGGCACGACTTCCGGCCCGACTACCTGCGCCTGGAACAGGCCGTACGGAGGGTGGGACGGCCCCCGGTGCTCGCCCTGACCGCGACGGCGGCCCCGCCCGTGCGCACGGAGATCACCGATCGGCTCGGCATGAGCCGGCCGCGGCTGACGGTGGCGGGCTTCGACCGGCCGAACATCCGGCTGGAGGTCCGCCGGTTCCTCGACGAGGACGAGCGGCGCCGCGCCGTGGTCGAGCGCGCGGCGGCCGAACCCAAGCCGGGCATCGTCTACGCGGCGACCCGCCGGGACACCGAGGACTACGCCGGTGAGCTGGCCGCGCTCGGCCTGGCCGCCGAGGCGTACCACGCCGGACTGCGCGCCGCCGAGCGCGCCCGGATCCACGACGCCTTCCTCGGCGGCGAGGCCGACGTCGTGGTGGCGACCTCGGCGTTCGGCATGGGCATCGACAAGGAGGACGTACGGTTCGTGCTGCACGCCGCGCTGCCGGGCTCGCTCGACGCCTACTACCAGGAGATCGGCCGCTGCGGGCGGGACGGCCGTCCGGCGCTCGCCGTGCTCCACTACCGGGCCGAGGACACCGGCATGCAGACGTACTTCGCCGGGCGCACCCCCGGCCACGACACCCTGTCCGAGGTCGCCGACGCCGTGCACGACCACCGTGACGACCCCGCCGGACTGGACCGGCTGCGCCGGGAGACCGGCCTGTCCCGCAACCGGGTCACCGCGGCGGTGAACCTGCTGGAGGAGGCGGGCGCCGTCGAGACGGGGGAGGAGGGCGAGATCCGCCCGGAGCGCGGCACCCCGCCCGAGGAGGCGGCGGAGCAGGCCGAGGAGGCCGCCGAGGCGCACCGGCGCACCGACCGCTCCCGTGTCGACATGGCCCGGGCGTACGCCGAGACCACCGGCTGCCGGCGACGGTTCCTGCTCGGCTACTTCGGCGAGGAGTACCAGGCGCCCTGCGGCACCTGCGACGTGTGCGAGGCCCAGGAGAGCCGGCAGGCCGAGGGACTGGACACCCCCGGGGAGACCGAACGGCCCCGGCACCCCGCCGCGTCCGCCTTCCCGGTCGGGGCGCGGGTGCGGCACGGGGAGTGGGGCGAGGGCTCGGTGCTGAGCGAGGACGGCGACCGCATCACCGTCCTGTTCGACCGGGCGGGCTACCGCACCCTGTCCCTGGCGGCGCTGGCCGGCCGCGACGACCTGCTCACGGTGGTGGACCCGGCGGGGGAGCAGGACTCCGGCTGAGCCGTCGCGCTACGCGGCCAACGGCGCCGGAAGGCGGCCAACGGCGCCGGAAGGACGGGGGCGGTCCGGCGGCGGGGGCCCGCAGCCCGGCCGGGGGAGGGCCCCCGGCGCCGTTTCCGGCCGTATCCCCGGGGAACCCCGCAACCACCTGCAACACCGACCGGAGGAGCGCAGATGACCGGCCACGACGACCACCGGGAACCGAGGGAGAACCGGTACAGCCGGGCGCGGGACGAGAACGAACCGGGCGCGCACTCGGGCTCCGAGAGCCAGGCGCGCGACCGCACGGTGCCCGGCACCGCGAGTGCCAAGGAGGGCTATCAGACGGAGCACGGCACGACGGCGGGCAACCCCCTGGAGGGCATCGAGTCCCGGGAGAGCGACGCCGTCCGGCCCGAGGGCGCCGACGACGAGCGGGGCAACCGGGAGCGCGGCGGCGACGAGGGGGCCGGCGGCGCCTGAGCGCGCCCCCGCCCCGGCGGACGGCGCCGCGCACGGCCGGGGACCGGCGGCCGGGCCGCCTCAGCCCCCGGCGGCCCCGGCCGCCCGGTGCCCCGCCCACGCCTGCTCGCGCAGCCCGGGCCGCAGCAGCACGTCCGCGGCGGTGCACGCCAGTGCCTGCGCCGCGGCGATCAGCACCTCACGGGCCCGCCCGGAGGCGGCGGCCGCCGCGAACGCGGGGGTGTGGTCGGAGCCGTTCTCTCCCATGATCGCGACGAAGGGATGGATGGCCGGCACCCGCGTGCTGACGTTGCCGATGTCCGACGACCCCAGGTACACGCCCGGCGCGGGCTCCGTCAGCGTCAGCCCGGACCGGGACAGGTGCCCGGCGAACCGGCCGGAGAGCACGGCACTGTCCCGGAAGTGGTCGTAGCGGACCGTCGCCTGCTCCACCTCGGTCCGCGTCCCCGTGGCCCGGGCGACGCCCTCCGCGGCCTCCCGCAGCCGTCCGGCCAGTTCCTCCAGGGCGGCGGTGGTGGCCGCGCGCAGCCCGAAGCGCCCTTCGGCGTACTCCGGGACGATGTTGGTCGCCGTCCCGCCGTGGGTGACGATGCCCTGCACGTGCGAGGCCTCGGGCAGGCGCCGCCCCAGCACGGCGACCACGTTGAACAGCTCGATCAGCGACGCCAGCGCGTCGACGCCCTCCGTCGGGTTGCCCGTGGGGTGGGCGGCGCGCCCGTGGAAGGCCACCGTGTACTGCGCCTGCGCGGTCAGCGGCGCCCACCGCCAGTCGTGGACCCCCGGGTGGAACATCAGCGCCGCGTCCACGTCGTCGAACACCCCGGCCTCCACCTCGACCGCCTTTCCGCCGCCGCCCTCCTCCGCGGGCGTGCCCACGGCCGTCACGCATCCGGCGGTGCCGTCCAGGACGTCGTGGAGGGCGAGCGCCGCGCCCAGTCCCGCGGCGGCGATGAGGTTGTGGCCGCAGGCGTGGCCGAGGCCGGGCAGGGCGTCGTACTCCAGCAGCAGCGCCACGGCGGGCCGGCCCCGGCCCGAACGGGCGGCGAACGCGGTCGGCATCCCCGCGATCTGGCGTTCGACCGCGAAACCGGCCCGTTCCAGCTCGCCGGTGAGCAGGGCCGCCGCCCGGTGTTCGGCGAAGGCGTACTCGGGGTCGGCGTGCAGCCGCAGGGCGACCTCCCACAGCGTGCCGGCCCGGCCGGTCACGGCCTGGCGGACGTCCCGGTGGACCTCGTCGAGCGTGCGGGCCACGTGGCCTCCTCGGTGTCGGACGGTGCCGGACGGGTCTCGTCCCGCCGGCCTCGGGTTCCACCGCCCGGACGGGGCGACACCCCCCGGGTTTCGGCGGTCGCGCTGCGTCAACACGGAACCGTGGCCGGCACGGGCCGCCGACGGCCGGCGAACCGTGTACCGGGCAGCCACGCCGGAACGCGACATGGGAGGAACGATGGATCACTCGCGGGTACCCGTGCTGGAGGCGCTGCAGGAGTTCCGGCGCCGGGGGGACGTGGTCTTCGGCCCGCCCGGGCACAAGCAGGGCCGCGGGGTCGATCCCCGGGTGGCGGACGTGGTCGGCATCGACGTCTTCCGGTCCGACGTGCTGTCCCTGAACGGACTGGACGACCGCCGTCAGTCGCAGGGCGTGCTGAGCCAGGCCCAGGACCTGATGGCGGACGCCGTCGGCGCCGATCAGGCGTTCTTCTCCACCTGCGGCAGCTCCCTGTCGGTCAAGACCGCCATGCTGGCCGTGGCCGGTCCCGGCGAGAAGCTGCTGCTCTCCCGCAACGCGCACAAGTCCGTCATTTCGGCGGTCGTCGTCAACGGCGTCGAGCCGATCTGGGTCCACCCCAAGTTCGACGCCGAGCGGCACCTGGCCCACCCGCCGGAGCCCGACGACGTGCGCCGCCGCCTCCAGGAGCACCCGGACGCCAAGGGCATGCTGCTGATCACGCCCACCGACTGGGGCACCTGCGCGGACATCGCCGGTGTCGCCCGGGTCTGCCACGAGTTCGACGTTCCCCTCATCGTCGACGAGGCGTGGGGCGCCCACCTGCCCTTCCACCCCGGGCTGCCGGCGTGGGGGATGGACGCCGAGGCCGACCTCGTGGTGACCAGCGTCCACAAGATGGGCGGCGCCATCGAGCAGAGTTCCGTCTTCCACCTCCAGTACGACCGCGTGTCGCCGGAGGCGCTCAAACAGCGCGAGGACCTGCTGGGCACGACCAGCGCCTCCTCCCTGGTGTACGCCACGCTCGACGGCTGGCGCAGGCAGATGGTGGAGCAGGGCCACGACCTCCTCGACACCGCACTGCGCCGCGCGGAGCGGATCCGGCGGGCGGCGGCGGACCTGCCGGGACTGGCCCCCATGGGCCAGGAGGTCGTCGACGCCGGTCTCGCCGCCGCCTTCGACCCGCTGAAGATCGTGATCGACGTGCGGGGACTCGGGATCAGCGGCATGCAGGCGGCGGAGTGGCTGCGGGCCGAGCGGCACGTGGACGTCGGCGGCTCCGACACCTGCCGTATCAGCGCCTCCGTCACCCACGCCGACGACGACGAGACGGAGAAGGTCCTCGTGGAGGCCCTGCACGCCCTGGTCGACGCGGCGGACTCGCTGGAGCGGCGCCCGCCGGTGCACCTGCCCGCCCCGTCGGACCTGGAGCTGGAGCAGGCCATGCTGCCGCGCGAGGCGTTCTTCGCGCCGGTCGAGCACGTGCCCGCCGAGCGCGCCGCCGGACGGATCGCCGCCGAGCTGATCAGCCCGTACCCGCCCGGGGTACCGGTGGTGGCGCCCGGCGAGGTGATCACCGAGGAGGTCGTCGACTACCTGCGCAGCGGCGTCGAGCACGGGGTCCTGATCCCCGACGCCGCCGACCCCTCGGTGCGGACGCTGCGCGTGGTGGCGCGCACCTGACGCCGGCTGCCCGAGGACCCGTCAGGCCCCGCCCGCAGGGCGGGGCCTGACGTATGTGCGGGACTCAACCACCGCGTCGCGCACTCTCTGTTCCCGTCGTTGAAAAAGTTACTTATGTAGTTTTTGGGGAAGTTAGGCATCTTTTGTGATGTGAGGGACACTTGGAGGGTGAAGGCAATGAGCGAACATGAGGGAGATGGTCATATGCCTTCCACCGAGAAGCTGCTCGAGGAAGTCACCGCTCTCGAAGGCGTGGACCTCGAAGAGGCGCTCGACCCGGCAGAGCCCGAGGGCGTCTACCGCGACAGCCGCCAGTGCGCCGCTCTGGCCATCGCCGGTGGCAAGTTCGGAGTCCTGCTGTCGCCGCCGACCCCGCGCCCGAAGAAGGGCTGACCGGATCGACTGGAGCAGCCGAATGGAATCGTCAGGCACTTCGACCCTTCTGCGGGACGCGGTGCAGGACCTGGCTACGAACGTGGCCTCCGCCCTCAGGGGCGGGGGCCACGGTCCGGTGGCCGGTGACGCGGTGACGGCCGGGGCCGGGGACGGCCTCGCGGTCGCGGCCGCACGGGTGCTGGGAGCGGACCTGATGCTGCCGCACGTCCTGTACCGCACACCTCCCGCCCCCGGCGATCTCGCCGTGTTCCGCCAGGCCGTCGAGGCCCACC
>NZ_WYCT01000367.1 GCF_011008945.1 Streptomyces harenosi
GCGGGCGCTGGCGGTGGGGGCGGGCGTGGCCGCCGCCGCGGTCGTCCTGGTGGGCGGGCTGGGGCTCGGCACGGCGATGCTCCAGGAGCGCCTGGACAGCATCACCCGGGTCGCCGACGCCCCCGACCAGTCGGTCACCGACCGGTACGCCCTGTGGGCGGCGGCCGGCGCCATGTGGCGCGAGCGGCCGCTGACCGGCGTCGGGCTCAAGGGCTTCCCCGAGCACCGGGACGCGCACGCCTCCCTCGCCCTGTCCTCGGGCAGCGACACCGAGGGCGCGGGCGCGGCCTTCCGCCGGCAGCCGCTGCTGTCGCCGCACAACATGTACCTGCTCGTCCTCGCCGAACAGGGCCTGACCGGGCTGCTGGCGTTCGCCGGGAGCTGGCTCGCCCTGCTGGTGTGCGGCGTGCGCGCGGTCCGGCGCCGCGGCGCCGCCGCGCGGGACTGCGGGCTGGTCGCCTGCGGGCTGCTGGTCTGGCAATTGACCGACTTCGCCTACGCCGACATCGGCGGGCCGTCGACCGTGCTGACCGCCGTGAGCTTCGGTCTGGCCGCCTGGTGGGCGGTCGGCGGCGGCGCGGACGGGGACGGGGGCGCCGCGGGACCGGCCACGGACGGCGGGCCGCGTGCCGCGACCGGACCCGCCGCCGGCGGAGGGGGACGCCTGGCGACGGGCCCCGGCGCGGGTGGCGGCGCAGAGGACGGGGCCGCTGCGGAGGCGGGGGCAGGGACCGCCGGGACCGGCCGGAGGAGGACCACGGCAGTCCGTGCGGGGAGCACCGGCGGGCGGGCCCGGTTCCAGGCCGCCGGGGCGGCCGGGACGCAGGACACGGCAGGGACCGCCGGAGCCGGCCGTAACGGAACCCCGGCGGACGGTACGGGGAGCACCGGCGGGCGGGCCTGGTTCCGGGCCGCCGGGGCGGCCGGGCCACAGGACACGGCAGGGACCGCCGGAGCCGGCCGTAACGGAACCCCGGCGGGCGGTACGGGGAGCACCGGCGGGCGGGCCCGGTTCCGGGCCGCCGGGGCGGCCGGGTCGCGGGAGGCGCCGGCGCGATGACGGTGACGCCTCCCCGGGCCGGCGACGCGGCGGCGGTGCCGGCCGCCCGGACCGCGGCCGCGCCGGGCACCGCCGGCGGCGGCGAACATACCGCCGGCTCCCGGCGTTTCCTCGCCCGCGCGGCGCTGCTCACCGCCGCCCTGTCCGTCGCCGCCTCCGTGCTGGGCCTGGCCCGGGACCAGGCGCTGGCCCGGCTGTTCGGGGCGGGGAGCGAGACGGACGCCTTCCTGGTGGCGTGGACGGTGCCCGAGTTCGCCGCCACGCTGCTGATCGAGGACGGACTGGCCTTCGCGCTGATCCCGATGTTCAGCCTGGCCCTGGCCCGCCGCGCGCAGGGCGCCCCGGGCGACCCGGTCCGGACCCTGGTCACCACCACCCTGCCCCGGCTGGCGCTCGCCTTCTCCACGGTCGCCGCGCTGGCCGTCGTCCTCGCGCCCCAACTGGTCCGGGCCCTCGCCCCGGGTCTGCCCGGCCACGCCCTCGCCGTGGAGTGCACCCGGCTCACCGCGACCTGTGTGCTGAGCTTCGGCCTGGCCGGGTACTGCTCCGCCGCCCTGCGGGCCCACCGCCGGTTCCTGGCACCGGCGGCCATCTACGTCGCCTACAACACCGGCATCATCGCCGCGATGTTCCTGCTCGGCGGCCGTCTGGGGGTGCGGTCGGCGGCGGTGGGCGTCGCGGCGGGCGGCTGCCTGATGGTGGCGGCCCAGCTCCCGTCGTTGCTGCGTCAGCTACGGCGGCGGGACGAGGCCCGGCGGCCGGAGGCGGCGGCGGACGGCGGAGCGTGCCCGCCGGCCCTCGCCCTGTTCGCCACCGTGCTGCTCTTCGCGCTGTGCCGCCAGTCCCAGGTGCTCATCGAACGGTTCCTCGCCGCGGCGCTGCCCGCCGGTGCCATCTCGCACCTCAACTACGCGCAGAAGGTCGCCCAGATCCCGATGACGCTGTCGCTGATGCTGTGCACGGTCACCTTCCCGGTGGTGGCTCGGGCCCTGGCCGAGGGCGACACCGCGCGGGCCAGCGCCCGGGTGGAGCGGGACTTGGCGCTGGCCGCGTGCGTGGTCCTGCTGGGCGCGGCCACGGTCGTGGCCTGCGCCCCGCAGATCGTCGAGGTGCTCTTCCAGCGGGGCGCGTTCACCGCCGGGGACACCGCGGCCACCGCGGACGTCATGCGCGTGTACGCGCTGGGGCTGCTCGGCCAGACCGTGGTGGGCGCGCTGGCCCGCTCGTACTTCTCGGCGGGCCGGGCCAGTTGGTATCCGCTCGGCGCGATGGCCGTCGGCATCGCGACCACCGCCGCCATCGGCGCGTGCACCGCCGGTTCCCGGGGCGCGACCGGCATCGCCGCGGCCAACGCGGCCGGCATCACCGTGACCGCCACGCTGCTGCTCGCCGGGATGGGCGAGCGGAGCGTTCCCATCCGCGTGCGGCGCGTCCTGGCCGGGCTGGGCGGGCCGGCGGTGGCGGCGGCGGGCGCCGCCGCGGCGGGCGCGCTGGCCGCGGGCCGGTGCGGCTCGCCCGCCCTCGGCCTCCTCGCCGGTGCCGTGACCGTCACGGCCGTCTTCGCCCTGCTCGGCCGGGTCCTGGGCGTCCAGGGCATCGCGCCCGCTGCCGGTTTCCTCCGTTCCGTCGTCTCCCGAAGGCTCCCGCATGACCGCTCCCCTCGATCCCACCGGTTTCCCCGAATTTCCCGATTCCTCCGATCGCTCCGATTCCCCCACTTCCCCCGGCTCCCCCGGCTCCATCGGTTCCTCCAGCTCCTTCATCCCCTCCGGTTTCTCCGGTTTCTCCGGTCGCTCCGGGGCCGCCGGTTCCGCTGATCCCGCGGGCGCCGCCGCGGACCGCGCGGCCCCGGCGTGCTCCCCGCGTCCCGCGGACGCCGCGCCCGCCCGCGCCGCGAGCGCGACGGCCCCCGTGACCCCAGCGGGGCCCGCGAGCCGCGCCGTCGCCCTCCCGCGTCCCCGGTCCGGCGCCCGCGCGGGACGCCGGGCCGGCCCCGTGCCCTGGGTGGCGATGTACCACTCCGTCGGCGACTGCTCCGACGACCCGTACCGGATCACGGTCACGCCGGGCCGGCTGGACGCGCAGCTCGGCTGGCTGCGGCGGCGCGGACTGCGCGGGGTCTCCCTGGGCGAGCTGCTCGCCGCGCGCGCCCGGGGCGAGGGCCGGGGCCTGGTCGGGCTCACCTTCGACGACGGGTACGCCGACTTCCTCGAGCACGCGCTGCCGGTGCTGCGGCGCCGGGGCTGCGGGGCCACCCTGTTCGTCCTGCCGGGCCGCCTCGGCGGCGTCAACGCCTGGGACCCGCTGGGCCCGCGCAAGCCGCTGCTGACCGCCGACGGCATCCGGCGGGCCGCCGCCGAGGGCGTGGAGATCGGGTCGCACGGACTGACCCACGTGGACCTGACGAAGGCGGACGACGCCGCTCTGCGCGCCGAGGTCGCGGAGAGCAGGGCGCTGCTGACCGAGCTGACCGGCACGCCGGTCGCCGGTTTCTGCTACCCGTACGGCACGGTCGACCGGCGGGCCGCCGACGCCGTACGGGAGGCCGGGTACACGTACGGCTGCGCCATCGACCCGGGCCCGCTGACCGGACCGTACGCCCTGCCGCGGGTGCACGTCGGGCAGCGGGACACGGCGGTGCGGCTGCTGCTGAAGACGCGGCTGCACCGGCTGCGCCGGCGTGCGGCCGAGGGGATCTGAGGTGGGGTCCGCGTGAAGGTCCTGCACGTCATCACCGGCCTCGGCGTCGGCGGCGCCGAGCAGCAGCTACGGCTGCTGCTGCGTCACCTTCCCGTGCGGTGCGAGGTGGTGACGCTCACCAACCCGGGACCGGTCGCCGACGGCCTCCTCGCCGACGGGGTGCCGGTCGTCCACCTCGGCATGACCGGCAACCGCGACCTGTCCGCGCTGCCGCGCCTGGCCCGTCTCGTCCGCACCGGCGGCTACGACCTCGTGCACACCCACCTCTACCGGGCCTGCCTCTACGGCCGCCTCGCCGCGCGCCTGGCGGGCGTCCGCGCGGTCGTCGCCACCGAGCACTCCCTGGGCGAGACCCAGATGGAGGGCCGCCCGCTGAGCGCGGGGGTGCGGGCCCTGTACCTGGCCGGGGAGCGGCTGGGCTCCACCACGGTCGCCGTCTCCCCCACCGTCGCCGCCCGGCTGCGGCGCTGGGGCGTGCCCGCCGCCCGGATCGAGGTCGTCCCCAACGGCATCGACCTGGCCCGCTTCCGCTTCGACCCGGTACGGCGGCACCGCACCCGGCGCCGGCTGGGGCTGCCCGACGACGCGTTCGTGGTGGGCGGCATCGGCCGGCTCACCCCCGGCAAGCGGTTCGACGTCCTCGTCCGCGCCCTGGCCCGGCTGCCCGGCGACTGCCGGCTGCTGCTGGTCGGCGGCGGCCCGGACGAACACGTGCTGCGGCGCGCGGCCCGCGAGGCCGGGGTCGCCGACCGGGTGCTGCTCACCGGGGAACGCCCCGGTCTTGCCGACGGCTCCCCGGGCCCCGACCTGCCGTCGCTGGCCTGCGCGATGGACGTGCTCGCCTCGCCGTCCCCCGAGGAGGCGTTCGGGCTGGCCGCGGTGGAGGGCCTGGCCTGCGGGCTGCCGGTGCTGTACGCCTCCTGCCCGGCGCTGGAGGACCTGCCCCCGCACACCGCGCCCGCCGCCCGGCGCGTCCACGGCGGCGACGAGGAGTTCGGCCGCGCCCTGGCCGAGCTCCGCGCGGCGGGCCCCGGCCCGCGCACGGCACCGGAGGCCGCCCGCCACTACTGCATCACCCGCAGCGCCGCCCGGCTGATGGACGTGTACGCCACCGCCCTGGCGCGGCACTCGTTGTCCCCGGCACCCCAGGGAGTCAGCTCCGCATGACCGAGAACGTGACCGATCACCGGAACCAGAAACGGAACGAGAGCCGGAACGAGCACCGGTCCGGGACCCGGGCCGGCGGCGTCCAACCGGCCGGCGGCGGTGTCCAGGCGGCCGGGGCCGCCGGGGCCGGCACCGCGCGCCCGGCCGCCTCCGCCGCACCCGCCGCGGGCCGCCGTCGCGCCCGGCCCCTGCGGCCCTGGACGGTCCTCGCGGCCTGCGCCCTGGCCGGCGGCCTGCTCGGCGGCGGCTACGGCCTGGTCAGGACACCGGCCTACACGGCGACGAGCTACGTCGTCGCCGTCCCGGCCCAAGACGCCGACCCGGCGGCCGCGCTGGGCTTCGCCCAGGCCTACGGCCGGGTCGCCACGCAGGTGGCCGTGCTCGCCGACGCCCAGGTGGGCGCGGGCGTACCGGCCGCGACGCTGAAGCGCAGCGTACGGACGGCGACCTCGCCGGACGCGCCGATGGTCGCGGTCAGCGCCACCTCCCACCGGCCCGACCTGGCCGTCGACATGGCCAACGCCGTCTCCGAGGCGCTGACCCGGCACGCGGGCAACGCCTCCGGCGCCACCCATGTCACCCTGCGCCCGTTCGCCCGCGCCACCCGGCCCACCGAACCCTCCTCGGCCCCGCCCGCCCTGACCGCTCTGGTCGGCGCGAGCGCGGGCGGCCTGCTCGGCGGGCTCGCGCTGCTGGTCCGGCCGCGCCGGAGCGCCGCCGCGCCCTGCCGGGCCGCCTCCGTACCGGCGCCCGCCACCGCCGCCGACGTACGCGGGCAGTCGTGACGTACCCGGCGTACACCACCGAACTGGTCACCGGTGAGCGGGCCTTCGCCGCGCTCGCCCCCGAGTGGTCCCGGCTGTACCGGCGGTGCGCGACGGCGACCCCGTTCCAGAGCCACGCCTGGCTGCACTCGTGGTGGCTGTCGTACGGCCGTCGCGGCCGGCTGCGGCTGGTGCTGGTCCGGGAGGGCGGCGAACTGGCCGCCGCGGCACCGCTGATGCGGGTGCGGCGCCCGCACCCGGCGCTGGTGCCGCTCGGCGGGTGCCTCTCCGACTACGGGGACGTGCTGGTGGACGACGAGCGCGGGGACGCGGCCGTGGCCGCGCTCGCCGAGGGCCTGTACGCCGCCGCCCGCACCGCCCTGGTCGACCTGCGCGAGGTCCGGCCCGGCGGCGCGGCCGAGCGCGTGTACGACCGCTGGCGCGGGCCGCGGCGCCGGACGGACGACTCGCTGTGCCTGGAGCTGCCCGCCGTACCGATCGCCGAGCTGGTCGCCCGGCTGCCGTCGGCCAAGGCGCAGCAGCGGGTCCGCGCCAAGCTGCGCAAGCTGGACGCCCTCGGGGTCAAGAGCCGTGCCGTCCTGCCGGAGGAGGTGGACGCGGCCCTGGGGCGGCTGCTGGAGCTGCACCGGTTGCAGTGGCGGGGGCGCAGGGTGACGGGCGAGCATCTCAAGCCGCGCTTCCGCGAGCACCTGACGCGGGCCGTGGGGCCGATGGTCCGCTCCGGGGACGCGGTGGTCACCGAGTTCACGATGGCCGACGAGGTGGTGGCCGTGGACGTCACCCTGCGGTCGCCGGCGCTCGCGGGCGGTTATCTCTACGGCGCCCATCCCCGGCTGCGGGAGTGCAGGGCGGACGTGGCGGTGATGCTGCTGGACGCCTGTGGCAGGCACCTGGCGGCCGGGGAGCGGGCGGGCGGCACGCTGAGCCTGCTGCGCGGCAACGAGCCGTACAAGCACCACTGGCGCCCGGAGCCGGTGGTGAACCAGCGGCTGCTGCTCGCCCGGCGGCGCACCGCGCCGCTGCTGGCGGCGGCGGCCGGCGGCGACGCGGCGCGGCGGCGGGGCAAGGCGGCGCTGCGGCGGTGGCGGGAACG
>NZ_WYCT01000368.1 GCF_011008945.1 Streptomyces harenosi
AGATGGGTATAAGAGACAGCCCCAGCTCGCTGCCCGGGATCTCGATCACCTCGATGCCCTGCTTGCGCAGATGCGTGTTGGTGGTGGCGTTCCGCTCGTAGGCCACCACCACGCCCGGCTCCACGGCGAGCACGTTGCAGCCGTCGTCCCACTGCTCGCGCTCGGCCGCGTGGACGTCCTGGGTGGCGGTCAGCACCCGGATCTCGCTCAGGCCGAGCGCTGCGGCGATCGCCCGGTGCATGTGCTCCGGCGGATGGTCGGTGACCTTCAGCTCCTTGTCCCCCACGCCCGGCTCGATGGTGTACGAACGCAGCATGCCGAGCCCGGCGTACTGGGTGAAGGTGTCGCCGTCGACCATCGTCATCACCGTGTCGAGATGCATCAGGGCGCGCCGCTTGGGCATGTCGAGGGCGACGATGGTCCGCGCGGACCCCGCCGCGAACAGCTTGTGGGCGAGCATCTCCACCGCCTGCGGCGTGGTCCGCTCGCTCATGCCGATGAGCACCGCGCCGTTGCCGATGACCAGCACGTCCCCGCCCTCGATGGTCGAGGGGTAGTCGGCCAGCCCCTCGGACCAGACGTGGAAGGTCTCGTCGCGGAAGAGGGGGTGGTGCCGGTAGATCGCCTCGAAGTGCACGGTCTCGCGCTGCCGGGCGGGCCAGCGCATCGCGTTGATCGAGACACCGTCGTATATCCAGGCGGAGGTGTCGCGGGTGAAGAGGTGGTTGGGCAGCGGGCCGAGCAGGAAGTCGTCCAGCTCCATGACGTGGAAACGCACCGAGGTGGGCTCCGCGTGCGCGTCCAGGAACTCCCGCTTGGTCATGCCGCCCACCAGGGCCTCGGCCAGTTCCCGGGAGGGCAGTGTCTCGAAGGCGGCCCTCAGGTGATCGGTGGCCAGCGGCCCGTACTCCTTCTCGTCGAAGACCCGGTCCAGGATCAGCGCCCGGGCCTGCGGCAGGTCGAGGGTCTCGGTGAGCAGGTCGCCGAAGAGGTGGACGGCGACCCCGCGGTCGCGCAGCACGTCGGCGAACCCGTCGTGCTCGGCGCGTGCCCGGCGCACCCAGAGCACGTCGTCGAAGAGGAGCGCGTCCTTGTTGCTGGGGGTGAGCCTTTTGAGCTCGAGATCCGGCCGGTGCAGGATGACGCGGCGCAGCCGCCCGGCCTCGGAGTCGACGTGGAATCCCATGTCTCCATCCTGACCATTCGGGCGGGTGTTCACCCGCAGCTCGCCGGGAACGATGCGCGGGCGCGCGGGACGGCCGGCGCGCCCCCGGGGCGCACGGGAGGTCCGGGGCCCCGGCGGGCGGGCCGTGACGGCCGTGCCGCGACGCGTCGGCGCCGCGGCACGGCCGGCTCACAGCCGCGGGTCGACCGGCTCGGACTCCAGGGCCAGGACGGCGAAGACGGCCTCGTGCACCCGCCACAGCGGCTCGCCCTCCGCCAGCCGGTCCAGGGCCTCCAGGCCGAGCGCGTACTCGCGCAGTGCCAGGGACCGCTTGTGGTGCAGGAACCGGCCGCGCAGCCGGGCCAGGTTCTCCGGGCGCGTGTACTCCGGGCCGTAGACGATCCGCAGGTACTCGCGGCCCCGGCACTTGACGCCCGGCTGCGTCAGGCGCCCGTTGCCGTCCCGGGCCGGCACGCCGACCGGCTTGACGACCATGCCCTCGCCCCCGCGGCCGGTCATCTCCAGCCACCAGTCGACGCCGGCCCGCACCGAGGCGGGGTCCGCGGTGTCGACGTACAGCCGCCGGGTGGTCTGCAGCAGGCCGCTCGCGTCGTGCTCCACGAGCCGGTCGATCAGCGCGAGCTGCTCGTCGTGCGGCAGGCCGGCCAGGCTGCGGCCCTGGACGGCGAGGAGCTGGAACGGCGCCAGGCGGACGCCGTCCAGGCCGTCGGTGGTCCAGCAGTAGCGCCGGTAGGCGGCGGTGAAGGCGGCGGCGTCGGCGGCCCGTTCGCGCTGGCGCTCCAGCAGCCCGGTGACCTCGACCCCGCGGGCGGCCGCGCCCTCCAGCGCGGACAGCACGCCGGGCAGCACCGCGCCGGCGGCGGCGCCCACGGCGGCGTACTGGGAGCGCAGCAGCCCGGACGCCTTCAGGGACCAGGGCATCAGCTCGGCGTCCAGCAGCAGCCAGTCCGTCTCCAGGGTCTCCCACAGCCCGGCCGCGCCGATCGCCGCGCGCAGCCGGCCGAGGATCTCCTCGGTGACGGAGGCGTCGTCGAAGAACGGGCGGCCGGTGCGGGTGTACAGCGACCCGGTGGGACCGTCCACGCCGAACCGCCCGCGCGCCGCCCGAGCGTCCCGGCACACCAGTGCCACCGCCCGCGAGCCCATGTGCTTCTCCTCGCACACGACCCGGGCCACCCCGTCGTCCCGGTACTGGGCGAAGGCTTCCGCCGGGTGCTCCAGGTACCCCTCGACGCGCGAGGTGGCCGTGGGCGCCATGGTCGGCGGGAGGTACGGCAGCAGCCGCGGGTCGGCCGCGAAGCGGCTCATGACCTCCAGGGCCGCCGCCGCGTTCTCCTCCCGCACGGTGATCCGCCCCGCGTGCCGGGTCTCCACGACCCGCCGCCCCCGCACGTCCGCCAGGTCCAGCGGCCGTCCGTCGTGCCCGCCGGGCGCCTCGGTCCGCAGCGGCCTGGCCGGCTCGTACCAGACCCGCTCGGCCGGTACGTCGACCAGTTCGCGCTCCGGCCAGCGCAGCGCGGTCAACCTGCCGCCGAAGACGGCGCCGGTGTCGAGGCAGATGGTGTTGTTGAGCCAGGTGGCCTCCGGGACGGGGGTGTGGCCGTAGACGACGGCGGCCCGGCCCCGGTAGTCCTCCGCCCACGGGTAGCGCACCGGCAGCCCGAACTCGTCGGTCTCCCCGGTGGTGTCGCCGTACAGCGCGTGGCTGCGGACCCGGCCGGAGGTGCGGCCGTGGTACTTCTCCGGCAGGCCGGCGTGGCAGACCACCAGCCGGCCGCCGTCGAGGACGTAGTGGCTGACCAGTCCGTCGACGAACTCCCGCACCTCGGCGCGGAACTCCTCGCTCTCCCCCTCCATCTGCGCGATGGTCTCGGCCAGCCCGTGGGTCTGCCGGACCGCGCGCCCCTTGAGGTACCGGCCGTACTTGTTCTCGTGGTTGCCGGGGACGCACAGCGCGTTGCCCGACTTCACCATCGCCATCACACGGCGCAGCACGCCCGGGCTGTCGGGGCCGCGGTCGACCAGGTCGCCGACGAAGACGGCGGTGCGGCCCTCGGGGTGCACGCCGTCGGCGTAGCCCAGCTTGCCGAGCAGGGCCTCCAGTTCGGCGGAGCAGCCGTGGACGTCGCCGATGATGTCGAAGGGGCCGGTGAGGTGGGCGAGGTCGTTCAGCCGCCTCTCGGTGACGACGGTGGCGTGCTCCGCCTCCTCGGCGCCCCGCAGGACGTGCACCTTGCGGAAGCCCTCGCGCTCCAGGTGGCGCAGCGAGCGCCGCAGTTCGCGCACGTGGCGCTGGACGACCCGGCGCGGCATGCCGGCGCGGTCGGCGCGGTCGGCGTTGCGCGCCGCGCACACCTCCTCCGGCACGTCGAGCACGATGGCGATCGGCAGTACGTCGTACTGCCTGGCCAGCTCGATCAGCCGGCGGCGGGCGTCCTGCTGCACGCTGGTGGCGTCCACGACGGTGCGCCGGCCGGCCGCGAGCCGCTTGCCCGCGATGTAGTAGAGGACGTCGAAGGCGTCCCGGGTGGCGCTCTGGTCGTTCTCGTCGTCGCTGACCAGTCCCCGGCAGAAGTCGGAGGAGAGGATCTCGGTGGGCTTGAAGTGGCGGCGGGCGAAGGTGGACTTGCCGGAGCCGGAGGCGCCGATCAGCACGACGAGGGAGAGGTCGGTGACGGGCAGGGTGCGGCCCTTCACGGGCGTGGGGGTGGTCATGCGGCCTTCGCCTCCTTCCCGGCCGGGGCCGGCGTCGTCGTGAACACGGCCATCTGGGTGGGCGGCCCCACCTCGGGGTCGTCCGGCCCCACGGGCCGGAACCCCACGCCGTAGCCGTGGCGGCCGGCCACCGCCTCGGCCCAGGCCCGGAACTGCGCGCGGGTCCACTCGAACCGGTGGTCGCGGTGGCGGACGTGTCCGGCCGGGAGGCTCTCCCAGCGGACGTTGTACTCGACGTTGGGCGTGGTCACCACGACGGTGCGGGGGCGGGCCGCGCCGAAGACCGCGTACTCCAGGGCGGGCAGCCGGTCCGGGTCGACGTGCTCGATCACCTCGCTCAGCACGGCGGCGTCGTACCCCTTGAGCCGGTGGTCGGTGTAGGTGAGGGAGCCCTGGAGCAGCGTGACGCGCGCGGCCTGCCGCTCCGCCATCTCCTCCAGTCTCAGCCGCCGGGAGGCGATGCCGAGCGCGCGCACCGACACATCGACGCCGAGGATCTCGGTGAACCGGGGCTCCTTGAGCAGCTCCCGCACCAGCGCGCCCTCCCCGCAGCCGAGGTCGAGCACGCGGGCGGCGGCGGCCTCGCGCAGGGCGGCGGTGATCGCCTCCCGGCGCAGCACGGCCAGCGGTGCCGGTCTCTCCTCGGCCTCGGTCTCCTCGGCGACCGCGTTGTCCAGCTCCTCGGCCTCGCTGTCGTCGGCCTCGGCCAGCCGCGCCAGCTCCAGCCGCTGCGCGGCCTGCCGCGTCAGCGACCAGCGGCGCGAGAGATAGCGGCTGACGATCAGCTTCTGCTCGGGGTGTCCGGGCAGCCAGCCCTCACCCGCGCGCAGCAGCTTGTCCACCTCGTCCGAGGAGACCCAGTAGTGCTTGGCGTCGTCGAGGACGGGGAGCAGGACGTACAGGTGGCGCAGGGCCTCGGCGAGGGTCAGCGACCGGGACTCCAGGACCAGCCGGACGTACCGCGAGTCGCCCCACTCGGGGAACGCGGTGTCCAGCGGGACGGTGTCCACGGTCACCTCCCAGCCCAGCGGCGTGAACAGCCGCCGTACCAGGTCCGGGCCGCCGCGAGCGGGCAGCGCGGGCACCTCGACGCGCAGCGGCCGGGGACTTCCGGGAAGTTCGGGCCGCGCCCGGCACACGCCGCGCAGGGCGCTGGAGAAGACGCCGCTCAGCGCGACGGCGAGCAGCGAGGAGGCGGCGTAGGGGCGGTCGTTGACGTAACTCGCGAGCGCCGCGCCGGGCGCGCCGCCCCGGCCGCCCCGGCCCTTGGCGCGCCGGACCAGCGCCACCGGGTCGACCTCCAGCAGCAGCGCGGCCGTGCAGCGCTCTTCCCCGGCCTCGGGGTAGAACACGTGGGCGGTGCCGTGGGAGGTGGAGAACGCCTGCGCCTTGCCGGGATGCTTGTGCAGCAGGAAGCCCAGGTCGGTGGCGGGGCGTTCGGGGGTACCGGTGGTGGTGATGGTCAGGAACATGCGCGGGGCCTCTCCGGCCGGCGGGTGACGGGGTGTGACGTGCGCGCGAGAGCCCCCAGAAAGGTGATCCTGGGGGCTCTGCAGGACGACGGTCACACCATCGCACAAGGGGACGGACCGGCGCCCTCGGTTATTCGGGCCCCGCGCCGTCCGGTGCCGGCCGTGCCGTCAGGAGAGCTGCGCCTGCACCTGCGAGGAGATCAGCTCCAGGTGGTCCAGGTCGTCGAGGTCGAGGATCTGGAGGTAGATCCGCTCCGAGCCGACCTCGGCATAGCGGCCGATCTTGTCGACGACCTCGGCCGGGGAGCCCGCCAGGCCGTTCAGCTTCAGCTCGTCCACCTCGCGGCCGATCGCGGCGGCGCGGCGGGCGACCTCGGCGTCGTCCCGGCCGACGCAGACGATGAGGGCGTTGGAGTACGTCAGGTCGCCGGCCTCGCGCCCGGCCTCCTCCGCGGCGGCGCGGACCCGGCCGAACTGCCGCTCGGTGTCCTCGATGGAGGCGAAGGGGATGTTGAACTCGTCGGCGTACCGCGCGGCCAGGCGCGGGGTGCGGGTCGCGCCGTGGCCGCCGATGAGCACGGGCACCTTCTTCTGCGCGGGCTTGGGCAGCGCGGGGGAGCCGGTGAGGTCGTAGTACGTGCCGTGGAAGTCGTAGGTCTTGCCGACCTCGGTGGCCCACAGGCCGGTGACGATCTCGAGCTGCTCCTCCAGGCGCGCGAACTTCTCCTTCGGGAAGGGGATGCCGTACGCCTTGTGCTCCTCCTCGAACCAGCCCGCGCCCAGTCCGAGCTCGACGCGCCCGCCGGACATCTGGTCGACCTGCGCGACCTGGATGGCGAGGACGCCGGGCAGCCGGAAGGTCCCGGCGGTCATCAGCGTGCCGAGCCGGATGCGCTTGGTCTCGCGGGCGAGGCCGGCGAGGGTGATCCAGGCGTCGGTGGGTCCGGGCAGGCCGTCCACGGAGCCCATCTTCAGATAGTGGTCGGACCGGAAGAAGGCGTCGAAGCCCAGGTCCTCGGTGGCCTTCGCCACGGTGAGCAAGGTGTCGTAGGTGGCCCCCTGCTGGGGCTCGGTGAAGATGCGAAGATCCATGTATCCATCCTGCACGGTCGGGCCCGCGCTCTTCCCGCCGGACCCCGGGCAACCGGCCGTTTCCGGTCGGGTGAAACGCGCCGATCCCGCACCGGCTCGCACATGTGTACCAGTGCCCCTTCCCCGGTGACGGTCGTCGGCGCGGGCGGTGCCGGACCGCCCGGCATCCGCCCCTGCCGGCCCTCGGCGCGGATCTCCCGCTCTCTCTTATACACATCT
>NZ_WYCT01000369.1 GCF_011008945.1 Streptomyces harenosi
CGCCCGCCCGGCGCCCCCGCCGGCTCGCGCCCGCCCTGACCTACCTGTCGCTGATCGTGGCGTCCCTGGTCGTCCTGATCCCGCTCGTCGTCGTCTTCCTCACCTCCCTGAAGACCTCCGAGGAGGTCGCCGACGGCGGCGCGCTGTCGCTGCCCGGGAACTGGCTCAACTTCGGCAACTACGCGACGGCGTTCACCGACGGCAAGATGCTGTCCGCGTTCGGCAACACGGCCTTCATCCTGCTGTTCTCCATCACCGGCACCGTGCTCATCGGTTCGATGACCGCCTACGCCATCGACCGCTTCGACTTCCGCGCGAAGAAGCCCGTCATGGCGCTCTTCCTCATCGCCACCCTGGTCCCCAGCGTCACCACCCAGGTCGCCACCTTCCAGGTCGTCAACAGCTTCGGCCTGTTCAACAGCGTCTGGGCGCCGATCCTGCTCTACATGGGCACGGACATCGTCTCGATCTACATCTTCCTCCAGTTCATCCGGGGCATCCCCGTCTCCCTGGACGAGGCCGCGCGCCTGGACGGGGCGAACACCCTCACCATCTACTGGAAGATCATCCTGCCGCTGCTGAAGCCGGCCATCGCCACCGTCGTGATCATCAAGGGGATCACCGTCTACAACGACTTCTACATCCCCTTCCTCTACATGCCGTCCGAGGAACTGGGCACCATCTCCACCGCCCTGTTCCGCTTCAAGGGCCCCTTCGGCGCCCACTGGGAGCACATCTCGGCCGGCACCATCCTGGTGATCGTCCCGACCCTGCTCGTCTTCCTCTTCCTCCAGCGCTACATCTACAACGGCTTCGCCCAGGGCGCGACCAAGTGACGCCGTTCGGCTTCGCGGTGGCCGCCCCCGGAGCCGAGGCCACCGCGAAGCCGAACGGCACATGCGCCTGCCCCGACGGACCGGACCGCCCGGCGCGTTCGACAGAACCGCGCCGGGCGGTCCGGTCCGTCGGCATGACCCGGCCCCTGTCGGTGACGAGCCGGTCGGCGGGAGACCCGGGGGCGCGGCACCGCCGTGGACGGCCGCCGACGGGACCCCACGAGGGGCCGACATAGCGTTCACTCCACATCCGTTGCAACGAGGGGAAGAGTTCGTTGCGTTATATCTTCCACCGTTGCAACAACTCAAGTCAGCTGACCTGCGTAAATTGCCTTCCTATGCAACATAGTCGTTGCCGCTCAATGGAAAGCAACGTAGCTTTTCCATTGCCAGAAACGAACGACGAGCAACCGGAGAGCACACCATGCAGATGTTCGACACCCCGGCCCCGATCTCCGCCGTCGTGGCCCTCACCGCCGGGCGCGTCCAGTTCATCGCCGCCGACCGAGCCGACACCACGGTGGAGGTCCTGCCTTCCGACCCCGCCAAGGGCCGCGACGTCCGGGCCGCCGAGGAGACCACCGTCGCCTACGGCGACGGCGTCCTGCGGGTCCGCACCCCCGAGTCCGGGAACCGGCTCCTCGGTCCTTCCGGTTCCGTGGAGATCACCGTCCGGCTGCCCGCCGGCTCCCGTGTCGAGGGCAGGTCCGCCGGCTCCGAGCTGCGCGGTGTCGGCCGCCTCGGGGACGTCGCCTTCGACGGCGCGTACCGCCAGATCAAGATCGACGAGGCCGCGAGCGTCCGGCTCACCGCGGTGGACGGCGACGTCGAGGTCGGCCGGCTCGGCGGCCCCGCGGAGATCACCACGACACGGGGCGACATCCGCATCGCCGAGGCCGTGCACGGCACGGTCGTCCTGCGCACCGAGTCCGGCGACATCTCGGTCGCCGCCGCCGCCGGCGTCTCGGCCGCCCTGGACGCCGGCACCGCCTGCGGCCGGGTCCGCAACGCCCTGCGGAACGACGGCGCCGCCGCGCTCGACATCCGCGCCACCACCTCCCACGGCGACGTCACCGCCCGCAGCCTCTGACGGGGCAGCACCGGGGCCGGCCGCCCGGTCCCGCCCGCCGCGACCGGGTCACCGCCGGCGGCCGCCGATGTCCCGCCCGTACGCCCGTCCCTCCCCAGGCGCCCGCGAGCACGCGCCGGGCCCGGGGAAGTCACCGAAGACGCCCGACCAGACCAGGGGGAACACATGACGAAGAACAGCACGTCCTCGAGCGGTGCGCAGTGGACCGGCATGGTGCCGGTCGAGGACACGGCCCTGGCCGTCACCGACACCGGCGGCCCCGGTGTCCCCGTGATCTACCTCAACGGCCAGTTCGCCACCCAGGGGTACTGGCGGCGGGTCATCGCTGAACTGGGCGCCGGGTGGCGGCACATCACCTACGACGAGCGGGCCCGCGGCAGATCGGAGCGTTCGGCCGACTATTCCTTCGCGGCGGCCGTCCGCGATGTCGACGCCGTTCTCGCGGCCAGGGGGGTCGACCGGGCGCTGGTGGTGGGCTGGTCCTACGGGGCGGTCGTCGCAGCCCACTGGGCCGCCCGGAACCCGGAGCGCGCGCTGGGCGCGGTCCTGGTCGACGGGGCGTTCCCGCACGACTGGCTCGACGAGGCCATGGAACTGCGGATTCGGAAGCTGTTCCGGCGGATGAGCTGGTTCCTGCCGCTGCTGCGCCCCACCGGGCTCGCCCCGCGGATGACCGCCGAGCAGCAGGCGGAGAGCAACATCGAGCTCGGCCGGCTCTCCCGCGAGCGGGAGCTGGGCCCCGTACTGGACGCCATCACCGTCCCGGTGCGGTACGTGGTCGCCTCGGGGACGTCCTTCGGCAGCCGCGGCGACGAGCAGGAGCGGATCCGCGCCGGCCTCGACGCGGTGACGTCCCGTCATGCGAACATCCGGAGCACGAAGGTCGCCGGCAACCACGGTGCGATCCTGCGCAAGGACTTCCCGGCCGTCGCCGCGGCCGTACGCGAGATCGCCGCCCTGGACGGCGCGCGGCGTTGAGGACACGGCCGGGGACGAGGCCCTGCCCCCGGCATCGCGGCCGCCGGGGGCAGGGCGTCGTCCCCGGCGGCCGCGTCGGCGCGGTCCGCTCGCGGGGCCCGGGCGGGCGCGTGGTCCGGACGGCGGCCACGTCCCGCGCGGACGGTCCCCGGGGTCGGACTGCCCCCACGGCCTCGTCCCTCGTACACCCGCCCTGAAGGTGAGTATCCGTCCGGGGGCGCCCCGGCTCCGCCCGGGACCCGGGCCGATGAGGGGCCCGCGCCCTCGCGAGGGCCGGGTGCCGGCATCCGGCGGCACCGGCGGCCGCACCTGCGGTCACCCGAGTCCGGGGCCCCGGCCCCGCCCCGGGCACGGACCGGCCACCGATCCGCGCCCTCCACGACCGCCGGGGGCCGGAGGAGCCGGTGGTGCGACCGTCCCCGTCACCGGCTCGTCCGGCCCCCGGACCGGGTGGTTCCACGGCGCCGGGGCGCTCATCGGCCCGGGCCGTTACGGCTAACGCACCACTCGACTTACCGACCGTCAGCATTCCTGAGAGAGTGCATGCGTGATGCCCGTACGCCCCGCCCACCTGCCCGGTCGCCGGGCCCGCCACGGCACCGTCGCCGCGGTGGGTGCCGCACTCCTGCTCAGTGCCTGCGCCGCCGCCCCGGACGGCGGAGGCGTGACGGCCCGCCCCGGCGCCCCCGTGAAGAGCACCACCGCCGCCGGCCGAGCCACCTTGCCCGGGTCGGCCGCCGAACCGCAGCACGCCCGGCCGGCGCTGCCGGGCGTGGGGCCGGCCACGCTCGCCGACATCCCCGGCACCGCCCGGCAGGTCCTGCTCGTCACCGGCGACGGACGGGACCAGCCCACGTCCACCGTCCGGCTGTACCAGCGCACGGCGGCCGGCGGCTGGAAGGCGGTGACCGCCCCCTGGCCCGCGCACAACGCGCTCAAGGGCTGGACCCACGACCACCACCTGGGCGACCTGCGCTCCCCGATCGGCGTCTTCGCCCTCACGGACGCCGGCGGTCTGCTGCCCGACCCGGGCACCCGGCTGCCCTACGACCGGTCCGACGCCTTCACCCTCTCCGGCACCGGCTTCGAGGGCGAGCCCCTGGAAGGCTCCTTCGACTACGTCGTGGCCATCAACTACAACCGCGAGCCCGGCACCTCGCCGCTGGACTGGACCCGCCCCCAGGGCGCCGAGAAGGGCGGCGGCATCTGGGTCCACGTCGACCACGACGGCCCCACCCAAGCCTGTGTCAGCATCGCCGAGGAGCACATCAAGACGCTGCTGCGCACTCTCGACCCGGCCCTGAACCCCGTGATCGTCATGGGCGACGCGGCGACCCTGGCGCGCTGACCGCCGCCGCACCCGCCGGCTTCCGGGCGGTGGCGGCCCGGGGTGACAGGGCCCGGCCGGGCGGACACGGCGGCGCCCCGCGGCGCGGGAGCCGGTGCGCCACCGCGGCGCGGGACGGCCAGGGTCTCTGGTTCGGTCATGGCGGGCCCGCGGGGCCTGATCCGGACGGAGGGGCCTGGCCTGCCCGCAGCCGTGGTTCCGGGTTCCGGTGATCGCTGGGGCGTGTGCCGCGCAGCCGCTTGAACGCGGCGCTCAGCGCGAAGGCGTTGGCGTAGCCCACCTTCCTGGCGATCGTGTCCACCGTGTGGTCGGTCTTCCGCAGCAGGTCCGCGGCCAGGGCGATCCGCCAGCTCGCGAGGTAGGCCATCGGCGGTTCGCCGACCAGCGCGGTGAACCGCCGGGCGAGCGTGGCCCGTGACACCCCCGCCTCGGCCGCCAGGACCGCCACCGTCCACGGACGGGCGGGCGCGTCGTGCAGCAACCGCAGCGCGGTACCGGCGACCGGGTCGTCCAGCGCGCGGCACCAGGCCGGAGCACCGGCAGCGGGATCGTCGAACCAGGTGCGCAGCGCGGAGACCAGCATCAGGTCCAGCAGGCGGTCCAGCACCAGTTGCTGTCCCGGCCGGTCCCGGGCGACCTCCTCGGCCACCATGTCCGCCGAGGGCCGCAGGCGGTCCCCGGCCGGCACCACCAGCACGTCGGGCAGGGCCCGCAGCAGTCGTTCGCTGAGTTCCCCCCGCTGCTCGAAAGCCCCGCTGAGCAGCACGGCTGCTCCGTCGGCCGGCGCTCCGCAGGTCCGGGCGGGCCGGGAGGCGGGCTCGATGCCCCCGGCCCCGGGGCAGTAGTCGGCGCCGGTCACCACCAGCGAGGGGGTGCTCGCGGGGTCGTCGGCCACCGTGTAGGGCGCGTCGCCGCGGACGACGGCGACGTCGCCGACCTCGAGGGGCACCGGTTCGCGCTGGTCGAGAACGATCCAGGCCCGGCCGCGCACCATCGTGGCCAGCGTCAGCGGGGCGCCGCCGGCCATCCGCAGGGCCCAGGGCGGTCGCATGATCGTCTGCCGGAAGACGGCACCGCGCGCCCGTACCTCCGCCAGCAACTCCGAGACGGCGTCCATGCCCGCAGCGTAGACGCCTGGACATCGAGACGAGCCGATCAGGCATGGATCGTCTCATCACCGGCCGGTTGACTGGGGGCATGTCTGAACATCCCATTCTTGTCACCGGGGCGACCGGCAAGACCGGCCGACGCGTCGTCAGCCGCCTGCGGGCCGAGGGGTTTTTGGTCCGGGCGGCCTCCCGCAGCGGCGAGCACGTCTTCGACTGGACCGACCCCGGCACCTGGGACGCCGCCCTGGAGGGCGTGCGCTCCGTCTACGTCGTGCAGGTGGACGGCACGAGGCTCGTGCGCCCGTTCGTCGAGCGGGCGGTGCGGCACGGGGTCCGGCGGCTGGTGCTGGCCTCGGGGCGCGGCATCGACGATCCGCACTACGTGAAGGACACCGGCGGTGTACTGGACGGCATCGCCGACAGCGAGGCCGCCGTGCGGGAGAGCGGTCTGGAATGGACGATCAGCCGGCCGGGCTGGTTCGCGCAGAACTTCAGCGAGGGGTTCTTCGCCGACGGCGTCCGCGCCGGTGAGCTGCGGCTGCCCGCGGGCGACGGGGCTGCCAGCTTCGTCGATGCCGAGGACATCGCCGCGGTGGTGGTCGCCGCGCTGACCGACGACCGGCACACGGGCCGGATCTACGAGCTGTCCGGACCCCGGGCGGTGACGCTCGCCGAGGCCGCCGCCACGATCTCCGAGGCCACCGGCCGCCCCATCCGCTACGTCCCGCTCTCCGTCGAGGAGTACGTCGCCGAGCTCGTCCGGCAGGGGGTGCCGCCCGCGGACGCCCGGGCCTTCGCGGACGTCGTCGAGCCGCTCAGGAAGGGCACCGACGCCTACGTCTCCGACGGCGTGCAGCGCGCCCTCGGCCGCCCGCCGCGGTCCTTCGCCGAGTTCGCCAGGTCCACGGCCGCCGCGGGCGGCTGGCCGGCCTGAACCACCGTCGGCCGTCGCCGTCCCGCCGGGCGAGTCACCGATGTCACGCGCACGCCTCGGCCGTCCCGGCCAAGGCGGCCACGCGCTGCGCGGACCCGCGTTGTCGGTGGCGGCTGGGAAGCTGGAGCGATGAACGGCGATGAGCAGTTGCTGCGCGGCCGGGTCTACGGCCGCGACCACGACGACCCGGACCCGGGCCCGCTCCCCCACCGGACGTACGCCGCGCTGACGGGCGGTCCGCTGGACGGGCTGCTGCTGGACATCACCGGGTGGCGGAGCGAGGACGTCGACGACGGCGTGGCCCTCTCCACCGAGCTGTCGCGGTGGCCCGGTGGCCGCGCCCTGTACGACCCGCGCCCGGGCGAGCCGCGCATACCCGGCCCAGGCGTGGTGTGCCGCTTGCACTACTCCGGCGACACGCCCTGACCGCAGGCCCGTCCGAGGGCCCGGCCGCCCCGAACGCCCCGTCTCTTATACACCTCTG
>NZ_WYCT01000036.1 GCF_011008945.1 Streptomyces harenosi
CCGCAAGCCCTCGCCCCATCCCCCGCGAACCATGCGGGCAGGAAGCGGCAACGACGAAGGGCCAGACCGACTGCGCGGCGGTGACGACCCGCTCCGCGAGCCCCATCACGCCCTGACGGTGCATCTCCACCAGGAACCACGCCCCGCCCACACCCATGAGAACCGTCACCGCCACACAGGGCACAGGACGCAGGCACCACGGGGCGGTCCCGCCACCCTCCACCGCCAGCACGGGCCACACCGCCAGCAGCACGAACCCGACGACGGCCACCACCCCGTGGCGCAGGGACCCACCGCTGCTCGGCGCCGGCAGCAACACCACCGCCCACGCCGCCACGCCACCCGCACCCAGCGCCACACGCCCGGCGGTCGCGGCCGAGCGCAGCCCCCAGGCAGTCAGCAGATGGCAGGCCCCCAGGGCCAGCAGCGCTCCGGTCATCACCCAGAAGCCCGGGGTCCCATAGGCCGCCAGAACACTGATCGTCTGGTTGAGGGGGTCGTAGTCCGGTCCGTGCAACGTTGCCGCGATCGACCAGCCCGCGATCAACAGGACAGGCGCCGACCCCGACGAAAGCAAGACCCACCTAGGAACGATTCGCATCGAACGACCATAAAGCGCCGCATCGCGCGTCCGGCTCGCACACGCGGACGCGAGAGGTGCGTGGGCATGCCCGTGTGAGCCGTCTCTCCCCCCGCTGATGCGCCGCAGCGGTTGGGGAGGGCGGCTCCCCGTGCACATCGCGTAGGGTCCGTGTCTTGATCATTCGCTGTCCCCACAACAGGAGGACCCATGAACCACGGCTTCGACCGCCGGACGCTGCTCCGTGCCGGCGGGGGTGTCGGCCTGGCGGCGCTCGGGCTCGGATACGGCGCCGGAGCCGCGTCCGCGGCGGTGCCCACGTCGAAGCGGTTCGAGCTCAGCTCCGTCGACTCGCACGACCTGTACCGGAACCGCGCGCTCCAGGACGGCACCGTGCAGCAGAGCTTCGCCTTCGACCAGACCAACCGGCGTCTGTTCGTCGCCCAGTTGCGCCAGGGATCGGACAGCAAATCCGGTGACCTGTGCATCACCGAACTCGAGTGGTCGACCTGGAACGCGATCGGCCACATGTACCTGACCGGCTTCGGCCACGCCGTCTCGATCGGCGCGCAGGCCGTGGGCACGTCGACCTATCTGTGGACCGACGTCGACGCGGACACCGCGGGTTACGGCAGGCGGCTCGGCCGTTTCAAGTACGTGAGCGGCACCACGCTCACGGCATCGTCCACCGCTGTCACCAAGCGCACACCCGTGGCCACGGCCGACCGGCACACCTGCGCCATAGACCCCACCCACAACCGGATGATCGTGCGGTACCTGCCGGGGGGCTCGTCCGTGCACCGCTACGCCGCCTACGACCTGACGGCCGCGACCAACGGCGACTTCACCACCCGCCTGGTGGACTTCGTGGAGCCGAGCGCCATCGAGGCCGCCAACTTCCAGGGCTACACCGCGTACGGCCAGTACCTGTACTGCCTCTCCGGCCACAGCAACACCGACGACGCCACTCTCTGGAGCGTCGACATGAACACCGGTGGGGTGACCGAGCGGTTCGTCACCGGAGCCGGCTCCACGCTCAGCTTCCGCGAGCCCGAGGGCATGGCCGTCTACACCACGGCCGCGGGGGAGCCCCGCCTGTTCTTCGGCTTCGCTTCCGGGGACACCGCCAACCAGCGCCTGTCCAATGTCTTCTACAAGAACGTGCTGGTCTGAGGTCTCGCCGCCAGTCCCTGAGCCGGTCATCGCCGATCCGATGGTGACCGATGCCCGAACGCCCGGCCGGGCACCACCGGCCGGGCGTTCGGGCATACCCGTACTCCGGGTACTGGCGGCCCGGAAGGACGCCGGTCTTCCCGGCGACCGCGCCGGTCACCCCGTCACCGCAGTGCGCGGCCCCGTTCGTCCAGGGGCCGGCCCATCCGCTTCACCGCTCGCAGGCCCGTGAGCCACCGCACCACGCGCACCCCCGGGAACCGCTCGGACAGCATCGTCGCGAAGGGGTGCGCGTCCGCCAGGGACGGCAGCCATGCCGTGACGACCAGGTCGGCCTCGCCGACGCAGGTGGCGACCAGGCGGGTCTCGGGCCGGGCGGTCAGCGCGCGGGCGGTCTCCTCCAGCCGGTCGACCGGCACCCGCAGAGCGAGGATCGTCTGCACCGGCCAGCCCGCCGCCTCCCACGCGACATCGCAGCGTACGGCGACCCGGCCGGTGTCCATCAGGCGCCGCAGACGGCGGCGCAGGGTGGACTCGCTGACGGCGGCGGCTTCGGCGAGGGCCGTGTAGGAGGCGCGGCCGTCGGCGGACAGGGCCTCCAGGATGCGTTCGTCGGCGGCGTCGAGAAGGCGGCGCGGCACCGGGCTCGCGACGGCGCGGGCCGGTTCCGTCAGGTCGCGCAGGCGGCGCACCTGGGCGGGACTGAGTGCCCGCAGCCGCCACTTGCTGCCTTCCTTGTACAGCCGGGTCACCCAGCATGTGCTGGACTGCAGCAATCCGTCGACCGCGGCGAACGGGCCCAGCAGATAGTCCGCCAGCGCCTGCCGGTCGGGGGCCGCGACCGTCAGGTGCAGATCTCCGTCGCCGGAGACGATCTCCACGGAGAGCATCTGGGGATGTGCCGCGAGGATCTGCGCGATGGCGCTCAGCCGGCTGGGCGCGCAGACGGCGGTGATCAGGGCGTTGACCGGGTCGCCGAGTTGCCCGGCGAGGTCGGGGCGGTAGGCGGTGATCCAGGCCAGGCCCTCGCCGGACAGCCGCGCCCAGTGGCGTGCGGCGGTGGTGGGGCTGATGGCGAGGACGTCGCCGAGCACGTTCCACGGGACGCGTGGGCTGATCTGGAGCGCGTGCAGCAACTGCAGATCGGTTTCGGACACGGTGACGGATTCCATCGGCGGCAACGTATCAGGTGACGGATATCGGCCAGAACGGCGCCGATAGAGGGGTTGTGGCGCACGGTGGTCCGCATTCCCGGCGGTTCACGCCGTGCCGTTTCCCGTTCGCCCCGTCGTCTCCGCATGTCCAGGAGCCCGTATGACCGTGTCCCCGCCGCCGAAGGCAGCCGCCGGGCGGAGCACCGCCCCGGCCCGCATCGGTGCCGTCGTCGGCTTCATGGCCTTCGTCGAGCTGACCAGCGGCATCTTCCAGGGCTTCGTGCCGCCGCTGCTGCCGTCGATCGCCGCGCTGCATCATGTCTCGGCGGGTGACATCGCACTGGTGACCAGCCTTCAGCTATTGGCGGCCGCGGTGTGCGTGCCGGTGCTGACCAAGCTCGGCGACATGTACGGGCACCGGCGGATGCTGCGCCTGGCGCTCGTGGTGGTGGTGCTCGGCTCGCTGCTGGTGGCGTGGGCGCCGTCGTACGGGGTCCTGCTGGTCGGCAGATTGCTGACGGGACCCTTGTCGGCATGGCTGCCGCTGGAGATAGCGATCACCCGTGACAAGGTGCAGGGCGAGACGGGCCGCCGGGCCATCGGGCTGCTCGTCGGCTGTCTGACCGGTGGTGTCGCGCTCGGTTCGCTGCTCGCGGGTCCGGTCGAGGACCTGCTCGGCGGGGTGCGTCCGGCGCTGCTCGTCCTGGCGGTGCTCGCCGCCCTCGCCCTGGGCTGCGCCGCCTTCCTGATCCCGGAGACGTCGACGCGTGCGGCGCGGCGCATCGACATCGCCGGGTTCGTGGGCCTCGCGGTCGCGCTGCTGCTGCTCCAGTACGGGCTGTCGCAGACGTCGAAGCTCGGCTGGGGTTCCGCGGCGGTCCTGGGCTGTCTGCTCGGTGGGGCCGTGGTCCTCGCGGTGTGGACGTGGTGGGAGCTGCGCATCGAGCAGCCGGCGGTGGACCTGAGGGTCATCGGGAACCGCGCGATGTGGCCCGTGCAGCTCGCGGCCATGCTGTTCGCGATCGCCCTGTTCGGCTCGCAGTCTCCCAACGCGACGTTCCTCGCGACGGACCCGGACGAGACGAGGTACGGCTTCGGGCAGGACACCACGGGCATCGCCCTGATCACGCTGCCCAGTCAGATCGTCTCGGTGATCGGTGCCTCGCTGCACTCCCGGCTCGCCGCCCGCATCGGACTGCACCGGACCATCGCCACCGGCGCGGCACTGCTCGCCGCCGGGTACGGGGCGCTGTGCGTCGCGCACGGCCATCCCGCGTCCTTCGCGCTCACCACCACCCTCGTCGGATGCGGCGTGGGACTGATGTCCGGCGGGTTCCCGTCGCTGGTCGCCGAGCGGGCGCCCGCCGGTCAGACCGGGATCGCCGCGGGCATCTACAACACCCTGCGCACCCTCGCCGGTGGCATCGCGGGCGGCCTGTTCGCCGTGGTGCTCAGCAACGTGCTGCTCGCCGGCTCGCCGCTGCCGTCGGCCGGGGCGTACCGGGTGGTGTGGCTGACGTGTGCGGTGTCGGGCCTGCTCGCGGCGTGGCTCGTACTGTTCGCGCGGCGGCGCACCACGCAGTGACCGGCCGGGCTCCGCCACACCGGCGGCTCTCCCCCCTGCCCGGGCGGGCCACGCCCCGGCGCGGCCGAGACCGGCCGGTGGACCTGCGGGCCCTGCCCCGCAAGACCCGGCGGCGTGCCGGCTGCCCGAGCACACACGACAGATCCGCGACACGAATCCGCACCCCGAATCGCACCACACCCGTGCACCGAAACACGCCTCGCAAGTCCCCCTCGCCGAATAGAGACACACACCGCCAGACGCACACCCAGACACACACCGCCAGACGCACACCCAGGCACACACCACCAGACACGCACCACCAGCACGCACCCACCTCTGGAAAGGACGTCCGTCATGCCGACCGACCCGACCCCCGCGCCTTCGTTCCGGGACCGCGCCGAGGCGCTGGCCCCCGACCTGACCGCACTGCGCCACGCCCTGCACCGGGAGCCCGAGATCGGCCTCGAACTGCCCCTGACCCAGGCCAAGGTGCTCGCCGCGCTCGACGGGCTGCCGCTGGAGATCACTACCGGGAAGGCGCTGAGCTCGGTGGTGGCCGTGCTGCACGGTGGCCGGCCCGGGCCCGCTGTGCTGCTGCGCGGTGACATGGACGCCCTGCCGTTGCAGGAACTGGCCGACGTTCCCTACCGCTCGCGGTTCGACGGGGTGATGCACGCGTGCGGGCACGACCAGCATGTGGCGATGCTGGTGGGCGCCGCACGGCTGCTGTGCGAGCGCAGGGCGGAGCTGCCCGGCTCCGTCGTCTTCATGTTCCAGCCGGGCGAGGAGAGTTACGACGGTGCCCGTCACATGGTCGAGGAGGGGCTGCTGGAGGCGGCGGGGAAGCCGCTGGTGGGCGCCTACTCGGTGCATGTGTCGTCCAACGGCCCGGAATGCGGCACGTTCCACGGCCGTGTCGGCACCCAGACCGCGGGCAACGCCGAGCTGAAGGTCGTCGTGCGGGGCAGGGGCGGCCACGGCTCCACCCCGCACACGGCGGCCGACCCGGTGCCGGTGGCCGCCGAGATGGTGCTGGCGCTGCAGAATCTGGTGACGCGCACGACCTCCGTCTTCGACCCCGTGGTGCTCACCGTCGGCCTCTTCCAGGCGGGTACGAAGCTCAACATCATCCCCGGTACAGCGGAGTTCGAGGCGACGGTGCGCGCCACGTCGCCGGATGCCATGGCCAACTTCCTGCCGCGCGCGGTCCGCCTCGTCGAGGGCATCGCGGCGGGCTGGGGCATGACGGCGGAGGTCGACGCGCACGAGGTGTACCCGGCGATGATCGCGGCGGAGGAGGCCGTCGCGCTCGGCCGCCGGGTCGTCGGCGACCTGTACGGGCAGGCCGCGTGGTTCACCGCGGAGCATCCGATCATGGCGTCGGAGGACTTCTCCCGGGTCACCGCGGTCGTTCCGGGCGTGCAGCTCGGCCTGTCCGCCCGTCCGGCGGAGGTGGACGAGGCGACGGCGCCGTTCAACCACTCCCCTTACTCGGTCTTCGACGACGCCGCCCTGCCCCGGGGCGCGGCCGTGCTCGCGGAGATGGCGGCACGGCGGCTGGCGGCGGGCTGACCGCCGGTGCCCGGCCCCGCAGGCCGTCGGGCGCTGCCGGACGGGAGGGAGCGGACCCGGCGCCCTCCCCCGCACGTCACGGCGCCGGGCCACGGGTGTGCCGGGCGGTCAGACGAGGCGGGGTGGGGTCCAGTCGGCGTGCCGCAGGATGGCGCGGATGGTCGCCCCGGAGGGAGCCAGTCGCAGGGCGGTGTTGCGCACGGCGACGGCCCAGGGGTGGCTGAGTTGCTGGCCCATGCGGCCGGCCTGGCGGGCGGCGCGTGCGACGGCCTGGCTGCGCGGGCGGCGCTCGGCGTCGTAACGGGCAAGCGCCGCTTCGACGGTGCGTTCGGTGGCGAGTGCGGCGGCGAGGGTGACCGCGTCCTCCAGAGCCTGGCAGGCGCCCTGGCCGAGATTCGGGGTCATGGCGTGCGCCGCGTCACCGAGCAGGGCGATCCGGCCCGCGGTGAAGGCGGGCAGGGGTGTCACCAGTTCGTGGATGTCGTGGTGGAGGACGCTGTCGGCCCGGGTCGCGTCCAGCAGGGCGGGGATCGGATCGTGCCAGGCGGCGAAGCGGCGGCGCAGCACGTCGAGGGCGTTCCCGTGCCGCACTCCGGGCGGCGAGTTGAGCACGGCGTGCCACTCCGCCCGGCCGTCGGTGAACGCGATGTGCCCGAACTCCGCCCCCTTGCCCCAGGTCAGTTCGAAGTCCGTGGCCAACTCGACCGGGTGCTCGGTGATGGCGCGCAGCACGGTGGACCCGCTGTAGACGGGGCCGGGATGACCGGGGAAGAGCCGGGCGCGCAGGCGGCTGCCCACTCCGTCGGCCGCCACCACCAGATCCGCCTCCAGGGCGCCGTCCTCGAGGGATACGCGCACCCGGCCGCGGCCGCTCTGTTCGGCGGAGGTCACCTCGGCGCCGGTGACCAGGCACCCGGACGGCAGTGCCGCACGCAGCAGCCGGTGCAGCACGGCCCGGGGGATGCCGACGATCGGCGTGCCCAGCTCCCGTTCCAGCGCGGCTCCGTCCATCCGGGCCAGCCAGCCGCCGTCGGGGGCGCGGGTGCCCCCGGTGTACTGGGGGCGCGCCGCGGCACGCACCTCCTCGCCGACGCCGAGGGCGTCCAGGGCGCGGATGCCGTTGGCGTGCAGGGAGATGCCCGCGCCCACATCGGCGAGGACCGGGGCACGTTCGAGGACCGTCACCTCCCAGCCGGTCCGGCACAGGCCGATCGCGGCGGCCAGCCCGCCGATGCCTCCGCCGACCACCACAGCGTTCTTGCTCATGCCAGGCCCCCTCTGTTCGCTCCACCGAGCCTTCTACAGATGTAGAAAGAGAGTACTCCCGCACCTCTACAGGTGTAGAAAGGGGGGATGTCCGCCGACCGACGCACCCTCCTCGCCGATGCGGCCATCGGCGTACTCGCCGAGACCGGGATGCGAGGACTGACCCATCGCGCGGTGGACCGGGCGGCGCATCTGCCGCCCGGCACCACCTCCGCCTACTACCGCACCCGGCAGGCACTGCTCACCGCGCTGGTACGGCGCCTGGTCGCACTCGACCAGGCGGAGCTGCAGACCGCCGGGGAGCGGGCCCCCGTGCCGCGGGACACCGAGGAACTGGTGGCCTCGATCGCCGCCTTCGTCGGGCAACGGCTCACCGGGGAGGGGCGGCGACGCTCCCTCGCGCGCTACGCCTGCGCCATCGAGAGCGTGCACCATCCGGAGTTGCGGGAGATCCTCGTGCCGCGCGAGAACGCCGCACGGCAGACCGTGCGCGACTTCCTGGCCGCACGAGGTGTCGCGGACGCCGAGGAACGCACGGACACGTTGCTGTCCTGTGTGGACGGCCTGGTCTTCGACCGCTTGGTGAGCGGCGGGAGCGTGTCGGAGCAGGAGATCCGCGGGCTGGTGGCGGCGGCGTCGCCTGACGGGACCGACTTTGCGGGAAAGGGGACGTCACCGGGTTCGGTGACGCGTCGGACGGCCGATCCTTGATCACAATTTGACTTGCCCCTTGCCTTACTGTTTTCTGCGCATGCACGGTCCGCATGACCTGGGGGGTCACTCACATGAACCGCATCAGCCGCTCCATCGCTTCCGCGTTCGTCGCGGGCGGCCTCGCTCTCGGCCTCGGCGCCTGTTCCGACGTCGCCGACGAGGCCGCCAAGCAGGTCCAGGAAGAGGTGGACAAGGAAGTCGACAAGCAGATCAGCGAGGAGTACCAGGTCACGTACGAGGTGACCGGCGAGAAGGTCGACTCCATCGAGTACAACGCGGGTGGTGGCGATGCGAGCAACCCCAAGCTGGAGTCGGTGAAGAACCCCACCCTGCCGTGGAAGAAGACGGTGACGCTGCGCGGTATCGAGGCGCCGAGCGTCATGCCGCTGGCGGTGGATCTCGGTGACGCCGCCGGGAAGATCTCCTGCAAGATCGTGTACAAGGACAAGACGCTCGTCGAGAAGTCCGGCGAGGGCGCGGTCTCGGCCGCCGGCTGTGTCGCCGTCTCACCGGTCGTCGGCTGAGGGACGAACGGAGGGCGCGCGGGAGGTTCGGCCGGTGCGGTCTCCCACCAGCCGCACCGCCGCCTCGGGCACGTCCGTCGAGATCACCGAAGGCGCCGGCCGAGAGGGCCGGCGCCTCGTCGGCGTGCGGTCGGACATGTCCGGGCGGCCGGACCGCCCGTCGCCCGTGACCTCGGCCGGAAGGGGGGGCACCGGGCGTCAGCCGGTGCGCGGAGGCCAGTTGAGGATCCGCTTCGGCCTCGGCGACGCGTAGGTGCGCACCTTGGACGTGGACAGGCCGAGGCGGACGAGGGACTCGGCGATGGTGACGGCGGCGGTCACCCCGTCGACGACGGGCACCCCGGTCCGCTCGACCACGCGTTCGGCGAGGCCCGACATGCCGCCGCAGCCCAGGCAGACGACCTCGGCCCGGTCCTCCTCGACCGCCCGGGCGGCCTGTGCGGCGATGGCCTCCACGGCGGCCCGCTCGTCCCGTTCCAGTTCCAGGACGGGCAGTCCGCTGGCGCGGACGGAGGCGCAGCGGTCGCTGAGGCCGGCCACGCGCAGGCGTTCCTCGATCAACGGGACCGTACGGTCCAGGGTGGTGACGACGGAGTAGGTGCGGCCGAGGAACTGGGCGGTGCTCGCGGCCGCCTCGGTGATGTCGACGACCGGGACGTCGAGCAGTTCCTGCAGCCCTTCCCGGCCGTGTTCGCCGTACCCGGCCTGGATGACGGCGTCGAACGGCTCCGGGTGGGTGCGGACGGCCTCCATCACGGCGACGGCGGCGAGGTAGCTCTCGTAGTTCCCCTCGACGGACTCCGCGCCGAAGGGCGGGGTCAGGGGGACGATCTCGGTTCCCGGTGACGCGGCACCGGCCGCCTGCTCGCCGATCGAGTCGGTCATGGAGTGCGTGGTGTTGACGTTGACGACGAGGATGCGCATCGATCTGCTTTCTGCTGGGCCGGATCATTCCGCGGCGACGGCGATGGTCTCGCCGTCCACGTCCCGCATCGGGGCGGTGCGGTCGGCGATGACCGTGTACAGCGCGGCTGCCAGGAGGGCGCCGATGAACCAGGAGAAGCCGGCCGCGGCGTGGAAGGCGGGCACGAGAGCGACGACGACGGCGATCGCCGCGCTGGGCACGAAGGCGGCGACGGCCCGCGGGTTGTAGCCGCGCCGGTAGTGGTACTCGCCGCCCGCGTGGTCCGTGTAGAGGTCGAGGACGTTCACCCGGGACTTCCGCAGCAGCCAGTAGTCCGCCATGATCACGCCGAAGAGGGGCCCGAGCAGGGCGCCGAGCCCGCCGAGGAAGTAGTTGACCACGACGGGGCTGTTGTAGAGGTTCCAGGGCGTGATGACGAGACCGAGGACCGCGCTCACCAGGCCGGCACGGCGGAAGTCGAGCCGGCGCGGGAAGAGGTCGACCAGGGCGTAGATGGGCGCCACGAAGTTGGCCAGCAGGTTCACGGCCACCGTCAGGGCGATGAGGGCGAGTGAGGCCGTGGCCAGCAGAGCCATGTGCGGGATGGTCCGCACGATGTCCGTGGGACTGGTGATGACCTGGCCGTCGAGCTTGAACTGGGCGCCGCTGAGGACCGCCACGATGACGGCGAAGAAGAGCATGTTCACCGGGATGCCGATCACGTTGCCGCGGACGATGGAGGCGCGGCTCCTGGCGGAGCGGGTGAAGTCGCAGAAGTTCAGCACGAACGTCCCGTAGATGACGACCCACAGGGCGGCGGCCTGCAGGATCTGGAGCCACATCTCCCCGCCGGTGAACGGGTCGTCGACGGACAGGGAGATCGAGCCGTCCGCGCGGTAGAACATCCAGGCCGCGAGGGCGCACATGGTGATCAGGGTGGTGGGTGCGGCGAAGGCCATGTACCGCCGGATCATCTGCATGCCGTAGCTGACGATGAGAACCTGCAGGCCCCACAGGGTCATGAAGGTGATCCAGCCGAGCGTCGACTGGCCGAGCAGGGAGTTGGCGTCCAGACGGCTCAGCCCCGGGAACATCGCCACGAGGAGGGTGCTCAGCACGGAGGCGGCCAGGTAGGTCTGGATGCCGAACCAGGCGATGGCCACGATGCCCCGGACACCGGCCGGCACCTTCGCCCCGTTGACGCCGAACGCGATCCGGCTCATCACGGGGAAGGGCACACCCGTTTTGTATCCCATGAAGCCGGACAGGGTCAGCAGGAGGAACAGCAGGACGGAGGCGAGCGCGAAGGCGGCCAGGATGCCCCACACGTTCAGCCCCAGGGCGAAAAGGCCGATGGCGAACGCGTAGTTTCCGAGGCTGTGCACGTCGTTGGCCCACAGCGTGAAGACGTTGTAGGCGCCCCAGCGGCGCCCTTCTTTCTTCGTCGGGGCGAGGTCGTACGTGTACAGACCAGAACGGGAGGCTGTGCTGCTTTCCACGGACGACCGGTCATCCACGGCAGTCATGAGGGCTCCGGGAGGGGGAGGCGGGAACTTCAAAGATTTCCACACAATGGAAGTTAACTTCCGCTGAAAAGAACGTAGTTTTCGCCAACAGCACCGTCAAGGGGTGCGTCGGGAAGAGTTGGTGAAGCCGCCCAGGAAGCCCTTCAGCTGCGAAAATGGCATGGCGGAGCCCTTGAGGCACGATCGACGGCACCGGAGGGCACGCATCGCCGAACGGGATGCGGGAGCCCATATGCCAGGCAGGGAAGGCTGGCCCGCCCGTTGTCCGGAGCACCGCCCGGGCGAAGGCGGGAAAACGTACGCCTCTGACGGCACGCGGATCCGGAAAACCTCATCCCATGGCCGCCGGAATCCCGGAAAGCGAGGAGCACTCCCCGGCGCTTCGGGACGGAGGAGCACTCCCCGAAAGCACGGGCAATTGATTCTCCGGCTCGAATACTGCTCTGCCCGGCCGGCGTCTCAGCGCCGGGCGCCGGCCACACCATCAGGAGGATCTTGTCGAGGGGGCGGATATGCGGGTTCGGCTCTCTCCTTGGCCGGGATGGTATACCAAGTGGCCGACGAGGTGAAGAGTGCCGACGACGGCCGGCCGGGTGGGCGGCGCAGGTCCCCGCGCCGCCGCGCACGGTTGCCCGTTACCCGTTGCCCGTTGCCCACCGCCAGGGCTCACCGGCCGGCCCGGTACCCCGCGGGCGGCCGGTGTGGGGAGTTGGGCGCGGCGCTACGCCCGGCTCTGCTGCCGGCGCCTCATGACCGCGCTGCGGCTGGTCGCCAGATGCCGCCGCACCAGCGCTTCGACACCCTCCACGTCGCGTTCCGCGATGGCCTGGTACAGGGCCTCGTGCTCGAGCGCGATGCCGAGCAGATCGTCGTGCTGGCCGAGGAGCCACCGCATCCGGCTGCGCAGGACCCGTTCCAGTTCGCTCAGGAGCTCGTTCGCCGCCAGGGACGTGACCGTCTGGTGGAAGTCGGCCGCCGCTCGGCGGGCCCCCACCGCGTCCCCGGCGCGGGCCGCGGCCAGTTCCGTGTCCAGATCGGCACGGAGCTTCTCCAGACCGGCGCGGGTGTGCCGTTGTGCGGCGAGACGGAAGGAGAGGGTCTCCAGAGCCGACCGGACTTCGTCGAGATCCGCGACATCGGTGGGGGTGAACTCCCGCACCACCGCCCAGGTGCGCGGCCGGGGGGTCACCAGCCCTTCGGCCACCAGCGTCTTGAGGGCGTCACGGACGGGGAGCCGGCTCACCCCCAGGTGCTCGGCGAGCTCCCGTTCGACCAGGCGGCTGCCCGGCCGGCGCACTCCGTCGAGAATCTCGTCGCGCAACTGGCGCGTCACCCGCTCCGACTCGGGGGTGAACTCCCCAGACGCAGTCATCGTCGTCCTTCTCTCGTCCAGACCCGCAGCACGTTCGGGGGCGCGGCACCGTTGCGCTGCGGAAATCCCCAGCACAGCGACCTTAGCGAACGCCCCTTGGCCCCGGCCGACGACGGGAGGGCACCCGCGTCGGCCGGACGCGCGCGGCCCGGGCGCCTCACGGCGGGACGGCACCGCTCAGCCGAGACGGCCCGCGCGGACCACGTGCAGGGGACGCGACAGGAGCGACATGTCCTCCAGCGGATCACCGGACACCACCACGGCGTCCCCGGCGTATCCGGGCGCGAGGCGGCCGGCGGTACCGGTGAGACCCAGCAGGCGCGCGGCGCCGGTGGTGGCGGTGCGCAGCGCGTCCAGGGCCGGCAGGCCGGCCGCGCGCATCAGCTCCACTTCCCGGCCGATGGGGGTGATCTCGCCCCCGGAGGAGTCGGTGCCCGCGGCGAGCGGCACCCCCAGTTCGTGGGCCGCCCGCACCGCCTGCCGCAGGACGGGCAGGTAGGTGCGGCCCCGCTCGGCGAGGACCGGGTCGGCGGACTCCGCCAGCCCCGCGATGGCCGCCAGGGTGGGGGTGAAGTACGTCTTCCTGCGCCGCATCTCGTGCAGGGTGCGCTCGCCCACGAAGACGCCGTGCTCCAGGGACCGGATGCCGGCCCGGACGGCGTCGTGGCACCCCTTCTCGCTGTAGCCGTGGCACAGCACGCTCTTGCCGCCGCGCCGGGCGGCGGCCACCACTTCGGCGAGCTGCTCGAAGGAGTACACCTGCGCCAGCGGATCCTGGCCGGGCAGCCCGGCGCGTTCGTTGACGCGTGTTTTCACGACGTCGGCGCCGCGCGCCAGATTGACCTCCACCACGCGCCGGAGCGCTGGGGCCGAGCGCACTCCGTCGCGGAGTCCGGCCAGCGCGGCCAGCTCGGGATCGGCGAGCACCGAGTCACCGAGGTCGGGTGTGACGAAGATGCCGGCCGCACGCAGCCGCGGCGCCCGGTCCGGCAGCCTGCGCGCCAGCTCCCGTACGGCGATGTCCTGGTAGAACGTGGTGGAGCCGCTCCGTGCGCTGGTGGCCCCCTTGGTGAGGGCCTCACGCGCCTCGGCGACGGTGCTGAGGTGAATGTGGGCATCGACGAGGCCGGGCAGCACCCAGCGGCCGTGCGCGTCGAGGCGGGGGACGCCCGCGGGGACGTCCTGCTTCCCCCGCGGCCCGGCGCTGCGCACCTTGCCCGAGCGGATCACGACGACGGCGTCCTCGGTCACCTCACCCGTGGCCGGGTCGAGCAGTGTGCCGCCCTCGATGACCAGGTCCCCCGCCGGGGCGGTGGCCCGCTCCCGGCCCGCCGGGCGCGCGGCCGCCGCGGGGCCCGCGGCGGAGAGGGCCGCGGCGGATCCGGCCAGGACGGCGGCCCCGGCCAGCACGCCCCGTCGCGTGATCCGGTTCGGGGGAGGCGGGACTGACGCAAGGCACATGGCGGCTCCTGATGTCTGAGGGCGCTGGGCAGGGGTGCTCAGCGAGCGCTCGATTTTGTATACCAAAAAGAGGGCCCTTGGTAAGGGTCGTCCTTCGCCTGTCCGTAGGTCCTCCACGGCGTCCTGGCAGGGTGTTCACCCGGCGCAGGGGAACGCCAGAGGCCGGATCCGGCGGACGACGTGGGGGGCCACCCCCTGCCGGGATGGTTGACGGTATGCCATCGTGACGAGGCACGCCGAGGTGTTCCCGTCGCGGGACGCGGCTGCGGTGTCGTCCGATCGGATGACGGGCCCGTCATCCGATCGGGAGGCGGGGACCAGCCTGCTCACCGACGTGTCCGCGGGGTGTGGGAACGGAGGCTGGAGACACAGCGCACGGAGCGCTGCGCCTGCGACGCGAGACACGCGACAGACGCGAGACGACAGGGAGTTGCCCGCCCATGCAGCACAAGGCCAAGAAGTTCTCCACCCGCGCCAAGGCCGTCACCTCCGCCGCGGCGGTCGCGGCGGTCGGCGCCGGCGTCTTCGGCGCGGTCTCCGCCTCCGCCGACACCCAGGCCGCCCCGGCCGTGGCCCCGGCCGCGCTCAAGGCCAAGACGACGACCACCAGCAACCACCTCACCGTGGACGCCGCCACCGACGCCGCCCGGGCGGCGCTGGAGGCCGCCGAGCGGGAGGGGCAGCGGGTGACGGTCGCGGTCGTGGACCGCAACGGCAACACCGTCGTGACCCTGCGCGGTGACGGCGCCGGCCCGCAGTCGTACGAGTCCGCGATCAGGAAGGCGTACACCTCCGTCTCCTGGAACGCGCCCACGTCGGAGCTGGCCGAGCGGCTGAAGAGCGCCCCGAACCTCAAGGACATCCCGAACACGCTGTTCCTCGCGGGCGGCACTCCGGTGGTGCACGGCAAGGCGCCCATCGCGGGCATCGGCGTGGCGGGCGCCCCGTCCGGCGACCTGGACGAGAAGTTCGCCCGGGCCGGGGTCGCGGCCCTCGCCGGGGAACGCTGACGCCACCGCGGCGAGCAGCCGGCCGGCCACCGCCCCTCACCCGGCCGCCGCCCTCGCCCGTGCCGCCGCCCCTCGTCCGGGCGGCGGCACGGGCACCGGCGGGCCGCGTGGAACGGAACCGGATACGAACGACGAGCGTGCGCGCCGCGCGCGGGAAGGCCGAACGATGACGAGCAGTCCGCGCTCCACGGCGGGAATCCTGACAGCGCTGGCCACCGTGGTGGCCCTGGCCGGCTGCGCACCCGGCGCCGACGCCCCGGCCGCGTCCTCCTCCGCCTCGTCCGCTCCGCCGGGCGTGCCGTCCCCCGCGGGCACGGGCGCCGCGGGGCGGTCCCCGGGTGCGGCACCCACCCCGGAAGGGACCCTGGTGGTCACGGACTTCGACGCCGACACGGTCACCTTCGTCGACCCCGCCCGGCGCGGTGGCGCCGCCGGCCTCGGTTCGGTGGAGGTCGGCACCGCGCCGTACGGGATCGCGGTGGGCGAGGACGGCACGGCCTGGGTGGCGACGGCCGAGGGCGTCGCGGTCGTCGACACCCGGGCCCGCGAGCGCACCGCGCTGATCCCCTACGCGACCGACACCGGCCCGGTGACGACCGGCGAGTACCGGGGCGGCGGTATGGGCATCGCGCTCTCCCCGGACGGCGACCGGGTCTATGTCGGGGTGAACGTTCCCGGCGCCCGGGGTGTGCTGGAGATCATCGACGCCGGGGAACGGAGGGTGACCGGCACGGTGCCGGTCGGACGCCGCCCCTTCGACGTCGACGTCTCCGGCGACGGCCGCCACGTCTACGCCACCGGCCACGACTCCTTCGACGTCACCGTCATCGACACCGCCGGCCGGACGGCCCGCCGCATCGAGGTGGCCCCGTACGGCACCGAGGGCGGCCTCGGTTCCTGGCTCAAACCGCACTACACGGCCGTACGGCCCTCCGACGGCGCGCTCCTGCTCCCGTTCGAGGGCGAACGCCTGGCGGTGGTCGACCCCGGCTCCGGCCGGGTCCGCGTCGAGCGCATGACCGCCGACACCCACCAGCACGGGGTGACGATCGGCCGGGACGGCACGCTGTACGTGGTCGGCACCGGGCCGATCGACCCGTCCGAGGACGACGGCCCGTCCCTCACCGTCCGGGCCCCCGACGGGCGGGAGCGGCTCATCCCGCTCCAGGGACCCCACGAGTCCGTCATCCTGTCGTCCGGCGGACGGACCGCCTACGTCTCGGGCGGCTTCACCCGCGACGGCCACTGGAACGGCATCAGCGTGGTCGATCTGGTCACCGGGGAGGTGACGCGGCTGCCCGTGGGCGTGCGCCCGCTGGGCATGGCCCTGCTGTGACCTCCGGCCGGGAAACCCGCGGGTCCGTGTCCGAACGGCGCGGCGGCGTCGCGGCGGGCGAGGGGGGCCCGCCCGGCACCGCCGGTGCCCGTGGTGTCGTACGCGCGGTCAGAAGTGCGTTCCGCCGTCGATGCGGATCTCCGTGCCGGTGATGAACTCCCCGTCCCGTGAGGCCAGCATGGCCACCACACCGGCCACGGCCTCCGGGCCGGCGAACCCGTCCCCGAGTGCCGGGGACAGCTTGGCGAACAGGCTCCAGTCGGTGTCCTCGGGCAGGCCGGGGCCCTGGCTCTGCCTGCTCTCGCCCGAGCCGTCCGTCATGCCGGAGGAGATCGACCCGGGCTGCACGGCGGTGAAGCGGATGCCCTGCTTGCTGTACTCGGCCGCCAGCGCGTGCGTCATGGACTGGATGCCGCCCTTGCTCGCCGCGTAGGCCGCCATGTAGGGGTGGGCGAACATCGCCGAGGTCGAGCTGAAGTTGACGACGGCGGGGGCGGTGCCGTGCAGGAGGGCCGGTATCGCCTCACGGATCATCAGGAACGTTCCGGTCAGGTTGACCGAGATCACCTGGGTGAAGTCGGCGAGGGACGTCTCGTGGGTGTGCGAGGAACGCAGGATGCCGGCCGCGTTGACCAGGACGTCCAGACCGCCGAGGACATCGAGGGCGGAGGCGACGGCCCGGCGCACCGAGGTCTCGTCGGCGATGTTCACGACGACCGTGCCCAGACGCTCGGCGTCGGCGCCCGCGCGGGCGACGGTGTCCTTCAGCCCCGCCTCGCTGACGTCGGCGGCGACGACACGGGCACCCTCCGCCAGCATGCGCAGCACGGTGGCCTGGCCGATGCCCGAGCCGCCGCCGGTGATCAGTGCGCGGCGGCCTTCGTAGCGGTTCATTTCGTCTCCCTGGTGGTGCGTGATCGGCCCGGCCGTGGCAGCGGGCGCGGCGGCCGAAGGGGCCGCTCGGGCATTCACGGTACGCCTTAGTGGCACGTTTTGCCATTTCGACATGTCATGCCGATCTCTGTCCGTGCCGCGTACGCTTCTCGCATGAGCCAGCCCAGCGGGCCCCGCCCCACCGCCTCGCCCTCCCTGACAGAGCGCCGCAAGGCCGCGACCCAGCTCGACATCGCGCGGGCCGCGGCGGAACTCTTCGCCGAGAAGGGGCCCGACGACACGACCGCCGAGGAGATCGCGGGCCGGGCGGGCGTGGCGTTGCGCACCTTCTACCGGTACTTCCGCAGCAAGCAGGACGCGGTCGGACCGCTGCTGTCCTCCGGCGGGGACCGCTGGCGCGCGCTGCTCGCCGAGGCCGGTCCCGGCGCCGGCCTGGCGCAGGCCCTGGAGTCGGCGGCCGTCGCCTCCCTGTCCACGCCGGACGACGTGGCGAACGAGGGAATGCGGTGGACGCGGGGCCTGCTGCGGGCGGCCCGCCACGATCCGGCCCTGCGGGCGGTGTGGTACCGGGTCAACCAGGAGTCGGAGGAGAAGCTGCAGCCGGTGGTGGCGCGTCTGGCGGGGCCGGACGCCGATCCGCTGGAGGTGCGGCTGGTCGCCGCGGCGGCGACCGACGCGATCCGGGTGGCCTTCGAGACCTGGGCGACCACGGACGCGGAGACCCTCGGCGAGGACTCCCCCGCCCGGCTGGTGGTGCGGTGCCTGCGCGAACTGACGGGCGGTCTGCGCCTGGTGAGGAACGGCCGCTGACCCCCGCGGCGCCGGGCTCCGGCCTGGTCGCGCCGGCTCGCCGGGGCCCGGCCGGGCGGGAGCGAGCCGGCGGGCCCGGTCCCTCCCGGCCCCGTTCGGCGGGTACGGATCCGATGGCGGCGCGTCCGCCCGAGCCCCGGCGGACGCGGCCGCGCCCGATGGCGGCGGGTCCGGCGGTGGCCGGGGCGGGGTCGAGGGGTCCGGGCCGCCCGGGGAGGCGGTGCGCGGCACCGCATCCGCGCGGGCGGCCCGGCTGCGGCGGTCACCGGGTGAGCAGCACCCGCCGAGTCACCGAGGCGTCCCGCAGCGGCCTGAGGGCCAGCCGCAGGAGCGCCAGGGCGTTGTCGTCACCGCAGATGCGGTTGGTGCCGAGTTCCCCGCAGGACAGGCACCGGTGGACGATCATCCACTCGCCGTCCGGCCGCACCGACACGCCCAGCGCCTCCATGCGTCCCCGGCAGGTCGCCGCGCGGTCCCCCGGGACACGCCGGTCGACGTGCAGGCTGGTCAGGCAGTGCGGACAGTGGTTGCGGTGCGCGGTGCCCGGCGCCGCGCCGGGGACGTCCAGCCGGCAGCCCGCACACCGGAAGTCCCCCGCCCGGTGCCCGCCCCGGCCCGGCGGGACGGCCCCGTCGTACCGGCGTCTGCGCGGGGCACCTCGGCTCGGGTGATTGCGTCGTGGCATGGTCGGCTCCCTCCTTCCGGGAACGTTCAGAGGGTGCCGAACGCCTCGAGGGGGAAGGGTGGTTGCGCCAGGGGCCGTACGGCCATACGCATCACCACGAGCTGGTTGTCGTCCTCGCGCACCGCGTCGCAGGCGAGTTCGTCGCAGCGCACGCAGCGGTGGACGACCGTCCAGTCACCGGCACGCGGCACGGCGATGGCGATGGGGGACATCGCCCCCAGGCAGGTGCTGGGCCCGCCGGTGACCTGGTCGAGCACATGCCGGGAATGCAGGCAGGCTGGACAGTGGTTGCGCTGTCCGCCGTCGGCCGTGGCGACGGGCACGCTCACGCGGCACCACGTGCAGGAGAAGGTGCTGGTTCTCAGAGTGTTGCGGGGGTGGGACACCCGGGATGCTCCTTGCTGGGAAGTCTGCGATGACAGCAAGAGCAGGCCGAGCGCGCCTCGACGGGGACGGCTCCGGCGCCGCGGCCCGCGCGTGGCCCGGCGGTTCGCCGCGCGAACGCCACGGGGCGGCCTCACATACGGTCGCCGCTCAGCGGCGGCGACGCGCACATGCGGACGGTCGTACGGTACGGCGAGGCGCGCTCGGCGCGGACCGGAACATCAAGACACCCCCTGCGGACGCGAGGTCCACTTCGTGGCCGACGGTGACGGGGTCACAGGCTAACCACGGTCCTTCGGGGCGGGCCACCGCTTTTGCGGGTGGCCCGCCGGCGCCGGCAGGGGCGCCCGGCCCCGCGGGGCCGTGTGACGGCCGCTCAGATGCCGAACTCCGCGGGCGAGACACCCAGGGCGGCGCAGGCGTCCCGGACGGCCGCCTGTTCGGAGGACTCGAAGTGCCCGTCGGCACCGGCGACGACGATGCCGGTCTGGATGACCGCACGTGCCTCCATCGGCTTCTTGCCCGCCTTGGCGATCTCCCGCAGCGCCTCGGCCCGGCCGGTGGCGAAATCGGCCAGGATCCGGTCGACGTGCTGGTTGAACCGCTGCCGGAGCTGGTCGGCCGGGAAGTTCTGCAGGACCTCGTTGGAGACGATCAGCTCCTCCACCCGCTGCCGCTCCGCGGGTTCCACCGACCCGTCCGCCGCGGCGACCAGGGCGCACATCGCCATGCTGGCGTCCCGGTAGGCGCCGCTCTTGAGCTCGGTGCGGGCCGAGGCCAGTTGCGACTTCAGCAGTCCGATCAACTGCGCCTTGGAACCGCCCGTGGCCGCGCCCCGGCCCTGTGCGCCGCCGAGTCCCGGTCCGGCGGAACCGCGCCCGCTCCCGGCCCGGGCGCTCTGGGCCTGCTGAAGGTTCTTGGCCTGGTCCTTGAGCCGGTCCCACATCGCCACTCGTGCCACCTCTGCTTCTGCCACAGTCCGTCCGGACCTGGTCGTCGTCCCGCTCGTCTGCGCGGTCCCTTCAGTGAACGACTGTCACAGCGCCATGGTTCCCGTAGCCGCGGCCGAAAGGGGGGCGAGCGACAGGCGGTCCGCCGGCCGGAAACCGGCAGTGCGCCCGGGGGCGAGCCGCCGTCCGCACGGCTCGCCCGGCCGCGGCCGTGCCGACCGGGTGCCTGAGGCTCTCCCGCGGCCGCGCGGCCGGGGCGAGCTCAGCGGCGTTGGGCCGGTGGGCCGGGGGCGCGGTTCTCCCCGGATGATGTACACATGTGCGGTGGACATGTCTGCGTTTCCGTTTCCGCTCCGCAGCGTCAGCGACCAGGAGTTCGTCCCCTGGGCACGCATGATCGCCGACACCTACGGCGTGGACCGGTCGGAAGAGGAACTGGCCGACCAGCGGGCGGCGACCGACCTCCAGCGCACGCTGGCGGCCTTCGACGGAGAGACACCGGTCGCCGGGGCGTCCGTCTACCGCCGGATGCTGACCGTCCCCGGCGGGGTGCTGCCGGTGGCCGGCATCGCCTCGGTGGGCGTCGCCCCGACACATCGCCGCCGGGGCCTTCTCACCTCGATGATGCGCGCCTGCCTGACCGACCTGCACGAGCGGCGGCGTGAGCCGGTCGCCGCACTGCGGCCCTCGGAGGCCGGGATCTACGGGCGCTACGGCTTCGGCCCCGCGACGCTCGGCAACCGGCTCCGCTGCGACCGGCGCGCCCTGCGGCTCCGCCCCGGCACGGACGTCGGGGACGGCACCGTCCGGCTGCTCGACGCCGCGCGTGCCCGCCCGCACCTGGAGCAGGTCTACGACCGGGCACGCGCGGCGACGGTCGGCTGGCCGGATCGCCAAGCGGTCCACTGGGCCGTGCGGCTGGCCGACTATCCGCACCGGCGCGGCGGGGCCACCTCGCTGCGCTACGCCGTACACCAGGAGAGCTCCGGCCGGGCCACCGGCTACGCGCTCTACCGGCACAGCTCCGTACCGGACGGACACGGCGGCAGCGCCGGTGTGGTGGAGGTCGTGGAACTGGCGGCGCTCTCGCGCCAGGCGTACGCGGCGCTGTGGCGCTTCCTGGCCGGGATCGACCTGGTGACCTGGATCGACTACGAGGGCGCCGTGGACGAGCCGCTGCCCCATCTGCTGGCCGATCCGCGGGCGGTCCGGGGCGCGCCGGTCGACCGCCTGTGGGTGCGGCTGGTCGACGTCGGGCGGGCCCTGGCGGGCCGGGCCTACCGTCTTCCGCTCGATCTGGTCCTGGACGTGCACGACGACTTCTGCCCCTGGAACACCGGTCGGCACCGGCTGCGCACCGAGGGGGACACCGTGGTCTGCGAGCCCACGACCGCACCGGCCGACCTGCGTCTGGGCGCGGCGGAGCTCGGTGCGGCCTTCCTCGGCGGCACCGCGCTGAGCACGTTGGCGGCCGCGGGACGCGTGCAGGAGCTGCGTCCGGGTGCCCTCTCCCGCGCGTCGGCGGCGTTCCGCGGCGACCGCGAGCCCTGGTATCCCGGCGGCTGGGCCTTCCCGCTCTACTGACCGGAACCCGGTCGCCGGTTGCGGACGGCGCCGGTGAAGTGCCGCCGTACAGAGGGGACTTCACCGGCGGCGTCCGCTCCGGCACGGGACGCGGCGGGGAGGGTCAGGAGGGCGAGAACCGGGCGACGTACTCGTCGAAGGGCTCGATGCCGGCCTCCGCCCGCAGTTCGTCCACGCGCTCGGGTTCCGCACAGGGCCACGGAACGGGCCGCCCGTCCTTCACACCGGCGATCTGTGTGCCGTAGATCTGCTCGCGGCCCTCGTTGACGAGCGTGCGGTCCCGCAGGAAGGCCAGCTCGCGGGGGCGGGCCCTGCCCGCCGAGACGGCCTCCTGCATCAGCCGGAGGGCGCGGCGCTGGATGTCGAGCTGACGGTCGGCGTGCTGGGCGATCAGCCACGCCGCGCGTGCGGCCTCCTCGCCGACCAGTTCCGCGGTCGGCCAGCCGTACTCGGTCATGATCTCGCCGAGCCGGTCGCCGTGCCGGGCCGTCAGCCGGTGCCAGGCCAGCCGCTCGGCGGGGTCGTCGCTGTTCGCCCGGGCCGCGGACCGGTGGTCGGCCGCGGCCATCTCCGTCAGCTCCACCGCCAGTGCGGCGACGTCGTACACCACTGTCAACTCCCCGTCCGTGTGCTCAGGTTGCGCTGTCGGGCCACCACCCTAAAGGCACATCCGGGACACAAAGATCATTCCGCGGAACGGTGACAGGCACCGGCGCGGCGCGGGACAATGGATCCACTCCCCCGGTTTTCCGCGTCCGGCTCGGGCTTCCACATCCGGTTCAACGGGACGGCCCGCAGCACCGGTCTGATCGCCTACTGAGGCTCCGCGGCGCCTGACAGCGGGCCGGTGGCCGGGACCGTCCCCGGCCACCGGCCCCGGCGTTCCCCCTGGCCCCGTCCCCGGTGACCGCGTCACACCGGCGGCGCGACCCGGTGCCGCCCGGCGGCCGACCCGCCCGCACCCGCGGTGGGCGAAGGTGTGCGGGCGGCTGCCGCATCGGCACGCGGGATGGGAAACTCGACGCGGCCCGCCGACGGGGTGCGTTCACCCGTACCGGGCCGAGGGCTGCGACGAGTACGGGGAGAAGGGGGTGGCCGGTGAGCCACGACGTGGAGGACGCGGGGGGCGGCGGCTTCCAGGAGAGCGCCGAGGACCTCCGCATCGGGGCGCGCGAACTGCACGAGGTGGTCGGACGGCTGGACGGGCTCTCCGATCTGCTGCGCCGCACGCTGCCCCGGGTGACCGATCCGCGGGACGAGGCCGACTTCCGCGCGGCGGTGCGGGAGTTGGTGAGCGGTCTGGACGAGACGGCCGTCCACCGGCTCGGCACGCTGGTGAGCGAGCTGTGGTTCCACCGCGATCCGCCGGGCGCACCCGAGGCCGAGCCCGCGCCGGCCCCGCCTGCGGCCGAGTCCGCGCCGGCCGGCGCGGGGCCCGCGGGCGCACCCGGTCCCCGGCCTTCGCCCGCTGTGGAGGACGTCGTCGCGGGCGGGGACCGTTCGCCGTGGCTCCAGCCGGAAACGCTGCAGTCCGTGGTGGACGTCGCCGGCTATCTCGCCACGGCCGCGATCGGCGGCATCGTCGGCAACAAGAGCGACTGGGTCGCCGGCCGGCTCATCGAGGCCGCTCGGGCGCGCTGGCGGGCCCGCCGAACCACACAGGATGCCTCGCTCACCGAGGACGAGGCGGTCGACGTCGCCCGGGCGGCCGCCCACATCCAGGGATTCGCGGCGGAGTCGCTGCGCGTTCTGACGGCGGAGCGGCAGGAGAACGGCGCCTGGACGGTGCGGCTGCGCGGCTCCGGCGAGACGCTGCGCGTGACGGTGCCCGCCGGGGATCCCGCCCGGGCTCGGATCCTCTTCGAGGCGTTCTGACCCGCGCGCCGCGGCTCGGAGAGGCCGCTCTCCGTGCTCTGCCGCGGGCCCGCGGCACGGGGGGTCGCCGCCGCTCCCCGCGCGGCCGGGCGGGGCAGCACTCGGCAGCCCCGGCCTTCGTCGTCTCGTCGCCGCGCGGCCACGCCAGGGCGGCCACGCCGCGCGGCCGCACGGCGTGGCCGCCCGTGCCGTCGACCGTCCGTGCTCCACGCCGCCGAGCGGCCCCCGGGCCGTGGCACGGGCGCGGGGCCGGGCCCCATGCGACAGGGGCCGGGCCCCGGCGGGGTCAGCGGTTCATGGCCGCCCAGAACTCCTTGAAGGACATCCGGCCGTCTCCGTCGGTGTCGAGCGCGTCGATCAGTTCCCGGGCCTGTGCCCCGGTGATCTCCGAGCCCTCCAGTTCGGCCACGACCTGCCGGTACTCGTCCGCGGTGACCAGGCCGTCCCCGTCCACGTCGTAGCGCTCGAAGACCTTCCGCGCCGCCGTCTCCACGATGTCCGCCATGTGTTCCGTCCTTCTGCGATCTTCACTGACGGGCACACACTATCCACCCGCCTCGGGAGCCGGCGCGGGCGCTGCCGCCCCCGGCGAACGGGGCCGGGAGCCGTTCCGCGTCCGCGCCCGGCAGGGTCCGTGCCACTCGTGCGGGGACGGGGACGCGGGCGGCGGCCGGGTCCCCGGCCGGCCGGGCGCTCGCGCCGGGCTCCGGTCATGGCGCGGCCCTCAGTCCGTCCCCCGGACATGCCGCACCAGCGCCCGCAGGATCAGGGGGGCCCGTGTCCACAGCACGGCGCCGCCGGTGCCCGGTACGACGTGGCGCACGGCTCCCGGAATCCGGGACGTGAGGCTGCGCCCCTGGTCCGGGGAGTGACCGAAGTCCTCCGCGCCGTACCAGACGTCCACGGGGACGTCGATGGCCGAGAGGTCGATGTCCCACCGCCCCATGGCGAGGACGGTGTCCCGGGCGTACCCCTCGGCGCCCTGCGCGAAGGCCTCGTCGAGCGCCCTGCGGTACGCGGCGGCGAACCGTTCCTCCCGGTACACGGCCAGGTCCACGGCCGGGCTGTTGGCCATCACCATGTCCCACATGGCCTGCGGGGTGAAGCCCGCGAACACCTTCCCGGCGGCGTCCGGGTCGGTCCGGGTCAGGTCCACCAGGCGCCGCAGCTCCGGCGGCAGCGCCTCGGCGAAGTGGGGGGCCGCGACCTCGTCGGCGCCCGCCACCACCGCCAGGGCCGCCACCACGCCGGACGCGGCGCAGGCCAGGGCGAACGGGGCACCCTGGGAGTTGCCGACCATGGCGGGTCTGCCCAGGCCGCGGCCGTCCGCGAAGCGGCGGACGTCCTCGGCGAAGCCGGTGAAGGTGCGCCCCGGCGCGGGGCTGGAGACGCCGAGTCCGGGCCGGTCCAGGGAGATCAGCCGTATCCCGAGATCCGCCACGGCCTCCGCGCCGAAGCCGAGGTACCGGCTGGTGGCGGCTCCCGGGCAGAGCAGGACCGGGGTGCCGTCCGCCGGTCCCCACTCGGCCCAGCCCAGGCGTCTGCCGTCGGGGAGGAGGTGCTCGCCGGTGCGTGCGGGAGGGGTCACGAGAGTTTCCATGCCGATCATGATGCCGCCGGGGGCGCGTCGTCGGCTCGCCCCCGGCCGCCGGGGTCCGGGACGGGTGGTCCGGTGGCCGGGGGAACGGCTGCGGCTGCCCGCCGAGGCCGCCGCAGGCACCCGTGAGGAGCCGCCGGCGAGGTGACCGCCCCCGCCGCTCCGGCCGCGGCGCGCGCCGGGCTCCGGCCGTTCCCGGCGACGTGTCCGCCGCGCGGGCCCTGTCCTCCCCCGGGCCGGGCACGCCGGGCTGGGTGAGGTTTCCGTAACAACCCGTTCACGGCAGGCGGGAGTTCGAGTAATGAGCGCTTCCTACGGTGTCCCGCCATGGGCGCAGAACCGTATACGCCGCCGCTCACATCCGCCGCCGGGGGCACGGCACCGGCGGCCCGCGCGCGGCGGGACCAGCCCGCGCGGCAGCCGGGCACCGGTGCGCCGGCGCGGCCGGCCCGGAGCCCGGGCGGCTGCTCGACGAGGGCGCCCGCCCGGCCCTGAGTCCCGTCGCCCGCACCGCGCGCCCACCGCTCCCCCGTCCCGCCGAAGACGCCGAAGGGGGACCTTCATCCGGCACCGCACCCGCACCCCGGCACCCACCCCAGGAGGCGTGACATGAGCACGACCGAGTCACGGCCGACGGCACCCGCCGTCCAGGCCCCGGCCGGCCAGGCGGCCACGGAGACGCTGGAGGACTACACCCTCCGCTTCGCCCCGCGCAGCTACCGCCGCTGGAGCCCGATGGTCGTGGCGACCACGGCGCTCGGCGGCATCGCCTACATGGCCGATTTCTCCATCGGGGCGGGTATCGGGCTGGCCCACGGCACCGGCAACGCGCTGGTCGCGATCGCCGTGGCCGCCGCCGTCATCTTCGTCACCGGGTTCCCGCTCTCCTACTACGGCGCCCGCTACAACATCGACCTCGACCTGATCACCCGCGGGTCCGGCTTCGGCTACTACGGATCGGTCCTCACCAGCGTCATCTTCGCCAGCTTCACCTTCATCTTCTTCGCCCTGGAAGGGGCGATCATGGCCCAGGGCCTCGAACTCGGCCTGGGGCTGCCCCTCTGGCTGGGCTACGCCCTGTCCACCCTCATGGTGATCCCGCTGGTCGTCTACGGCATGAAAGCCCTCAGCAAGCTCCAGGTGTGGACCACGCCGCTGTGGCTGCTGCTCATGATCGCCCCGCTGGTCCACCTGATCGCCACCGACCCCGGCACCGTCGACCGGTTCCTCTCCTACGCGGGCACCGAGGGCGAGGGGGGCGTGAACACCGCCTCCGTGCTCCTCGGCGCGGGCGTGTGCCTGTCGCTCATCGCGCAGATCGGCGAGCAGATCGACTACCTGCGGTTCATGCCGCCCAAGACGGAGGCGAACCGGCGGAGCTGGTGGACGGCCGTGATCATGGCAGGTCCGGGCTGGGTGGTGCTCGGCGCCCTGAAGCAGGCCATCGGCGTCTTCCTGGCCGTCTACGTCCTGGCCGAGGCCGGGCCCGCAGCGGCGCCCGAGCCGATCCGGCAGTTCCAGGGGGCCTTCGACGCGATGATGCCGTCCTGGATGGTGGTGCCGCTGGCCGTGGCCCTCGTCGTGATCAGCCAGATCAAGATCAACGTGACCAACGCGTACTCCGGCTCCCTCGCCTGGACCAACTCCTACACGCGGGTCACCCGCCGCTACCCCGGCCGCATGGTGTTCGTCCTGGTGAACCTGGCCATCGCGCTCACCCTGATGGAGGCCGACATGTTCAGCGTCCTCAACAGCGTGCTCGGCTTCTACTCCAACTGCGCCATCGCCTGGGTGGTCACCGTCGCGACCGACATCCTGGTCAACAAGTACCTCCTGAAGCTCTCCCCGCACGCGCCCGAGTTCCGCCGGGGCATGCTGTACGCCGTCAACCCGGTCGGCGTGGTGGCCTTCGTCGCCGCCTCCGGTCTGTCCATCGCCATGTACTTCCACCTTCTCGGTGACGCCCTCCAGCCGTACTCCCCCGTGGCCGCGGCCGTGATCGCCTTCGTCCTCACCCCGCTGATGGCGATCGTCACCAAGGGCCGGTTCTACCTGCGCCGCGACGACGACGGCATCGCCGAGCCGCTGCTCGACGCGGACGGCAACCCCAGCGCCGTCACCTACGACTGCCACGTCTGCCGCCGCCCCTACGAGCGCCCCGACCTCACCGCCTGCGTCACGCACGGCGCGGTGGTCTGCTCCCTGTGCCTGAGCACGGACAAGGCCGGCGACCACGTCCTGCCGGAGCCCGCGTAGCACCCGGACACCCCGTCCGGCGGCACGTCCGCCCCGCACCCGCGGGACCGACATGCTGCCGGACGGCCCGGCGAGCACACTGGGGCCATGGGCGACCACGATCCGCGGCAGACGGTGACGCGCCGGTTCGCGCTCACTCCCCGCAGCGCCGCGTCGGCCCGGCGGTTCGTACGGGCCGCGCTGCCCGGCGTCCCTTCGGAGCTGGCCGACACCACCGAGCTGCTGGCCGGCGAACTGGTCACGAACGCCGTCCTGCACGCCCGCACCGAGGTGGAGGTGGCGGTCTCGGTACGTGACGGCGGAGTCCGGGTGACGGTCAGCGACGAACGGCCGCACCTGACGCCGGTACCCCACCGCTGCTTCCCGTGCGCCGGCGCCGGGCAGGGGCTGGCCCTGGTGGAGCGGCTGGCCTCCCGTCACGGCGCCGACACCGGCGAGCGGCGCAAGACGGTGTGGTTCGAGCTCTCGTCCGGCGGGCCGCCGCCGTCGCCGCCCGACGGACCGCCGCCGTCCGGCTGGCGGACCGGACAGGCGCCGCGCACCGGGGACGGGAAGGTGACGCTGGTCGACGTGCCCGACGCCCTGTACACGGTCTGCCTGCAGCACCGTCACGCCCTGATGCGCGAACTGGCGCTGGCCGCCTCCCCCGGCGACGGCGGCGGCATCGGAGTGGGCCCCGAGGATCTGGCCGCCGCCCACGACGTCAACAACGCGATCAGCGCCTGGGTGGCCGACGCCATGGACGAGCAGCCGTCCGAGGCGGGCATCCGCTCGCTGTCGCTGCGGGTGCCCGCGGACGCGGTGCCGGCGGTGCGCACGCTGCGCCGGGTGCTGCGCCTGGCCGAGGAGGCCGCCCGCGCGGAGCGCCTGCTCACGCTGCCCGCCCTGCCGCGCTGTCTGCTCTTCCAGGAGTGGCTGTTCGACCAGATCACCGGGCAGCTCGCCGGCGGCCATCCGACCGCCTGGACGGTGGTGCCCCGTGATCCGGGCGTCAGCTCCTCGGAACTGGTGCCGTGGGAGCCCGGCCATGTGCGGGCCGGCCGGGTACCGACCATCGCCGCCGACGAGGACAACCGGATCATCGCGGCGAACGGGCCCGCGGCGGACCTGCTCGGCTGGGACACGGACGAGCTCGTCGGGCGGAAGATCACCACCCTGATCCCCGAGCACCTGCGGCAGCGGCACATCACGGCCTTCTCCTCGCTGCTGCTCACCGGGCAGACCCGCATCGTGGGCCGGTCCGTGCCGCTGCCGGCCCTGCACCGGGACGGACACGTCGTCCCCGTCCGCCTGCTCATCCAGACCCAGGAGACGGCCGACGGCCGCACCGTCTTCGTCGCGCAGCTCACCCCCAGGGCCGCCGCGTCCGCCGGGTCGCCGGCCGCCCCGGGCGCGAGCGGCCAGGTCACGGCCCAGCCCCTCGACGAGGGGAAGGCTCCGGCGCCGACGCGGCACCGGGCGAGGACGGGCGGCCCGGAGGGGAGCATGTCCCCCCTGGAACGGCTGGCCCTGCTGGCCGACGTGGCGGCGGCGCTGAGCGACACCCTGTACCTCGACGCGGGACTGCGGCACGTCGCGCGGCTGCTCACGCGGCAGCTCGCGGACTGGTGCGCGGTGGACCTGTTCACCGACGCCTCCCAGGTCGAGCGGGTCTGCCTCGTCCGGCGCGATCCCGGCGCGGGGCACCTGGCGGAGTACGAGGGCCCGCTGCCGCCGGTCTCGGAGACGGCGCGCGGCCCGCTGGCCCGAGCGCTGCGGGGCGCGGGCCCGCTGCTGCTCACCGAGGCTCCCCCGGCGAGCCAGGCCGGGAACGCGCTGGACGCCCACCATCTGGCGCTGCTGCGGCGACTCGGCACGGGCAGCGCCGTGGTCGCCCCGCTCCGCGCCCGCCAGGAGATCTTCGGCGCGCTGACGCTGGCCCGCGGCAAGGGGCGGCGGCCCTTCGCGGAGGAGGACCTGTCGCTGATCGAGGATCTGGTCCGCGGCATCGCCCTGGGGATCGACAACGCGCGCCTGTACCAGGCGACGCGGAACATCGCCGAACGCCTCCAGCGCTCCCTGCTGCCCGTCCTGCCCGCCGTCGACAACCTCCAGCTCGCCGCCCGGTACGCGGCCTCCTCCACCACCGCGCAGGTCGGCGGCGACTGGTACGACAGCTTCATCCTCCCGAGCGGGGGCACCGCCGTGGTCATCGGGGACGTCACCGGCCACAACCTCGATGCGGCCATCGCCATGAGCCAGTTGCGCAGCATGCTGCGCGGCATCGCGGTCGACCGCCAGGAGCCGCCCGAGATGGTGCTGCGCCGTCTGGACCTGGCCAATCACAGCCTGTACCGGGAGGCGACCGCGACCTGCGTCTACGGACTCGTCAAGTGCGCCGCCGACGGCTCGTGGGAGCTGACCCACTCGTCCGCCGGCCATCTGCCCCCGCTGCTGACCACCCGCGAGGGGGACACCCGCTACCTGGAGGGCGGCGCGGGCCTGCTGCTGGGCATGGACCCGGAGATGCCCCGGCGCACGGCCCACGACCGGCTGCCCGCCGACTCGACCCTGCTCCTGTACACCGACGGCCTCATCGAGCGCCGTGACGAGTCGCTCGACGACGCCCTGGCCCGGCTGCGCCGGCACACCGCCGCCCTGGCCCGCGCCCCGCTGGACACCTTCTGCGACGAGCTGCTGATCAGGCTCGGCGCCGACAGCGCCGACGACATCGCGGTCCTCGCGCTGCGCCCCGCGGCACCGGGCTGACCGGCCGGTGCGGCGCCCTTCCCGTCCGTGGCCGGAGGGCCTGGCGCGCCGGACGCGGCGGCGGTGCCCGCGGTCACGGCAGCCCGTGGCGGGGCGCGCCGCAGGCCCGTCACAGCCGCTTGGGCGGCGACTCCCCCGCGGTCATGTGTTCCAGCACCTCGACCAGCTCCTGGCAGGCCCGTTCCACGGAGCGTCTGGTGTTGCGCTGCTCGGTGATCACGGAGGACAGCAGGAGGGCGGTCAGCGCCATCGTCCCGTTGAACGCCTGGAGCTTCACCATGACCTCCACATCGGTCAGACGCTCGAACGAGCCCACCCGGTCCGTGGCGGCGACGGTGGCCGCGACGGAGGCGGCCAGGGCGCACAGCATGCTGCCCGCGAGCTGGAAACTGAGCGCCGCCCACACCAGCAGCGGATACACCAGGAACAGCAGGCTGACGGAGCTGTGCGTGGCCAGCGGCACCAGCGCGCAGACGATGAGGCCGAGCACCGCGGCCTGCACCCAGCGCGCCTCCCGGGACGGCAGGCGCGCCCGGGGCAGCAGGAGCAGCAGCGGGGTGAGGATGACGACCCCCATGGCGTCGCCCACCCACCAGGCCAGCCAGACGGGCCAGAAGCCCTGCGCGGCCAGCTTGTCCGTCAGCACGAGGGAGCCCGCCCCGATGGTCGCGCTGATCAGCATGCCGGTGAGCGCGCCCAGGAAGACCAGGGCGAACCCGTCGCGCAGCCTGCTGAGGTCGGTGCGGAAGCCCGCCCTGCGCAGCATGAGGCAGGCGCACACGGGCGCGGCGGTGTTCCCGAACAGGGTGGCGACGACGGCGGGCTGCACGGGGGCGATGGACATGATCACCAGAAGGACACCGAGGGTGATGCCGGGGACGCACCCCATCCCGAAGAGCAGCAGGCAGGCCACCGCGACGCCGGTGGGCGGCCAGATGGGGGTGACGACCGCCTCCTCCACGGTGAGCTGCCGCACCAGCCCGAGCCGCCCCGCCGCGTAGTAGAGACCGGCGACGGCCAGGGTCTGCACGGCGAGGGCGACCGGCCGGGGCCAAGCACGGATACCCACCACAGCAGCCATCAGACACCGGGGCCGCCGCGTCGGCGAGGCGAGGGCGGCACGCGTCCCGCCCTATGGCTGAACGCTTCGCCCGTCGTGCCCCACGACCAGCACCGCGGCATCGTCCTCGTGCCCCACGCGCTCGGCGTTCTTGATCACGGCGGCGGCCAGCGACGTCGCTTCCATGCCCGCCACCGCGGCGATGCCGGCCAGCCGTACGATCTGGTCGAGCCCCTCGTCGACGTTCATCGACGGCCCCTCCACCACCCCGTCGGTGAGCAGGACGAAGACGCCGCCCGTGGTGAGCCGGTACCGGGTCACCGGGTACTCCGCCCCCGCCAGGACGCCGAGGGGCGGCCCTCCCTCGTCCTCGGAGACGCCGGATTTCCCGTCGGCGGTCGCCCACACGCAGGGAACGTGCCCCGCCCGCGCGCTCTCCAGCGTTCCGGTGGACGGGTTCAGCCGCATGAAGGTGCAGGTGGCGAAGAGGTCGGCGCGCAGCGACAGCAGAAGGTCGTTGGTGCGGGCGAGCAGCTCCCCGGGCTCGCTGGTGACGGAGGCGAGCGCCCGCAGTCCGACCCGCACCTGCCCCATGAACGCCGCCGCGTCGATGGTGTGCCCCTGGACGTCCCCCACGGAGAGCCCGATGCAGCCGTCCGGCAGGGCGAAGGCGTCGTACCAGTCGCCGCCCACGTTCAGCCCTGAGTAGGCGGGCGAGTACTGCACGGCCAGGTGGATGCCGGGAACGGTGGGCATCTCCGCCGGGAGCATGTCGCGCTGGAGCGCGATGGCCAGCTCCACCCGGGACCGCTGCAGCTCCGCCAGCCGCCGCGCCTGGGAGGTCAGCGACCCGAGCCTGGCCAGCAGCTCGTCACCGTCGTCCGTCGGGCACTTGCGGGACATCGATCGCTCCGGGGGGCCGGGAGACCCTTCTGTGACTATCCGCATATGGGGCTTTTGTCTGATCATAGCGGTACGGCGGCCCCGCCCAGCGGGAAGCGCCTCCCGCGACGGATACGCCGGCCCGTTCCCGTGCCATCACCCCGCATCCCGTGCTACTGTGGATGACGTTGCAGTTGTGGTACCCATACTTTGTGCGCCTGACGGGATGTGACCATCAGGCGCATTCTTGTTTTCCGGAGCACTCCGGGTGGGGACATTGTTGCGGCCGGGTTTCGCAGCTGCGAGACCGCGATCACTTCCCCGCACAGAGGAGAAAGACATGGCTACCGGAACCGTGAAGTGGTTCAACTCCGAAAAGGGCTTCGGCTTCATCCAGCAGGACGGCGGCGGCGCCGACGTCTTCGCCCACTACTCGAACATCGCCAGCTCCGGCTTCCGTGAGCTGCAGGAGGGCCAGCGGGTCTCCTTCGACGTCACGCAGGGCCAGAAGGGCCCGCAGGCGGAGAACATCGTCCCGGCCTGATCCGGCGTTCACCAGGGCGGACCGTTCCCCGGCCGCCCGGCGGCAGGGCCCGCGCCTTCCCGGCGCGGGCCCTGCCGCGTTTTTCGCCCCCGGCGGGCTCAGCAGCCCCCGCAGTTGTAGTAGAGGACGTCCCAGTGATTGCCCTCGTCCGCGTAGATGTTGCCGGAGCCGGACCGCCACTGCGGAGCGCCGTCACCGCGGACGCCTATGTAGGTGAAATTGTTCTTGATGTAATTCCCGAGACAGGTGTACTTGCTGTAGTCCAGCTTGTAGCCGTTCCAGTGCGAATACGTGCCCGAGGCGTGGCCGGTCTCGGTGCCGCCGGTGATGTTCAGTGCGCACCCGCTGGCCCGTTTGAGCGTCTGGGCGCCCTGCGCGGTGGCCAGGTTGAGCTGCTCGAAGGACGTACAGGTCGGGGTGTTGCGGTCGGAGCAGTTGCCCGAGGACGACCAGGTGATGCCGGCCTCGCGGAACATCGCCGTGGCGGTGGCGTGGCTGATCTTCGTGACGGCGAAGGCGTCGCCGGCGCTGCCGACCACGACGGCGCCGGGGGCGACGACGAGAGCGAGCGCGGTCAGGATCGCTCTGATCCGCCCGCCTTCGCGAACCGTCCGGGTCTTCATGACGGAAACCTCCCTGCGATGAGCCAGACATGTCCGGGACGACCGTGCAGGTGGTGCAGGGAGAGAGTGCCCGATGCCCCGGCACCTCTTCCAGGGGGCGAAACGGACGTCGCCGCCGGCGCGCCGCGCCGTCCGGTACCGGCCCGGCGGCCCCGGCCGCTCTCCGGGGCCGCGTCACCTTCCCGCCACCGGACACAGTTGGCTGGAAAACATTCCCCCGCGTGTGGCGATCATCTGCATGGGGCATGCTCCACGACCGCTCTGGAGCCCGCAACACGCCCCGGTCGTCGGCGAATCCGCACCTCACGCGTACTGACGGTACGTCAACTCCTTTAGCACACAGGCGAGTAGCAGCGACGCCTTCGCGACGAAATCGGGTCCCCGGCAGACTCTGCGCCCCGTCAGATCACGTCGCTCGTCCGGGTGGCTAGCATGTGCCAGTACTGGCCCGGAAGATCGCCATCCTCTTGGTGGTCCTTCTCCGGCCTCCGGCCGTCCCCTGGCGGCCGGCCGTTTCTCCTGTTCTCAAGGACCGAGGGACCACGAATGTCAGTGCCCCCACCGCCCAGTCAGCACCGGTCGGCGAAGGCGCGCTCCGCCTCGCCGGCCCTGCCGGTGATCGTGCTGGTGGTGAGCGCCGCGGCGGCCGGGGCCGCGGTCGCGGCGGCGCCCGCCGCGGCCCGGACCTGGACGCTGGTCTCCGCTCTGGCCGCCTGGCTCTGCGTCGCCGTCACCGTCGCCGTCAGCGCCCTGCTGATACGGCGGTCCCGGCGCGCCGCCGCCGCCCGGGACGCCGAACTGGCACGGCTCAAGGCGCAGCTGGCGCAGCAGTCGGCGGAGGCCGCCCACCTGGTGAACGTCTCCCTGCCGGCCGCGGCGAAGCGGCTGCGGGAGGGGGCGAGCGCCGGCGACACCCTCGCGGGCGTGACACCGCCCTCCGAGCCCTCGCTGCGCCAGGTCCTGGACTCCTTCACGCGCCTGCTGGAGGAGGCCGTCCGGCACGCGGCGGCGCTGGACGCCGAACGGCAGCAGACGCGGCAGGAGCTGGAGCGGGCCGCGGGCCAGCTCGAGCGGCTCACCCACGAGACCCTGCCCACGGCCGTGTCGAGGCTGCGGGAGGGCAGCTCCGCCGACACCGTCCTGGCCGAGCTGGAGTGGCCGGACATCCCGCTGCTGCGGGTCCCCGCCGAATCGTTCGTCCGGGAGCTGGCCCGCAGCGAGCGGCGCGCCGCCGCCGCGCAGGCCGCTTCGGCCAAGGCCCTCAGCCGGGTGCAGGCCAAGGCGGTCAGCATGCTCGCCGACCTGCGGGAGATGCAGGAACGGCACGGCGAGGAGGTCTTCGGCGACCTGCTCAGGCTGGACCACAGCACCTCGCAGCTCGGCCTCATGACCGACCGGCTGGCGCTGCTCATGGGCGGCCGTTCCAGCCGGGCGTGGAACAAGCCGATCGTGATGGAGAGCATCCTGCGCGGTGCCGTCGGCCGGATCGCGGCCTACCAGCGGGTGCGGCTGCACTGCGCGACGAACGCCGCGGTCTCCGGGTTCGCCGCCGAGGGCGTGATGCACCTGCTCGCCGAGCTGATGGACAACGCCGCCAACTTCTCGCCCCCCATCGACGAGGTCCACGTCTACGTCGAGGAGCGCAGCGCCGGCATCGTCGTCACGATCGAGGACAGCGGCCTGAAGATGGCCGACGCCGCGATGCGCCACGCCGAGGAGGCGGTGGCCGGACGCATGACGGACCTGGCCTCCCTGCAGGGCACGCGCCTGGGCCTGGCCGTGGTCGGGCGGCTGGCCGTCAAGTACGGCATCGGGGTCAGCTACCGGCCCTCGTCGCGCGGCGGCACCGGCGTGGTCGTCCTGCTGCCCCCGCAACTCCTCGCCCAGCAGCGCGGACCCGCGCCGCAGGAGCTGGCTCTTATACACATCTGACGCTGCCGACGAAGCCAGAAGTGTAGA
>NZ_WYCT01000370.1 GCF_011008945.1 Streptomyces harenosi
AGATGTGTATAAGAGACAGCTGCGGATGCGGCCGGTCTCCCGTCGTGCGGAGGCGGGGGCCTCCGGTTGCGATCCCGCCGCCGGCTCCGGTCCCGTCTGCCGTCCGGGCCCCGCGCCCGTCCCGCTGCTCGTCCCCGTTCCCGTCTCCGCCCCCGTGCTCGTGCCCGTTCCCGGGGCCGTGTCCCCCGTGGGCTGCGGCCGAGCGGGGGCGGACCCGCGCCGCTCCGGTGCCTGCGCGGAGGCGCCCGGGGCGGCGGCGCTCTCCCCGGTCTCCCCCGCGCTCTTTGAGGTCTCCGCGGTGCTCCGGGTCTCCGCGGGCCTCCCGGTCTCCCCGGTCCTGCCGGTCTCCGCGGGCGGGCCCGGGGCCGGAGGGGCGGCCGGGGACGGGGCGGCCGCCGGGGCCGGGCCGCCGTCCGAGGCGGCGGCGCCCCGCGGCGCCGGGCCGGTGCCCGGGGCGGGAGGGGTGTCCGCGGCCGTGCCGGCCGGTGGCTCCGCGGCGCTCGCCGGCGCCGCGGCGGCCGTCTCCGACCAGCCCAGATAGGCCCCGCAGTTGCCGCAGAAATCGTCCTGCGGGCCGTTGGACGCCCCGCAGGCGGGACACGCGCGCATGACGTCACCTCCCTTCGCCGGCGGGCGGGCCGGGCAGGATCTCCACCCGGCAGACGGTGTGCACCGGGCACATGGCCCGGACGATCTCCCGGACCCGGTCCGGGTCGATCCGCTCCTCGCGGCCCGGCCACACCCGGACCAGCACCTCGGCGGCGGGCGCGGGCGGCAGCTCGGCGCCGGGGGCGGCGGACCAGCGGGCCCCGCCGTCCCCGGTCACCTCGGCGTGCGCGCCCAGCGCCAGTCCGAGCGCTTCGACCAGCCCGCGCCGCGTGCCGCGCCACCGGTGCAGTTCCACCGCGCGGACGACGGCCTCGCGGCGTACCTCCACGGGCCACGCCGGGTCGTCGGCGGCGCCGACCCAGGACGCCAGCCAGGCCAGGAAGTCGGCCGGGGCCAGCCGGGGATCGAGGTAGGCGGGCAGGTTGTCGAGGGTGGAGAAGACCGGGGCGAGGACGGTGTCGAGTCCGGCGGTGAACCGCTGGGCCAGGTCGTCCTCGGCGTAGAGGGCGGGCAGTTGCCCGCCGATCGGGTACCGGCTGGGAAGCCCGGGTACGGCGGCGCGGCTCATGCCCGGTCCTCCGGTCCGGCGGCCGTGACGACCACCTGGTGCTGGTAGGAGAAGACCAGCGCGCCCGCGCCCACGTCGATGCGGTCCGCCGGGGCACCGCGCCGGCCGGTGATCGGGTCGGCGGGGAACAGCCGGATCTCCTCCACGAGCGCGTCGCCGGTGGCGCGTTGCACCACGCCGAACACCTCCCCGTACTGCACCGGCCTTCCGAACGGCCAGCCGGTGCCGTCCGGGCCGCCGCGCAGCGGATCGAGGTAGCCGAACAAGGCGGCGAGCGCCGCCTCGCGCACCCGGTCGGCCTCGCCCGGCGCCGCCGTGAGGCGGGCCACCACCGTGACGCCCTGGTAGACCGGCGGCTCCACCACGAGGCGGGTGCCGATCAGGCGCCGCTCGTCCAGGCAGTCGGTGATCGCCCGCAGTACCCGGTCCGAGGGGATGAGCTGCTCGAAGCGGAGCCGGTCGCCCTCGTCGGGCACCGCGTCCGGCACCACCAGCACCCGTACCGCGCCGGGGCCGTCCGCGGCGGGCAGGCAGCGGACCCGGCGCACCGAGGGCGCCGCCTGGCGGCTGAGGATCTCGTAGTCCTCGGCCGTCACCGCGCGCTCCTGCATGCGCAGCGCCTCCGGGGCGCGCAGCTTGGCGTTGGCGACGGTCTCGCCGGCCACGCCGCCGCGCGCCGCCTCCCGGTTGGTGACCCGGGCGACGTACGGCACGGAGCTGCGCAGCACGGAGATGGCGCCGCGGGCGACATTGCCCGCGGGGCCGCCGCCGGTGCGGTAGCGGGCCACCCGCACCTGGGCACCCTTGGGCGGCACCGCGCCGCACTGCCGCAGGGAGCCGTCCGGCTCGCGCAGCGCGGGGGGAAAGGCGAACTCCCCGGTGGTGGCGTCCACCCGGACGTGCCGGTCGGCGGGCCCGGAGCGGCCGAAGTGCTCCACCACCTCCCAGCGCTGCCACCCTTCGGCCGAGGAGACCTCCACCACGGGGGGAGCGCCGTCGAGGAGGACGGGCGGGCGGCCGACCCGGAACGTCTGGCCCGCGACCCCCTCCGAGGTGCCGAGCGGCACGTCGGTCACGGTCACCGCGTGCTCGGCGCACATGGTGCCGCCCACGGTGAACACCGACGCCTCGCGCACCGTCGGGGACTCCGAGTAGAACGGCTGGCCGGGCTCCGCCTCGGTGACGCGGCAGCGCAGCCAGCCGGCCCGGGTCCCGCCGATGACGGACGCGCGGTGCCCGGCCGGTACGTACACGATGACCTCGCCCGGCCGGTTCAGTCCGCCGGTGGTGTCCGGGCCCGTCTCGCACACCTGCCAGCCGCTGCCGTGCCACGCCTCCCACACGAGCGGGGGCTGGCGGGGGTCCACGCCGACGCCCTCCACCCGGCTGTCCAGCCGTACCGCGACGATGCACCGCGGCACGGCGGTGGGCAGCCCGAACAGCAGCGCGTCGCCCGGCTCGGGCGCCGCCTGGAAGCAGGGGATGTCGCGGCCCTCGGCGAGCGTGCGGGTCCGGTCGGTCTGCTCGCCGGTCCGGGGAGCGGTCACCAGGCGCGTCAACTCGCTGGGCACGATGTGCAGTTCGTCGGTGGTGGTGAACACCACGGCGTCGTCGGTCTCGCCACGGGCGGTGGTCACCTCGGTGCCCGCGGGCAGGACGACGGTGTCGGGCTGCGGCGCCGACAGCCAGAAGTCCACGTCGGCCGAGGCGGCGGCCGGCGGGAACAGGCGGATGCCCAGCAGGTCGAGGAAGGCCGTGTAGTTCTTGTCCGGTACCCGGTTGAGCCGGTACAGCAGTTGGTCCACGAGGTAGGCGAAGGTCTCGATCAGCGTGACGCCCGGGTCGGAGACGTTGTGGTCGGTCCACTCCGGCGCGCGCTGCTGGACGTACCGCTTGGCCTCGTCGACGAGTTGCTGGAACCGCCGGTCGTCCAGGTTGGGGGAGGGCAGGGCCATCAGGCGGCGCCCCGTTCCCCGCCGCCCTCGTCGGAGGGGATCGTGTAGAAGGGGAAGACCAGGTTGCGCCGGTCGTTGGTGGACCGCACGGTGTAGTGGACGTCGATGTAGAGGGTGCCCGCCTCGACCGTGTCGTAGGCGACCACCACGTCGTCGACGGCGATGCGCGGCTCCCACCGCTCCAGGGCCTCGCGCACCTGCTGGGCGACCCGCCCGGCGGTGGCGCCGTCGCCGGGGGCGAAGACGTAGTCGTGGATGCCGCAGCCGAACTCCGGGCGCATGGGGCGCTCGCCGGGCGCGGTCGCGAGCACCAGGCGGATCGCCTCCTCGATCTCGCGCTCGCGCTCGACCAGGGCGATGCCGCCGGTCGGCCCGACCCGCAGGGGGAACGCCCAGCCCCGGCCGATGAACCGGTCGCTCATCGCAGACCCCCGATCAGGACGTCGGGCGCGCCGGCCAGCACGGTGCCGCCGCACGCGGTGGTGTCGCCCACGCGGGCGGCGGGCAACCCGCCGATCAGGACCGTGCCCCCCGCGAGCGCGGCCGGGTTGGGCAGGATCACGTTGGCCGGTCCGAGGGCCGCGTGCGGGGGCATCGCGCAGGTGTGGACACTGCCCACGACGGCGGCGGGGCGCCCGCCGATCAGCACCCGGGCCACCGTCGCCGCGGCGGCGGGCGGCGGCGTGCTGATCACACCACCGTGGCTGGTGGGGTCCCCGGTACGGGCTGCGGCTGGCATGCGGCACTCCTTGCGGAAGGTCTCCGGCCCGCGGGCCGGGGGTCGGTCGGGAACGGCGGGGAGGGTGCGGGCGCCGCGGTCCCCCGCCCGCCGGGCGGCGCCGGGCGGTCCGGACCGCCGGGCGGGGGAACGCCCGGCGGGCCCGGGCTGCTGGTGGGCGAGGGTCACGGGCGGCCTCAGTTGATCCTGATGAGACGGGCCTTGAGGACGCCCAGCAGGCCGCCGTCGACGGTGGCCTCCGTCTGCCCGGTGACCCGCACCGCACGGCCGCCGACCGTCGCCGTGTCGGTGGCGTCGATCTCCACCCGGCGGCCCCGTACGGTCACATCGCCGCGCCCGGCGTCCAGCGTGATGCCGTCCCTGTCGAGCAGGACGGAGGTGAGGGGGCGGCCCCGCCCGGCGTACACCGTGAGCTCGATCCGGTCGCGCCGGTCGTCCAGGCGCACCTCGAGCCGCTCGTCGCCCGTCGTGAGCCGCAGCCCGGAGGGGCCGGGCGCCCTCGCGTCGAGGAGTTCCACCCGGTGCCCGGAACGGGACACCACCGAACGGCGGTTGATCCGGCCGCTGGTGGCGTCGACCAGCGGGACGTCGTGTGGCGAGGGCCGGTCCACCCCGTTGTACAGCCCCCCGATGACGTACGGGGCGTCCAGCAGGCCCTGTTCGAAGCCGACCAGGACCTCGTCGTTGACCTCCGGGCTCACCACTCCCCCGCCGCCCTTGCCGCCCCACTGCACGGTGCGGACCCAGTCGGTGGTGTAGGTGTCGTCCAGCCAGGGGAAGCGCAGGCGCACCTCGCCGCGTTCCGCGCCGCCGGGCTCGCGCACGTCGGTGACCACGCCGATCGCCAGGCCCGGCATGCGCGGGCCGCGGCCCGGCGCGTTGGCGCCGGTCACCAGGCCGGTCAGGGAGCGGTCGGGGCTGGCGCTCACCCACACCGTCGTGCGGTAGCCGCCGTACGGCTCCAGGACGTGCCGCACCGCCGTGGCCGTGTAGCGGCCGGAGAACGCCGGCCCCACGTTGCCGAGCGCCACGGGCTTGCCCGCCCGCAGCCGGGGGTTGCCCTCGGCCACCGCCTCCAGCTCCCCGAAGCCCGCGCTGACCTGGGCGGCCACCGCGCCGGCGGCCGCCGTGGTCTCCGCCTGCGTGCGGTAGGGGGTGTCCGTGACGGCCAGCTTCGCCGACGCGCCGAACCGGGCGCCGGCCTGCGGGCTCAGGCCCGGCACCACCGTGTCGCTGACCACCGACGGCTGCCGGGCCACCAGCGGCCTCTTCGTGGTGACGTCCCAGCCGCGCACCTCCACCGACGCGGCGCCGTCCGCGGCCGACAGCGCGGCACGCAGCGCCAGCAGGTTGCGCCCGTACTCCAGCACCATCGGGTCGCGGGCCGCGGAGGTCGAGGGGGCGGGCGCCCCGGCGGCCTTCTCGGGCCGGGTGAACTGGAGCACCCCCTGGTCGTCGACGCGCACCTGAGCGCCGCTCTCGCCCGCCAGGTACTGCAGGAACTCCCAGTCGGACACGTTCGCCTGCGAGAGCTGGCGGTAGCTGACCGGCGCCGCCTCGACGGTGCCGCAGGCCAGCCCGGCCCCGGCGGCCACCTTGCGGACGATGGCGGCGGCCGTCATGTTCCGGTACGCCACCACCTTGCGGCCCCGCTGCAGGCGGTGCGCCTTGGAGTAGGCCCGCACCACCGTGAAGGAGCCGGTGCTGTCCCGGTCCACCTCCAGCGCCGTCACCTCGCCGTTGAACAGCCGTTCCCGGGCCCGCCCCGACACGGTCACCACCGACACCCGCAGCGGGGTGCCGATGGTGATGCCGGTGGCCCGCAGGAACTCGTGGTCGGGGTCGCGGAAGGTGAGCACGGCCGCGTCGGGCAGCCCCACGTTCTCGTCGACCACGCAGCTCACCAGTTGCGCCGCCCAGATCTTCGGCAGTTCGGCGGGGGCCTCCACGACCGGGTCCGCCGCGAACGACCGGCCGCCCTGTGCCTCGGCTGTGCTCACCGCTCCTCCTCCGCACCCGCGTCCCGCAGCCCGGGCACCACCAGCTCGGTGCCGGGCGCGAGGGCCATCGGGTCGTCGATGTCGTTCGCCTCCGCGATGACCCGCCAGGCCGTGGCGTCGCCGTACTCGCGCCAGGCCAGCAGGGCGAGGCTGTCACCGGCCACCACGGTGTGGGTGCTGCGGGCGGTGCGCGCGCCGGAGGTCGGGTTCTGTCCCGGCGTGTCGACGCTCGCCTCCTCGATGGTCAGCGCGCAGGTGGCCCGCAGCGGCCTGCCGTCCACGTCGAACAGCGTGTAGGTGACCGACAGGCTGGACAGCACGCCGTCGAACGACGTCGTCCGGGCGGTGCCCCACTCGAACCGCACCCACGGGCTGGCCGGCTTCTTGCGGCCCAGGCTCGCCGGGGTGGGCACACACGCCTTCATCAGCTTCTCCACCGCCTGTTCCACGGAGTTGTCGTGGGTGGCGGTGGCGTCCAGGAACACCTCCAGGCTCAGCGTGCGCGGGCCGCTGCCGACGAACTCGGGCAGCGCGGACTCCTCCGCCATCCGGGAGGGGGAGCGCCGCCACTCGGTGGTCTTGCGCAGCTCCAGGGTGGAGGGGTTGAACTGGAGGTCGAGCCGCGCGATCGTGCCGCCGGGCTTGGCGCCGACCGAGGCCGGGGGCTCCTTCAGGGTCAGTTGGGCCCTGGCCCGGCTGGAGCGGACCGATGGGGACATCCCGGAGCCTCCTTTCTGGACCCTGGCTCTTATACACATCT
>NZ_WYCT01000371.1 GCF_011008945.1 Streptomyces harenosi
CCGGGAGGGTGCGCGTCCCGGGAAGCGCACCCCTCCCGGGACGCGCACCCTCCCGGGACGCGCACCCTCCCGGGCGGCCCGCGTCGCGGACGCCACCGGCCGGGCGCGGCGCCCTCACCGTGATCCCGATCACCCCCCGGCGGACTCTCCCCCGCCGGACGGCGGTTGGGCCGGTCGCGCGCGGCGATGTGGGGGCCCGCACCCATCAGTGCGCGCGGCCGGGGTATCCGTAGGGAGCCGGGAACGGCCCGGTCCGTCCACGAGACGCGAAGGAGGCGCGATGCCCCTCACGTTCCGCAAGAGTTTCCGGATCCTGCCCGGAGTGCGCCTGAACCTCAACAAGCGCTCCTGGTCCCTCACCACCGGCGGCGAGCGCGGCCCCCGGTACACCCGCAGCAGCACCGGACGCCGTACGACGTCGATGGACCTGCCCGGTCCCTTCGGGTGGCGCCGCACCCGCGCCACCAGGCGTGATTGACATATCGTCACCCGAACGGACCCCCCAGGAGGCGCCATCTCATATCTGAGATAACCTCAACCTCATGGCAGACGACTACCTCGTACGCATCGGCAAGCTCATCCGTGACGCCCGGCAGCACCGCGGCTGGACCCAGTCACAGCTCGCCGAAGCGCTCGGCACGAGCCAGAGTGCCGTGAACCGCATCGAGCGCGGCAACCAGAACATCAGCCTTGAGATGATCGCCCGCATCGGTGAAGCACTGGACAGCGAAATCGTCTCCCTGGGGTACGCGGGCCCGATGCACCTCCGGGTGGTCGGCGGCCGCCGGCTGTCCGGCGCCATCGACGTGAAGACGAGCAAGAACGCCTGTGTGGCCCTGCTGTGCGCCTCGCTGCTCAACAAGGGCCGCACGGTGCTGCGGCGCGTCGCCCGCATCGAGGAGGTGTACCGCCTCCTGGAGGTGCTGCACTCCATCGGCGTGCGCACCCGCTGGATCAACGGCGGCGTCGACCTGGAGATCGTGCCGCCCCACGAGCTGGACATGGCGGCCATCGACGCCGAGGCCGCGGTGCGCACCCGGTCCATCATCATGTTCCTCGGCCCGCTGCTGCACCGCATGGACCGCTTCAAGCTGCCCTACGCCGGCGGCTGCGACCTCGGCACCCGGACCATCGAGCCGCACATGATCGCGCTGCGCCGCTTCGGCCTGGACATCGCCGCGACCGAGGGCCAGTACCACGCGGTCGTCGACCGCTCGGTCAGCCCGGACCGCCCGATCGTGCTGACCGAGCGCGGGGACACCGTCACCGAGAACGCGCTGCTGGCCGCCGCCCGCCACGACGGCGTCACCGTCATCCGCAACGCCTCCTCCAACTACATGGTCCAGGACCTGTGCTTCTTCCTGGAGGCGCTCGGCGTCAAGGTCGAGGGCATCGGCACCACCACCCTCACCGTGCACGGCGTGCCGGACATCGACGTCGACGTGGACTACTCCCCCTCCGAGGACCCGGTCGAGGCGATGAGCCTGCTGGCCGCGGCCGTCGTCACCGAGTCCGAGCTGACGGTGCGCCGGGTGCCGATCGAGTTCCTGGAGATCGAGCTGGCGGTCCTGGAGGAGATGGGCCTCGACCACGACCGCACGCCCGAGTACGTCGCCGACAACGGCCGCACCCGGCTGGTGGACCTCACCGTCCGGCCCTCCAAGCTGGAGGCGCCGATCGACAAGATCCACCCGATGCCGTTCCCCGGCCTGAACATCGACAACGTCCCGTTCTTCGCGGCGATCGCGGCGGTCGCCCAGGGCAAGACCCTCATCCACGACTGGGTCTACGACAACCGGGCCATCTACCTGACCGACCTCAACCGCCTTGGCGGCCGGCTCCAGCTCCTCGACCCGCACCGGGTCCTGGTCGAGGGCCCGACCCGCTGGCGCGCCGCCGAGATGATGTGCCCGCCGGCCCTGCGCCCCGCCGTGGTCGTCCTGCTGGCGATGATGGCGGCCGAGGGCACCTCCGTGCTGCGCAACGTCTACGTCATCAACCGCGGTTACGAGGACCTGGCGGAGCGCCTGAACTCCGTCGGGGCCCAGATCGAGACGTTCCGGGACATCTGACCGCCTGCGGGAACACGCCGCCGCCCCTCCTGCCTACGTCAATGCCAGGCGACAGGGGGGTGGCGGCGTCTGGGACGCTGCTGCGACTTTTGGCCGGGAGCGAAGGCTTCCGGCCGCCGCACACGTCACATGCTGCCTCATCGAAATCACGTCACAGGCAACGGCCATGGAGGAAACCCAGGTCCGGCGGGTCTCTCGCGCTCCATCTGTGACCGTCAGGTGGCCTGGAGCGTCAAGGTCGCGATCGAACCATGCGCGCGGCCAGAGCTGTCATCTCACTGAGAAGTACCGACCGTGGCTGGCCGAGATCGAGTGCGTGCTGATGCAGTGCGATCCCGGAACGGCGAACCACGTGAGCGACATGTGATGCGTTGCCCTTCGCGTAAACGAGATGTCCCTCCTCAAGTCCCAGGGAGGTGCAGTACGCCAGCATCTGATAGAGGTCGGCGTCCGGGTAGCCATGGGGCTTGCCCACCTTGTACTTCGCATCCGCAACAGCCAGCGGAACTCCCGTTTCCGCGTACCAGACGAAGTCCGGTCGCATCCGGATGGCGTCGTCCTCATCCAGGTAGACATTCCTGCTCTGCAGCGTGGCGTGTCCGCCGTACGCGGCCAGGGCCTCGCGGAGCGCGACGCAGACGAAGTCCTCGAAGACCTTGTTCATATCGAGGAGGAAGCCGTTCATCCGCAGCCCGCCCGGCAGATGTTCGGCCGACGCCCCCTCCAGCACGAGGTCTGCCAGTTTGAGGGCGTTGTGATACCGGGCGTTGAGACGGTTCGGCCGCCACCTTGGCAGCGTCTGCCCTCGCACGAGTGGGGTGACGTCCGCGAGCCTGGCCCGCTGGTGCAGCAGCCGTGTGCGTACGGCTCTGGGCACGCCGGACAGGCGTAGCAGTCGTTCCACTGCGGCGCGCAGGATGCGATTCTCGGCGATGTCCGTGGTGAACTCGTCGTACACGATCTCCGCAGGCAGTGGGGCACCGAATCTACGCTGGACCTGCTCGGCTTCGCGTATCCGGCCTCGTACGACGAACGCCGTGGCTTCGGTGAGCCGGTAGCCCTGCAGAAGCCCCTGTCGTAGCGCCCGGTCAGTCTGCCGCTCCACGGCGTGGGCGAAAGCGGGCAGCAGTTCGTCGTATCCGGCGACGTCCACCTCTTCATCCCGCCAGCCGCGCGGGTCGAGGCTGTAGCCGAGAAGGAAGAACAGGCGTTCGGTAGGCACTTTGGGCGTGATCCGCAGCCTGACGGTCCCGCCTCCCGGGATGTCGAGTGCCACAGCCCCCACCTTGCTTCCCGCCCGCAGCCGCCACAGCCCTGGCTCGTACGGGTCGGGGACGGCGTCCACGATCCTCGATGCGGCCAGGGCCCGCCCTGCCATGTCCGGGAGAGCTACGACTCTCGCCGGGGCGTGTTCGACGAGGTGAACCTGGTTCACGGCGTGCCGGTGCCTTCCCCGGCGGCATCCGCTTCCGATGCCCTGCGCGCGGCCACGGACGCCTGTAGCGCTGCCAAACCGTACCGCTTCTCGACATCCACACCTTCCCCGTAGTGGTGCTCCTCCAGCAGGGGCAGGATCTTCGTCCGCCACGTGCGTTCCAGCCCACCATCGCGGTAGACGCTGGGTTTCATCAGGTACGACGGCCCGATCCGGAAGTCCGCGTCGGCGATCCGGGCGTTGAGAGCGTCGAGCAGGTCGGCCGGCTCGGTCTCCTTTTTATTGCCTTCCAGCCAGCGCCGCAGCAACCCGCTGGTCGGCTCGGTCCTGGGTGAGAGCTCGACGAAGGCGAACCGCCGCCGCATCGCGGCATCCACCAGTGCGATGGACCTGTCGGCCGTGTTCATCGTGCCGATGACGAACAGGTTGCGCGGCAGGGCGAAGTCCTCTCCCGAGTAGGTCAGCCGAACTGACTTGTTGCGGTACTCCAACAGGAAATACAGCTCACCGAAGACCTTGGCCAGATTGGCGCGGTTGATCTCATCGATGATCAGGAAGTGCGGGATATGCCGGTTGCCCTCCCGACGGGCGAGATCGGCCAGTTCCCGCAGCGGTCCGGGGGTCAGCCGGAACGCGACCTCGTGTGTGTCCGGATCCTCCCGTGGCCGGAAACCCTCGAAGAAATCCTCGTACGCATAACTGGGGTGAAACTGGACCAGCTTGACCTGCTCCGGGCCGCCGCCCAAGAATTCGGCGAGCTCCTGTGCGAGGTAGGTCTTGCCCGTACCAGGTGGCCCGTAGAAGATCAACTGGCGTTCGTCCCACAGCAGGTCCCGTACCTCGTTCAGCCATTCGACGCGATGGACGTTGAGCCTCTTACGCAAGGTCTCGTCCGGGTGCGGGAACTCCAGTTCACGGCGAGCCACGATGGCTTGATTCGCGATGCCTGAGGTCTCGGCGGATTCCTCGGCCACCTCCGCCAGTTCCTCGTCGGAGACCCCGAGACCGTCCACGATGCCCTTGACCGCTGTCATATCGACCAGGTCGTGTCCGCTATGCAGCTTCTGCTGGAGTTCTTCCGGAAGTCTCTCGTACGGGTAGCCCTCGCTCCCCCACTCCACCGGCCGCCTCAGCACACTCCGCCCGTCCTCAGAGGCGACTTGCTCGGCATTCCCGGTGATCTCACCAACGTACAGCTCACCGCCGCGGAAAACGCAGACAGTGTCCCCCGGTCGCATCCGAGAGAGGAACGCGTGGAATTCGCCGACAAGCCGCGCTTTCTGGCTGTAGGCGACCGCCGATTCGTAGTCCTCGTCCACGATGACGCGCAACTGCTCCTTGCTGATGCCCGGGGTCACCCCCGGCCTCAGCCGGTCCGCGGCGAGTGTCACGCGACCCTCGGTAAGCCACACCTCGTCGGCCGTACCGAAGCCAGTGATGTCGGGTTCGCGGACCAACCATGCGCGGCTGGGGCCGGCCGAAGCCTGTTCCAGGAAGTCGGCGAGCGGCCGGCCGTCGGCGGTCTTCCACTCCAGCCAGCCGTTGGCGCTGCGGCCGAGGAGGATCTCCGCCGCGGCGGAGGGTGAGTTGCACTCGACGTCACTGACGACCTCGAGCCACCCGGCCCAGGTCGTCGTCTCCTGGATTGTGCCCTCTTGCCTCAGTTGCTCCCGCAATCTGTGGGAGGACGGCATCCGCAAGGGGAAGGAGGGTACGACCTCCGGGCGGGCCGGCGAACCGGCCAGGACCACCATCTTCTGGCTGCCATTGGTTCCCTTCTCCGAGAGCAGCCGCCCCCGCGCCAGCGGCCCGTTGTGCGGCAGGCGCAGCAGAAATTCCGGGTACTCTTCGGTCACCGTCTCCCCCAGTCACTCAAGGTCAGTGGCAGGAACTTACGCGAAACCCGGCCCTGGCCGCCCTCAGAAGGCAGCCGGACGATGGATCGGAGGCCGGATTGCGCTTCGAAGCGTGCTGCGCCCATGATCTGTCCCGACGTGGAACGGTCGGGAGGGGGAACGGTGGGAAGCGGAACGATGGCGGCCGAGGGGAAGCCGCGAGCGGAGGCTCTGCCCGCTGCACTGGGCATGTCTTTGTCGGAACTCGTGCATGCGGTGGGTGGCTTCGAAGGCGACCCGGCCGAGATGGTTCGGGCCTCGGTACGGACAGCCGAGCGGGCGTTCGCCGAACTCGACGCGTGCGACGACGTGATCGACAAGGCCTCGGAGTCCGGAGCGAAGGTCGCGGACCGCCTGAGTGCACATCTCTCGGCGGAATCCGAGGCGGACATCCCCGCCGAGCTGGAGGAGCTGGAGAACATCGCTGCCCGGGTGCGAAGCACCGATGAAGCCCGTCGGCTGCTGAACCGTGTGCTGGGCAGGGAGGACCGAGACGCGTTCAGGCCTGCCGCTGTCGTCCGCCTCACCGCCGACGACCTCCCCAAGCTCCCCTCTGCCTACGCCGAAGCCGACGACTACACGGACCTGCTTGCGGTGGCCGGCCGCGAGGAGCAGCTGAGACCCCAGTTGAGGCGCGTGCACACGGAACGTTTGACTCGCGTCGCATCGCATCTGGTGACCGTGGTGAAACAGGTCGCCGCGGCCGGTTTCGCCGACGAGCGGTTCGCCGGTGAATCACTTCGCGAGGCACGGCACTCGTACGAGTTGTGGCAGAGGTGCCTGGCCGAGCGCCGTCGGGACCTGAGCTGAGAATGCGGCTCACAATGCCCCGGTGATCTTGAATGCAGCCCAGAACAGTGGGTTCTCGACGGCCGGTTGGTCCACCCGCCGCTCCGGCACGGACGGCGAGGACGCGGGCCTGGACGACTTCCTCGCGGACTTCTTCCGCCCGGTCGGCGAGGAAGCCCCACCGGCGGACCCTGTGGAGGCCGGTGGCTCCACTCCCGCCATGAAGTCGTCGGGCAGCCGGGCCGCCGCGAGGCTCGGGCGCTCTCGGGGGCGTCCCGTGAGTCCGAAGCAAGGACACCGGGTACGCAGGGACAGTGGCGGCCGACCCTGTGCGAGAGCCGTACGGCCCGGACGCGCGGCAGGGGGCCCGCGACTTAGCGGGGCCAGAGGCCGAGGACGGAGCGTCTCAGCCTCTGCCCGGACATACAGCCCGCAGACGGGTGGCCCGAGCAGCCGACTGGACAGTCCAGGCTCCTCACCCGTTTTAGTTCCTTGGCGAGGTTCCGGTCGCGGCGCCCGAGGCTGATGTCGCCGACGCCGCGTACACGTCCTCGCTCCGCTCGCCGACCGCCCGCCCGCC
>NZ_WYCT01000372.1 GCF_011008945.1 Streptomyces harenosi
GGGGTGTAGTACGGGGTCAGCGGGGGCAGGCCGCCGGGCCGGGCGAGCAGCCTGGCGATGCGGTCCCGGGCGGCGTCGAAGGCGGTGGCGTACGAGCCCGCTGCCGAGGGGGTGCCCACGGCGGCGACGCCCTGCCGCGCCACCCACTCCTCGTCCGGCACCGGCCGGTGCCCGGCGTCGAGCTGGTCCCAGGAGGCGAGGCAGCCGGAGCCGGTGAAGTGGTGGTTGCCGAGCGCCTCGCGGATGCCGAGGTCGGTGAGGACGACGGTCGGGATGCGGCGGTGCAGCGCCTCCAGGGCGGCCGTGGAGCTGACGGTGACCAGCAGGTCGGTGCGGTCCAGGACCTCGCCCATGTGGCCGTAGACCAGGCGGAGGTTGGGCGGCAGGTCCGCCTTCTGCGCCAGCTTCTGGTAGGGCAGCTCCTCGATGTGGGTGGTGTGCTCGCCGGGCTTGGAGCGCAGCTTCAGCAGCACCTCCCGCTCCGGGTGGCGGCGGGCGTGCCGGATCAGCCGGCCCAGCAGGTAGGCGCGGTCGGTGCGGCTCGCCGGCACGGAGGGCTGGGCGGCGAAGACGACCGTGTAGGGGTCGTGCTCGCCGGTGTAGGGCGCCCCGCCCAGGAACGGCAGCGCGACCTCGGTGACCGCGGAGGCGTCGGCGCCCACCCCCTCGTACACCGCCCGGAAGCGTTCGGCGTCCTGGCGGGAGTTGGCGAGGACGAGGTCGGCGCCGTGCCGCAGCAGCAGGCCGTCGGCGAGCTTCTCGTAGACCACGCCGACGTAGCCGGTGACGACGACGGGCCGGTGGGCCCGGTCCTCCCACACCCGCTTCAGGCCGTGCAGCATGGCCTGCACCCCGCCGCCCACCAGGGCGAGGACGAGGACGTCGTACGGCTCCCGCGCCATGGTGCGCAGGAACTCCACGCCGGTCACCTCGCGCAGCGCGTCGGCGCGGACGCCGACCTCGTCGAGCTGGCGGGGGGTGGGGGTGGCGCGGCCCCGCAGGAGGTAGCCGTCCAGACGGAGGTCCGTGCCCCGGGGGGCGGTGCGCTGCGCGGTGAGCGCGCCCCATTTCCACCGGGTGTCGGAATCCGCGAGGACGGCCACACGGAGGGCCTTCATCGCACTTGCTGCACTTGCTGGCACGCCCCAGACGCTAGGAAGGCATTTCTAGGAACCGCCCAACCCGAAAGCAACAAACGGTTAACAGCACACCGCCGAATGGGGAATCGGCCCGTGTCACGCCCGGAAAAGCGTCCGCTTCACGGCTTCGCCACGCGTCGTTCACTCCACATCAAACCGCAGGTAAAGCCGAATGCCGGGCCGCGGCCTACCGTCGCCTGCGTGCTCAAGCTCTCCGTCATCGTGCCGTTCTACAACGTGCAGCAATACGCCCCCGACGCCCTGAGGAGTCTGCGCGCCAACGCGCGGGACGACTTCGAATTCATTCTCGTCGACGACTGCTCGACCGACGGGACACCGGACATCCTCGCGCGCGCGGAGCGCGAGCTGCCCGGCGCGGTGCTGGTCAGACACGAGCGCAACGGCGGTCTGGCGACCGCCCGCAACACCGGCATCGACCGGGCGCGCGGCGAGTACCTCACCTTCCTGGACGGCGACGACTGGCTGGCCCCCGGCTACTACGCCCGGCTGGTCGCCGTGATCGAGGAACTGGGCTGCGACTTCGTGCGCACCGACCACGTCCAGTGCACGGCGCGCGCCCGCACGGTGCACCGCGTGCCGCACGGCCGCAGGAACGTCCCGCTGCGCCCGCGCGAGGCGATCCTGCCGGCCCACCGCTCCACCTCCGTCGACTACGCCTACGCCTGGGCCGGCGTCTACCACCGCCGGCTCGTCGACCGCGGCCTGCTGCACTTCACCGACGGGCTGCGCACGGCCGAGGACCGGCCGTGGATCTGGAAGCTGCACCGGGAAGCGGAGTCCTTCGCCATAACGGGACTGCTCGGCGTCTTCTACCGGCGCGGGGTCGCCTCGTCGCTGACGCAGATCGGCGACGCCCGGCAGCTCGACTTCATCCGCGCCTTCGACCAGGTGATCGCGGAGACCGCGAAGGACCCGGAGGCGGAGCGGCTGCTGCCCAAGGCCGTGCGCACCTACTGCGCCATCATCTCCCACCACCTGGGATCGATCGAGAGGTTCGAGCCGCCCGTGGCCCGCAAGCTGAAAGCGATGAGCGCCGCCGCGCTGCGGCGGATGCCGCAGGAGGCGCTCGACCAGGTGCTCGGCTCGATGGACGCCGAGCGCGCCGGCCGGCTGCGCCGGCTGCGCCGCCGCCCGGTGCCCGCCGGGGAGGTGGCGGCGTGACCACGCAGATCTTCATGGCGTCCACGCTCTACGGCACGGCCACCCTCGCCGCCGCCCTGGACGCCGGCTGCTTCGCCCCCGCCGGCCGGCGCGTCCTGCTGGTGTCCAACAACACGGCGACGCCCGAGACCACGCCCGCGGTCGACCAGATGCCCGGCTTCGACCGGCTGCGCACCCGGTTCGACGACGTCGTGTCCTGGAACGAGGCGATCTTCCCCTTCCACCCGGGCGGCTGGCAGCCGCGCCCGGAGGACGTCCCGATGTGGGAACGGTACCTGCGGCTGGCCTGGGGGCTCGGCGACGACGACGTGGCGCTCGCCGTGGAGTCCATCCAGGTGCACCCGGCGCTCGGAGTGGCGCAGATCTTCGCCGACGCCCCGATCACCGTCTACGCGGACGGCCTGATGAGCTACGGCCCCACCCGCAACAAGCTCGACCCGCTGGTCGGCACCCGCGTGGAGCGGCTGCTCCACCTGGATCTGGTGCCGGGCCTCACGCCGCTGCTGCTCACCGAGTTCGGCGTCCCCCCGGAGGTGGTGCCCACCCCCGTGTTCACCAAGGTGCTCGACGAACTGGCCGGCACCGGCGACGACCTGCCCGACGTCGCCGGACCCGCCCTGCTCCTGGGCCAGTACCTGTCCGCGCTGAACATCCTCTCCCCCGACGAGGAGGAGGAGCTGCACGTGCGGATGGTGCGGGGCGCGGCCGGTCTCGGCCACGAGCGGATCGTGTTCAAGCCGCACCCCTCGGCCCCGGCCCGGTTCGCCCGCACCCTGGAGCGGGAGGCCGAGCGGCTCGGCGTGGACCTCACCGTCCTGGACACGCCCGTCCTGGCGGAGGTGCTCTACCAGCGCATGCGTCCGGCGCTGGTCGTCGGCTGCTTCTCCACGGGCCTGCTCACCGCATCCGCGCTGTACGGGCTGCCGGTCGCCCGGGTCGGCACCGGCACCCTGCTGGACCGGCTCTCCCCGTACGAGAACAGCAACCGCGTCCCCGTCACGGTGGTCGACGCGCTGCTGCCCGAGCCGTCCGACCCGGCGGCCGTCACCGAGCGGCGCCGGGGCATGGACACCGGCGCGCTCACCGCCCTGGTCCGCGCCGTCGGGTACGCGATGCAGCCGAAGATCCTGCCGGAGCTGCGCCCGGAGGCCGAGCGGTATCTGGCGGAGCACCTCCAGGCCGGTGCCTGGCGGTACTTCAAGAAGAAGCGGCTCACCTCGCTGGGGCTGCCCGGCGGCATCCCGCAGCGGCTCGCCTTCCTGCCGCGCAACGCCGCCGCGCGCCGGGTGGTGCGCCGGGCACGGTCGCTGCGGCGCTCCCTCAGGCGGTGACGTCCGCCCCGGCCCCCGGCAGCCGTACCGCCAATTCACGGTGACGGGAAAGTGAACGGAAGGAAATCCGCATCGGATCGCACTTTCCGTTCATTTTCTCTTCACGCACACGTTTCCGCGCCCCGTGCGATGATCTGCGGGAAATCATCACATCTCTGTACGTCGATGAAGGTGCGCCTGCAGACCGGCGTCGCGGGCCGAACAAGCGGTGGCCTTCCGGTACCTGACCTTCGGACTGGGCTGGTTGTCTATGCGTATCGCCGTGTTCATCGAAAACCGCAACGGGGTCGGTCTCACCGCGCAGATCATGAGCGCCCCCGGAGCTCGGGAGCACACCTTCGTGCCGGTCACCGCCGACCTCGGCGGTGACGTCGGCCGGTGGATCGAGGAGGAGACCTCGGCCCGGCTCGACGGCCTCGCGGTGCACAACCTGTTCCGCGAGGAGGAGACCCTCGCCCACGCGCAGTTCCTGGAGGAGACGGGCCCCCGGATGGCCGCCTTCGCCGAGCGCGAGGGCATCGACCGGCTGATCCTCTTCAACGACCAGTCGCAGCGCGGCAGCCGCGTCGCCCGCGCCCTCACCGAGACCCTCCCGGTGGTGCTCGTCCAGGACGGGCACCTGGACTTCCACTACAAGACGCTCACGCCCGGCGTCCGCGACCAGAACTGGTACTACGGCTCCTCCAGACCCGCCGCGGTGTGCGTGTGGGGGCCCGCCACCGCCCACCACCTGCTGTACCGCACGGCGGATGCCGATCCGGTCGTGCACATCACCGGCGCCCTGGGCCACAGCGACGACCCGGCCCTGCTGCGCGCCGCGCACAACCCCGCCCCGCGCCCGGCCCGCACCCCCCGCGAGCCCCTGCGGATCATCATCCTCGACCAGCCGCTGGGCGATCAGCGCAAGCTGCCCGCCAAGCAGCACCGCGAGTACCTGAAGGCGGCCTGCGAGGCCCTCGCGGAGTTCGGCGAGGTCTCGATCAAGCCGCACCCCTCGACCCTCTCCGGCCATCTGAACTGGCTGGCCGGCCTGCCCGGGGTCACCGTCCTCGACGAGTCGGCGCTGGTGGACGCGGCGGGCCTGAGCGCCTACGACCTGGCCGTCACCTTCTTCTCCACCACCTATCTGCAGACCCTGCGCGCCGGCACCCCGCTGATCCTGTTCAGCCCCCCGCCGCTGAACATCGTCTTCCCGGCCGTCAACCACGCCCTGCTGCGCAACGTCGGCAGCGTCGGGGAACTGGCCGACGTGGCGGGCCAGCTGTACCGGACGGGCAAGTTCACCGGCAACACCACCGGGGAGCCCCTGACCCACTTCCTCACCTTCCGCGACGACGTGGCGGAGCAGATCCTGAAGGTGGTGGAGGAGGCGGAGCCGGCCGCAGCGGCCGGGCCGCTGCCCGCCGTCTCCCCGGGCGCGCCGCGCGAGACCCGCGCCGAACGCGCGCTGCGCGCCGTGCGGGAGCGGCAGACGCCGCCGAAGTCGCTGGCGGTGCTCGGGCTGGGCTTCGGTTACGTGACGGGCGTCGCCATCCCGATCCTCACGTACACCCAGGCGCTGCTGGCCCACTCCCCCGTGGACATCCGCTACATCGACCTCAGCGCCTACTGCCGCACCGAGGACGTGCTCGACGCGCTGAAGGACACCGACGTCGTCCTCGTCAACAGCCTCGCCCCGCTGTGGCGCTCGGCGCTGGGCAACGAGCTCGTGGCCGAACTGGTGTCCGCCGGCCGCCAGGTCTTCCTGTACGCGCACGAGACCGAGCACGTCATGGCGTACGAGGCCGAGCACCACACGCTGCGCCACAAGGAGATGCTGCGGCTGCTGCCGGAACTGACGGTGCTGTGCGTGTCGGCCGCCCAGGCGGACATGTTCCGTGGCCTCGGGGTGGCCGATCCCGTGGTCGTCTACAACACCGTGCCGCAGGACCTGCACCGGGCCCGGGCCCGTGTCGCGCCGGGCCCGCGGCCGCGGATCGTGATGGTCGGCTCCATGCAGGACCGCAAGGGGCTGGACCTCTTCTCCCGGGTGGCGGAGCTCGCGCACACCGAGGGGCTGCCGTGGCGGTTCGCCTGGATCGGGCACCGCACCCCGCGCATCGCGCCGACCACCCTGCTGTCGGACCGGGTGACCTGGATGGGTGCCCTGTCCCGCGAGCGGGTGCGGGCCGAACTGGCCGACTCCGACGTCTTCTTCCTCTCCTCCGTCGACGACCCGATGCCGCTGTCGGTGGTGGAGGCCGTGCAGCAGCGGCTGCGCGTGGTCACCTACCACCGGGTGGGCTCGCGGGAGGTGCTGGACGGGGTGCCGGGCTACCGGTCCTTCGCCGACTACACCCCGCAGGCGGCGCTGGAGGCGCTGCGGACCGTGCTCGGCGAGCGGGTGTCCGAGGACGAGTACCGCGAGGTCGAGGAGTTGTTCGACATCCCCGCCTTCACCGCCCGGATGACGGCGGCGCTGGGCCTGCCCGGCCCGCAGCGGGCGGCGCACGGCCGGCCCGGCGAAGCGGCGCCGGGCGAGACCGCCGGGGACCGGGCGGACAGCGGCGAGGCCGAGGACGTGCGGGCCGTGATACCCCAGCAGATCCGGCACCTGAACGAGGACTTCAAGCGCCACCTGCGCAGCGGCAACGTCGAGGACGCGCTGCGGGTGGGCACCGAGATACTGCGCCGCCGGCAGCCGGTCGACGTCCTGATCGGGATGGCCGAACTGCGCGCGAGGCGGGGCCAGGTGAAGGACGCGTGCCAGTTGCTGGCCGCGGCGGCGATCGCCGGGGGCGACCGGGGCCGGGTGTGGTCGGAGATCTCCCGGGTCGCGGCGCTGCTCGGCCCGCGCGGCCGGTCCATCCGCCTGCTGGCCCGCCGGGAGTCGGTACGGGCCCAGGTGACCACGCACTCGTCCCGGCTCCGCAAGGGGCACTGACAGCGGCACCTGGCTCTTATACACATCT